>JACWAE010000098.1 GCA_014874385.1 Dehalococcoidia bacterium | reverse complement strand
CCCCGAGAATGTGGCGCCTGCAGCAATCACCAATGAGAAGACAAACATATGGGTGATTATTGGCCCGATCATTGCGGTGATAGTGATAGGGCTGGTGGTGTACTGGTCCTTGAGAAGAAGGAAGCCACCAGTGCCGCCAACTCTGACGACAGGGCCAAAATGAGGTAAAGTTTCAGGATTAGTTACAGCGGGCTTTCCCCTGAGTCAACGCTGGATAGAGGCCGCACAAAAACGGTGAGCCCCTTTATCTCTGTAATCACCATTTCGGTACCGGGGCTAACATTTCCAGCCACTGAGTGTGCCGCCCATAGCTCGCTGCCAACCAACACATAACCGCTCGGAGACAGTGGCGTGGTTGCTTTGCACCTGAGGCCAATCATCGCCTCAGTGCCAACGGCTGGCGCTTTACTAAGAGCCTTTTTCCCCAGCCGGAAACTCAGGTAGGAATAAATACCCCATGCCATCACAAGCACGATGAGGAGCCAGAGAGGAATCTTTATCCCGAAATGAGGCAAGACCCAGAGCACGACTGCTGCCAGAGCCGCTTCTTCGATAAGGGTTGTGACCAAACTGTATAATGTGTACCCTCTTCTCTTTTTGTCAGTACGCATAATAAAAGGTTAACTGAGACCTGAAACTGGGTCAAGTATCGGCAATCGAAATCTCAAAATTGTCTTGACAGCTATCTGCAGGCGAAGCAGCCACTATGCTCCGCTTCTAACAGCCTACAGTCGATGACAGCTTGCGTGCCCCCATCCATGCTCTTTCATATAGCCTATCATTCATAGAGGAAGCGGCGAGAAAGGACTTGCCAAGGCTTTAAGTAATCACTTCAGATGAATCCCCGGGGTTCATTATAATGCTCCAACAGTTATCAATGCTGATGCTCATGTAGGTGCGGGTGGCGGTGTACGAGTTCCTTATGCCTGTGTGAGTGTTCGTGGACAAGGTTAGTCCGGAGGAGGAAATCAGGATTGGAAAGGAACTGTTCCGGCTTCCCATCGGCCACTACGCTATGATCGATGCCTAGGACAATCACCCTCGTCGCGAGTTCCTCCACTGTGTCCAGGTCTTGAGTGCTGAAGACCAGGCTCCTGTCTTCATGTGCCCACTCTATCAGAAAATCAATGAGGTTCCCCTGGCTCCACGGATCCAGGCCGGTCGTAGGCTCGTCCAGGAGAAGGACCTGGGGATGGAGAGAAAGCACGGAAGCCAGGGATACCTTCTTTTTCTCTCCGCCGGAGAGGAGATAGGGGGGCCGCTCTCGGAGATGGGCTATATTCAGCAGCTTCAAGGCCTCTGAACCTCTGGATATCACTTCATCCTTTGGAATCCCCAACTGAAGGGGACCGAAGGTAACTTCATCCCACACGGTGGGAGAAAAGAGTTGCACGTCCGGGTCCTGAAATACCAGCCCCACCCTGCTGCGAAATTCCCTGACAAAAGCTCCATCTTTCAGTGTCTTTTCGGAAAGTAATCTCCCGAAGGCCAGCAACTCTCCTTCCTTGGGAAATATGAGTCCATCCAGAAGTTTGAGCATGGTGCTCTTGCCGGATCCATTGGCCCCCACCAAAGCTACGAGTTCCCCTGACCCAACGGTAAAATTGATCTGTCTCAGAGCTGTAATATTCCCTGGATAATCATAGCTGAGGTTTTTGGCCTCAAATATACGCCCTGTGTCCAATTCCATCATAGCTTGTTGCTCCACAATAAGACCGCTGCTGTAGCCAAGGCAAAGGCTACCCATAAGAAGTCCCGTCTCTTCAGGCTAAGGTCGTTCAGAGCCAGCCCCTCATCCCGGTATCCTCGGGAGAGCATGGCGAGATATACCTCCTCGCTCAGGTGTTGTGACTTGGCCATGGTTGTAGCCAGCGCTTGAGCCAGCCAACGGCGGTTTTCCTTTCCAGAGAAGCTACCCAAGGTGCGGCTTCGCCGGGCCAGGAACATCGAGTTGGCAGTGTGGAGTAAGAGGAATATATAGCGATAGGTCATGCCCAAGACGGCTACGAAAAGCGAAGGCACACGAAACCAGCGTAGTGCTGCCAGGATGTTCGTCCAGCGGGTGGTAAGAATGAGAAGCACTCCCAAAGACAGGGAGTCCATCACCCTGAGGACAAGGAAGCCGGCGGTGTGAGCTCCCTGTTCAGTAATGATGACCTTGCTGCCCACAGTTACCAGCGGCTCTCCCGGTGTAATGAAAAGTGCTGGTATGGCGATCACTGCGGTAAAGATAGGGATAAAGAGCAGAATGCGCTTGAGGAGAAACCCCAGTGGCACCTTGGATAACAAGCCGAAGGCCAAGATAATGACAAATACGCCGGCTAGTATCGGCAGACTCTGGGCCAGACCCACAACGACAATGAAAAGCAAGACAGTCGCCACCTTGACGCGGGGATCCAGTCCCTGAAGCAATCCCGGAGCACGGCACAGGTCTTCGGCCGAAATCACGGATTCCAGCGCGCTGGTAATAGTGGAGATGTTTTTAGATAGAAAGTCTTTGGTTTTCACCCCGGAGAACCCGTTTCTGATGGCGGCCGTTCTTTGGTCAGGTCTTTGCCTTTGCGAGTACGAACGAGCATCTTTCCAGCCAGCCAGAGCAATAGAGCCACTACAATAACACCTACAAACGCCGACAGCATATAGCCGATGACAGCTCCCATCCTGGGAAAGCCATAGTCCGGCAGCGGAGCTGGCCACCACGCAGCAAATCTCTGCAGTCCGCTAGGTATAAAGCCCAGTCCCAGATCCTTGAGTTCGTCTACCCCCCATTCACCCCAGGCTGTACCTGAAGCGAGGAGTCCCACCGGCGTTGCCAGGGCCAGCACGCCCAGAGCCCCCCAGGCAAGCCAGAGCTTCCCCTCTTTCTTTCCCGGCACATCCGCTTTGATAAGGCTGGAATGAGTTCGTTGCAGGAATGCGAACACCAGACCTGTCACCAAGGCTTCGACGGGGCCCGCAATAAGAAGATGTCCCCCTACCATGGCCGACAGAGCTTTGCTCAAGTCGTACGGGGCATAGAGGGGGACGCCGGTAGCGGTGTGGAATAAGATGGGTTGAATCCCGAGCTCAAGTCCTGCGAAGAAAGCAGCCGAGACAATACCTATGTAGCTTCCTACAACTGCCGCCACCAGACGGCGGGCCGAAGTAGCCTCTGAGTTACTCGAAATTACCTTGTAAACAAAGTATCCCACTAGGGGGAGGACTATGGCCATGTTGAAACAATTGGCACCAAAAGTCAGGAGACCACCATCTCCGAAAAATAAGGCCTGGATCCCCAGTACCACCGAAACACCTATCACCGCTGCCCAGGGCCCCAAAACGATGGCCAGAAGCGTGCCACCCACCGCGTGGGCAGTGGTGCCTCCTGGCAAGGGCACATTGAACATCATTAACACAAATGAGAGAGCTGCGAAGAGAGCCAACACAGGGACGGTGCGCCCGGTAAGGGCCTGACGGACACGCCTGGTTGCTATATACCAGAAAGGTGTAGAGATTGCATACATAGTTCCACAGGTGGCTGGGCTTAGATAACCATCAGGTATGTGCATCTATTACCTAATCTTCTTAATATCTATGTGCCTTTGATTTTGTGGTCAGGTAATCCGGTATGATATACGTTATTAATCCTGCTATCAATATGAGCAATGATGTTAAGTAACGACCTGGCGAAATCCTGCAAGCCACTTACGTTCGGCCAACCCATAACGGACCTCATGCCATATCCTGTTTCGATAAATAACATCACTTCACCGGTTTCTCTCGATACATCCACCTGGAAAACCGCTAATTTAGTTTCTATCATAACCGTCCTGATTCTGTTGCCAACTGTAGCATATGCAACTGGTTGCATTAATAAAGCAAAAAATATATCTGCCCTAGTTTGTCTTGTTCTTACAATCCTCACACAAGCCGTTAATTACTACATGTTTGAATTCAGCCCGGAAGCTATACTTCTCGGCGAGCCTATGCTCCAACGGAGCAAACAGGTTTTCGGTGCAATCGATGGTTTTACCGCATTGTCGGCAGACCAGATGATGATGGTGTCCTTCTTCAGCGTGATGATAGATGAAGTGGTCGCCAGATTCGCTTTTGATAACGCAACCCAATTCCTCAAGGAGTTCTAACGTCCGGTATATGGTAGACTTATTTACCCCGGGCATCTTGCTCTGGACATAAGAAATAATGTCCTCTGCCATCAGATGTGACCCAGCATCATGGATGATACCTGCTATCAGTCTGCGCTGGGGAGTGAGTTTCAGCCCTTTTTCTTTTAATGTCTCCAGGCAACTCATAGTTATTGCACCTAGTTGCAACTATACACGATAGGGAAGCCTTTGTCAAGGGTCAGTTTTGTCAACTGTTTTTATTCCTGGTTATGGGCAGCCAGGTACCGCCGGGCCTCAGTTTCTATCATCTTGGAAACTTCGTGGAGGGGCATGTTACGTTCTATGGCTACCCGGCGGCAGTCATCATATTCCAGAGATATATCAATAAAGTCATTACCGAACCGTTTGACCTTGGCTCTGGCATGACCCAGACAGGAATCAAATTCAATTATTTCCCGGTAGGCAATGTGGCGGGCGACCCGCCTGGCCCTGATGCCCAGGGTAGAGGTTTCTCTCATAATAATCTCGGTTAATCTGGCTTCGCTGGAGACCGGACCCAGGACACTGAGCATCACGGCCGGGCGGTTTTTCTTCATCTGGATGGGTGTAAACCAGACATCGGCGGCCTTTTCCGCCAGGAGTTTTTCCATGAGATAGCCGAATATTTGCGGGTTCATGTCATCAATGTTGGTTTCCAGCAGTGTTAATTCGCCGGCGTCTTCCGATTCTACTTCTTCACCAAGCCAGATACGCAGGATGTTGGGCCAGTTTTTGAAATCCTTACTGCCGGCTCCGTAGCCTACTCTTTCTATTTTCATCTCCGGACGGGTAAAATTGGCCAGTGAAGTAACCAGTACGGCTCCCGTCGGTGTGATTAGCTCGCCGGGAGGGCCGGTGGACCCGGAGGTAAAAATCACAGGCGCACCGGCAGCGGCCAGTAAGTCCAGCGTAGCGGGAGCCGGGACCGGCAGCATCCCGTGAGCTGTGGAGACATAGCCGCTTCCCGCAGGCAGTGCAGAGGCATAAATATGTCCTATATTTAATAACTCCATTGCAAAGATTGTCCCCACAATGTCAATGATAGTATCAATAGCCCCAAGCTCGTGAAAATGTACTTCGTTGAGTGGCAAGCCATGGATTTTGGCTTCCACCTCGCCCAGCCGCTGGAACATGGCGCTGCTTTTCTCCTTCACATTATCAGAAAGCCGGCTGGTATGAATAATCTTGAGAATGTCAGAAAGTCCGCGGCGATGATGGGCGTGTTCATCGACAACTACATTAAACTTGGTAGCCGTAATGGAGGCGCGCTGTACCTTCTCCGCCGAAATTTGGTAGCCGCCGACATCAAGGCTGGACAGGCCCTTCTTCAGGGCATCCAGTTCGAGCCCGGCGTCCAGCAGCGCCCCCAGTATCATGTCGCCGCTGCATCCGGAAAAGCAATCGAAATAGGCAATTCTAGGCATGCTGCCCTTCCTGCCCGGTATTGTCGGTAATCCCCGCGTTCAAGCTTCCGGTGCGGTATCCAGAAAGGTCCAAAACGACATATTGATAGCCCAGAGCTTTAATATGCTTCACTATTTCAGAGCGGATGCCGTCTCCAAGAAAAATAGCGATGTCTTTTTCATCGACCTCAATCCGAGCAATATCGCCGTGATGCCGCAGGCGGAGCTGGCGCAGCTCCAGGCTATGCAGGTATCTTTCTCCCTCAGCTATTTTGTGTAGTATCTCATGCGTGATCGGAGTGCCGTAAGGAATACGTGAGGCCAAACAGGGTGAAGCCGGTTTGTTCCAGGTGGACAGCCCCTTTTCTTGGGAAAGCCGTCTGATTTCGTCTTTGGTCAATCCAGCCTCATAGAGAGGGCTGCGGACCCCGGCTTCGGCGGATGCTTGCCTGCCCGGCCGGTAATCGCTCAGGTCGTCATAGTTAGTCCCATCGGCAATCCAGGCTAGGCCTTCGGCAGATGCGATGGGCTTCAATTCGCAAAACAGGTCCCTTTTACAGTAGTAGCAGCGGTCAGGCGGATTGGCCACAAAGTCCGGGTTTCCCATCTCTTTACTTTCGATGTGTTTATAGCGTAGCCCTATCCGGCGAGCTATGGCCTCGGCTTCTTCTCGCTCAGCAGGAGGGGAGACCGGCGAATGGGCAAAAACGGCCAGTGAGTTGGCTCCAAGTACTTCATGAGCCGTCATGGCCAAGAAAGTACTATCGACACCCCCGGAATAGGCCACCAGGACTGTTCCCATCTCTCGCAAGATGTTTTTCAGCCGTTCAAACTTATCTTGGGTCCTCATCCTCTCTACTGTCCAGTTCATTCTTCGGCAAGTTGATCAGCCCGGCCAGGTAACCGGCTCCGAAGCCATTATCGATATTGACCACAGCTACTCCCGGGGCGCAACTGTTGAGCATGGTCAGCAACGGCGCCAAGCCATTAAAACTGGCTCCGTAACCTACACTGGTGGGGACGGCAATAACAGGCACGGAAACAAGCCCGCCTAGAACGCTGGGTAACGCTCCTTCCATG
>JACWAE010000097.1 GCA_014874385.1 Dehalococcoidia bacterium | reverse complement strand
TCTCCGCAGGCTCCGTGGCGTAGACCTTTCTGGCAAGCTTCACTCCTTCGGCATAAGCAGCGATGGGGTCACCCACAAAGATGGCTGTAGTTTGCCCCCGTCCGTTCAAAACAGTGTCAATCTTGACATCGAGCCCCGCCATTCTGGCAGCCTCATCTATATCACGACGCATCACATTGCCCTCAAATGTGGCAACGCCTATCCCGGGGTCCTGACCCTGGGTGAGCAGCCTCATTATCAAATCGCGGTGGTGAGCAGCCATAGTATTAATAGAGGCCACGCCGGGGAGGATAATTTTGCTCCCGCCTCCGAAACCGGTCAGAGGATGTGGAATCAGACAGCCTATGCCTATCTTGAAGTCGCAGCCCATTACCTCCGCATTTACAGCGACCGGTGTGCCATGGCTCGTCTCCCCCAAATAGGTGCGATTCTCGTAGGGATTATGGTTGTAGACAGGAAATCTGCTGAGTGCTGCCTCGCCCAGCTTCTTGACAAAATCCAGGCGGGTGAGCGCACCGTGTGCTCCCACTGCGGCGATGAACCTTATACTCTGGTCCTTCACTCCGGCCGCTTCTAGCTCCTCAAGCACATAGGGGACAACTTCGGCTACCCTGGTGGGCCTTGACATATCGTCGAAAAGGATGGCGACCTCCTTTTTACCCCTTGCAAGCTGCCTTATCGGCTTAGTGCCTATGGGGTTAGCGAATGCCTCGCGGAAGCCCTTCTCGCTCAGCGCCCGGCGCCGGTGTCCCTTCATATAGCAAACGGACACATCCCATGATGATGGAAATTCGATTTCAAGCTCGGTATTGCCGTACCAGGCAAGCTGCGGCAGGCGCATTTTTGCGGCGTTCATCTTGTACGTCCTCCCGGCGGCCATTATAGGTCTACAGGCCAAATGATGCAATGCCTGTAGGTGTAGGTAGTCAGAGGAACCCCCTGCTCAAAACAAAGATGCGTTGACAGAGGGCTAGTGATGTTGCATAATTCTGGCACACGGACAGTTCCCCATTCGATGAGCTACACTTCCCGGAGGCTACCCAGTAAAGGAGGCAGGATGCGCAGACTGCTACGGGTCAATCTTTCCAAGGGTGCAACCAAAGAAGAGGATATCCCCCAAAAGATACAAAATGACTTCGTAGGGGCGCGCGGCTTCTGCGCCAGGTATCTTTACGATGAGGTCAAGCCAAATATAGACCCGCTGGGCCCCGAGAACAAGCTATTTCTCACAGTAGGACCGCTGGCGGGAACGAGCGCTCAGGCATTCTCTAAATGGATATCCGTTACCAAGAGCCCCCTTACCAACACCTATACTCGCAGTGTCGGCGGAGGCGACTTTGGTGCCTGGATGAAGTGGGCAGGCTTCGAGCTTATGATTATTGAGGGTAAGGCAGCCAAACCCTCCTATCTCTTCATCAAAGACGGCAAGTACGAAATCCTGGATGCTGCCCCCATCTGGGGCAAGACCACCAGCCAGGCCCAGGAATATCTGAAAAAACAACATGGAGCTAAGGCGCGCATGGTCTGCGTCGGTCCTGCGGCGGAGAAGCTGGTGCGCTTCGGCCCCATCATCAGCGGGGAACGCGCCGCCGGCCGCGGCGGCACCGGAACCGTGCTGGCATCCAAGAACCTCAAGGCTGTAGTAATAGTAGCCGGGAGAAAGGAAGACATTGCGAATCCCGCTGAGTTTAAGAAGCTGGTGCAGGAGCAGGTAAAGGCCATGAAGGCGGGGCTGGGCTATGGTGTATTCAAAGAATACGGCACTGTGCAGGGATTGGACTATTTCTACCCTACCTTCGGCTCTATTCCCATGAAGAACTGGCGTTACGGAGAGCTGCCAAACTGGCCTGAGAACATTGGCATGTGGCCCTACTCCAAGATTACCATAGACCACGTGGGCTGTTATGCATGTTCACTTAAATGCGGAAAAATAAGGCAAGTGCCAGATGGACCCTATAAGGGGCTCACCGTCGAGGGACCGCAGTTTGAGGGCGCCTGGGTTTTCAGCGGACCCACAGGTTGCACCGATACCAACGCCACCCTGGTCTGTAACCACATCTGCGCTGAGCAAGGGCTGGACGTGATAAGCACCGGCAATAGTATCGGCTTCGCCTATGAGCTGTTCGAGAAGGGCATCCTGACCGCGAAGGATACGGATGGCCTGGTGCTGAAATACGGAGACCCCGAGCCTATGATTCAACTCGTTAAGAAGATTGCCGCTCGTGAGGGACTGGGCGACATCCTTGCTGAGGGCGTGAAAAGGGCAGCCGAATACATCGGCAAGGGTGCTGAGCAATATGCTATGCATGTCAAAGGGCTGGAGACACCCGGTTACGACCCCCGCGCGAGAAAAGCTATGGGCATGAACTGGGCCCTGAGCAACATGGGGGCAAACCACAACTTCGGCTGGCCCCAGCAGGAGATCGGAGACCCCAAGCCGCGGCTCTTGGACCCGGCCCAGGACGAGGGGCAGGGGGACGTCATTAAATGGAACCATGACTCCACAGCCGCACTGGAGTTGTCTGTGGCCTGCATATTCCCCAGCCACCATTTGCAGTTATACGATCACGAACTTATTGGGAAGATGCTGGCGGCGGCCACCGGCGTGCCCAAGTTCGCCAGCGTGGATTACCAGTTCCTTGTAGGAGAGAGGGTATATAATCTGGAGCGATGTTTTAACGTCCGCGATGGCTTCAGCAGGAAAGACGACAAGCTACCCGGGAGATTTCTCACTGAGCCTTTGAAGGGTGGGGTACGCGACGGCGAGGTGATAAGGACGCCGGACAAAATCATAGACCAATATTATGAACTTAGAGGCTGGGACAGTAACGGCATCCCTACGAAAGAGACACTTGTCAGGCTCGGTATCGGGGACGTAGACAAGGATATCGCCAAGTTCCGCAAATAGGGGGCGCCTAATCCCCCTAACCCCCTTTAGAAAAGGGGGGACAAGCGTAGGAGCGAATCCATGTGTTCGCTGGGGTTACGGGTAGCCAGGAGCATCTGCTCCGACCCACCCAAATCCGTAGGGGCAGACACGCGGGTCTGCCCCATGAAGTCTTTTTGCTCATCGGGGATGATAACATCCACAGCGAGCGATTAACAACAATTTTCAGGGTGTGCAGAGGGGCAGAGCCCCTTTGCCGGGGGTTTGGGGGTGTCCCCCAATTTTTAAAGTCCCCCAAGACTGGGGGACACAGGGGGTTGATAAGTAGTCGTAGGGGCAGACCCGCGTGTCTGCCCAATAAAGCCATAGATAGGGCATTGATATGCGAGAAGCAGTAGTGGTCGGCGAGAGGAAGTTCGCCATAAAAAGGGCGCCCAGGCCGGTACTGGATAAAGATGAGGTCCTGATAAAGGTGCGATATTGCGGGATATGCGGCTCCGACCTGCATACCTATATTCTGGGGATGCCCGGACGATACGGCCACGAGTACGCCGGAGACATTGTTGCAGTTGGCTCCGAGGTGAAGGGCTGGCAAGCAGGCGACAAGGTCACAGCCGAATCAGCCTGCTCCTGCAACGAGTGTTACTGGTGCACACAGGGAGATATGGGGCTTTGCGAGACCTTTTTAGAGAGGTGGGGTGCCAGCGCCGGAGGCTTCGCCACCTATACCAAGACTAAAGAAAAACAGCTTCATAAATTACCTTCGGGGCTGAGCTATGAGGAGGCAGCTTTGGCTGAGCCCACGGCAGTGGCATTGCACGCTGTCCGCTTGTCCGGCATGCTCACGGGAGATGTAGTAGCAGTCCTCGGCCTGGGACCCATAGGGCAGCTTGTGGCCCGGCTGGCCAGGATATCGGGAGCCAGGGCAGTCTATGCCTCAGAGACAAGCAAGTCCAGAATCAAGCTAGCTAAGGGTGCAGTGGACGAAGTCATAGATGCCCAAAAAGTTGACCCCGCTGCCAGAATCCTCGAGCTTACTAATGGCAGAGGCCCCGACGTAGTATTCGAATGCGCCGGGGCTGTTGCGCCGACGATGCAAGCTATGACCATGACCAGAAAAGGCGGCACAATCGTCATTGTGGGCGTTTGCCTGAACTTGGCTGAGATTATAGTGGGCAGCATTGCGCTGAGGGAGCTGACTATTAAAGGCTCCATGCTTTTTAACCCCGCCGAGTATAGCATTGCGCTGGACCTGATAGCAGGAAAGAAGATCGACGTGGCTCCCCTGATAACGGATGTTTTGCCCCTGGACAGAATTAACGAGGCTTTCGAAAAAGCTACCAGCGGCGAGGGAGCCAAGATACTGGTAAAACCCTGAAGGCTGGCAACTTCGAGTTCCCCCGTGCTTATCCCTATCAGGGCAATAGGAATCTCGTTAGGGGGAGTTTATAGCAATTCGGAGAAATCCTCGGGGCTTAATGAAGCCTGTTTCAAAATGGCGTGTAGGGTCTTTAAAGAAAGCTCCCTGCGGTGATAGGGTATCGTTATCCTCCGACCTGTTTTGGCATTCTTAAGAATATAGTGGCTTCCTTTGATGCGGTGTACAGTGAATCATGCTCTCAGCAGTGCTTCCACGGTTTGCTTGCCGCTGACCCGTGGAAGCTTCAAACGGCAACCTCTACGACAGCTTCCTCAACAGATTCTTCAGTGGGGATTGGTTCACCATCTTCCTGAAGGCTTTCGATATAAAGCTCTATGGCTTCTTTTATATTATCTAAGGCTTCCTTCCTGGTGTCGCCTTCGCTAATACACCCGGGCAACAGGGGGACAGTGACCGTATAACCACCAGACTCGTTAGGCTCAAGAATCACCCGATATGTCCTCATAAACCTTACCTCCTCACAGCAACATCATCAAAGCAGATTATAGAATAGTGTTGGTAGATAGACACCCTAATAACTCCACTATTACCAATACGCTCCAGAACCTCCTTCTCAGCTAATCCAAGAAACCAGCGGGATGGGAAACCTACAACCCTTCTTTCACCCTCTCCGCCAACTGCCTGGTCATGCCTGAGACTGCCATCAGCTCCTCCATCGAGGCTTCTTTTACAGCCCTGACAGAGCCAAACTTCTTGAGCAGGGCGCGTTTGCGCTTGGGGCCGATGCCGGGCACTGACCAGGCTGAAGTCAATGCAGCCTTCTTACGCACATGCAGGTGATACGACAGGGCAAAACGGTGCGCCTCGTCGCGGATACGCTGCAACAGATATAACGCCTGGGAGTCGCGAGGCAGGATCAGCGACCCAGCTACACCGGGTAAGAAGACCTCCTCGTTCTCCTTAGCCAGAGCGGCCAGAGGGATAGAATCTATCTCAAGCTCCTGCATCACCTCTTGAGCGGAGGTCAGATGCCCCCTGCCACCGTCTATCAACACCAGATCGGGTATTACGGCCCAGGAAGAAGCATCCTGCTCCTTGACACGTTTGAAGCGACGCCTGAGCACCTCCTGCATCATGGCGTAGTCGTCTATGCTTTCCACCGTTTTTATCTTGAAGCGGCGATAGGCTGAAGGCTTGGGACGTCCGTTCTCGAAGACCACCATACTGCCTACAGCGGAGGTGCCCCGGATGTTCGATATGTCATAGCACTCCATCCTGTTGGGCAACTTGGGCAGGTCTAGCCTTTCCTGAAGTTCCTTGAGTGCGGCGGCTGTTTTCCCGGTATCAGCCAGCCACTTCGCCTTGAGCTGGGCCAGTGCCTGCTCGGCGTTCTCGGTCACCATATCTACCAGCTTCTTCTTCTGACCACGCTCGGGGACTTTAAGACTGACCTTACCGCCGCGTATGCTCTTCAGCCAGGAGGCTATGACCGGCATATCCTCGGGCTCAGTCTGCAGCGAGATCTGCGGAGGTACATATGGGGCAGAGCTATAGAATTGCTGGATAAAGCTAGCCATGATATGACCGGGCTTTTCGTCCTGCGTCCCTTCCAGTATAAAATTCTCCCTCCCGATGAGCTTGCCGCTGCGGACAAAAAATATCTGCACGCAAGCCTCATTCCTTTCCCTGGCGAATGCGATAACATCCTCATCGCCCCCACCGGCGGAGATAATCTTCTGGCCCTCGGTGACACTCTCCACCGCCTGAACCTGGTCGCGCAGCGTAGCTGCCTTCTCGAACTTCATCGCATCTGCGGCCCGTTCCATCTTATGTCGCAAATCGCGAACTACTTTCTCATGCTTTCCTTCGAGAAAGAGGGTGACCTGGTCTATGATCTCGCGATATTCATCCTTGCTTATCTCACTGCTACAAGCCCCGACACAGCGGCGGATAGAGTAATCGAAGCAGGGGCGCGGCTTCCTGCCGGTGATAACCCATCTGGGAGAGCAATAGCGAAACAGCTTTTTCAACAGGTCGAGCGTCCTGCGCACGGAGCCAGCGCTGGCGTAGGGACCGAAGTAGCGCCCGCCGTCATCCTCAAAGCGCCTGGTCAGAAATACGCGGGGCCACTCTTCGTTGAGGCTTACCTTGATGTAGGGATAGCTTTTATCGTCCTTAAGCCTGACATTGAAGTCAGGACGATTCTTCTTGATGAGGTTGTTTTCCAGAATAATCGCTTCTTGCTCGGAATCGGTGACGATGAAGTCAAGGTTCTGCACCCTGCTCATCAGTCCAAGTAGCTTCGGTTCGAGCGTATGTGGAGCGCTGAAATAAGACCTTACCCGCTGGCGCAGCCTGGACGCTTTGCCTACGTAAAGTACCTTCCCCACCTCATCCTTAAATAGATAAACCCCTGGCTTTGCAGGCAGCGTTTTCAGTTGTTCCTTAAGCCAGCCTTGTTCCACTTAGGAGATCCACCTACCCCTCGCGTTTGACATCCATGGTGCGACTCACGTTGATTACACCGGGCACGCCCTCTATCTTGGAGAAGAGCCTCCACAGTTGGCCGATGTCTTTTATATCGACGGTGAGGAAAATGGTAAGCGTGCCATCGCCACGCTCCTTGTCAGACAACGATACCGAGGTTATATTCATCTTTTCATCGGATACAAGAGCAGTGACGTCACGCAACAGACCTACACGGTCCCAGACCTCAACCTTGATATTCACGGGGAATAAGAGCCCTGCCTCACCCCACTCCACTTTAATCAGCCTTTCTTTTTCATCTTCATTGAGGACATTAGGACAATCCTTACGGTGTATAGTGATGCCTCTGCTACGCGTAATGAAGCCTATTATTTGGTCACCCGGCACAGGCTGACAGCAAGGTGCAATATGAGTCAGCAGGTCGCCTACACCAAGCACTGTAACTGCCGAGGATGTCGATTTAGGCTTAGAAGGAGCAGTTACGGGGATAGTTTGCTGTGGCCGTTCCTCAGGAGCGGTAAGCTTAAAATCTATCTGGTTGGGGCTGATATCGCCACAACCAATAGCCGCTAAAAAATCTTCGACCGACTCATATTTAAAGAGTTTTGCAATCCCCTCTCGATCGGAAAAACTTACCCCCAGACGCCGGAGTTCCTTCTCCAGAATCTCCCTGCCTCTTTCGATATTCTCTGTCTTCTCCCTGCGTCGGAACCACTGCCTGATCCTCTGCTGCGCCTGATTGGTATTGACATAGCCCAGGTTGGGATTAAGCCAGTCGAGGCTAGGGCCACGGCTTGCCTTGGTTGTCATGATCTCAATGGTATCACCGTTACGAAGTTGATAGTCCAGTGAAACTAACCTGCCATTCACCTTAGCCCCGATGCAGCGATGCCCTAGGTTAGTATGAATTAGATAGGCAAAATCCAGCGGAGTCGCTCCTCTGGGCAACTCCTTTATCTCCCCCTTGGGAGTATACACAAAAACCTGGTCCTGGAAGATGTCAGTCTTAATTGACTCGATAAACTCTGTACCGCTAAGCTCACGTTGCCACTCCATAAGCTGCCTGAGCCAGGTTATCTTCTCCTCAAACCCTATATCCGTTTTCCCACCTTCCTTGTACTTCCAGTGAGCGGCAACGCCGTATTCGGCAATACGATGCATACGGTAGGTACGTATCTGTACCTCCAGTGGCCTGGCACCCAGGCACATCACTGTGCTGTGGAGCGCCTGGTACATGTTCTCTTTGGGGTTAGCGATGAAATCATCGAACTGGTCAGGAAGCGGATGCCACAGATTATGAACGACACCCAGGGCGCTGTAGCAGTCCTGAATAGTGTCCACCATTACACGTAAGGCAAGCAGGTCGTGGATATCGCTGAACTCCTTGCCCTGAGCAGCGTATTTCTGCACCTTTCTATACACACTGTAGAGACTCTTTGGTCTTCCTGTAACCTCCGCTTTGATGCCAGTTTTCTCCAGCTCCTCTCTGAGGATCTGGATCACCTGAGCTATGTAGCGTTCACGGGTCGCTCTACGAACAGCTACCAATCGGGCGGTCTCACGATACTTATCAGGCTGCAGATAGCGAAAAGCCAGGTCCTCCAACTCCCACCTGAGCTGCCACATCCCCAGTCGGTGTGCGAGAGGAGCATAGATATCCATCGTCTCCTGAGCTATCCTCTGTTGCTTCTCCGGTGTCAATGCTTTTAAGGTACGCATATTATGCAACCTGTCAGCCAGCTTAATGAGCACTACGCGCACATCCTCCGCCATAGCCACGAACATTTTGCGCAAGCTCTCCACCTGGGCGTCACTTTCGGCGATCTTCTTAAGCCCGGTACTTTGAACCTGGGATGATATTTTGTCCAGTCTGGTTACTCCCTCGACAAGCTTTGTCACCTCCGCTCCAAACTTACTTTCAATCTCCGAGAAAGGAATCCCGCAGTCCTCAGGTACATCATGTAGTAATGCAGCAGCAACAGAGGTCTCATCGAGCTGAAGGTCAGCCACAATCATAGCTGTCTCCACTGGGTGCGTGATAAAGGGGTCACCTGACAGGCGAAGCTGATTGCCATGAGCTTTCAGGGCAAACTGATAGGCATTCTCCACTAGAGTCAGCTTGTCTTCAGGGAGATACTCTCTTACCTTGTCGAGAAGAGGCTTTACATCCATGAACCCGCCTTCCCCATCCCCTCCCTAAAGTATATTGCAAGGGTGTTTTGGATGCAAACTTCTTTACAAACCACTTCCGATGCTGTATGCTGCTAAACGTAAAAATCACGTGTTTGAGCACAGGAGGTTTTCTTATTGTATCAGGCACCAAGAGGCACCTCGGATATATTGCCACCAGAGCAGAGATACTGGAGTTATATCAAGCAGACAGCAGCCGCTATTTGTGAACTCTACGGCTATCAACGCATCGATACCCCAACCTTCGAGGATGCCCATCTTTTCGTGCGCAGTATAGGCGAGGACACTGACATCGTTGAGAAGGAGATGTACTCCTTTGAGGACAAAGGCGGAGACCAGATTACATTGCGCCCCGAGGGGACTGCCCCGGTGTGCCGCGCCTATGTTGAGCACGGTATGCATAACCTTCCCCAGCCGGTAAGGCTCTACTACATGGCCGCCATTTTCAGGTATGAGCGCCCCCAGGCAGGAAGATACCGTGAGCATCACCAGTTCGGCGTTGAAGCGCTAGGAGATGCCGACCCAGCCCTCGATGCCGAGGTAATCGGTATAGCCTGGCAACTTTATGTAAACTTGGGGTTAAAAAGACTTGCTCTCAGTTTGAACAGCATAGGCTGCAGTGACTGTCGTCCGCGGTACCTTGAAAGCCTGAAAACTTACTACACACAACACAAAGACTCGCTCTGTCCCGATTGCAAGCGTCGCCTGGCGAAGAATACGCTGCGCCTTCTGGACTGCAAGAACCCGGCTTGCTTAGCTCCGACTGAGCAAGCGCCGAGAAGCATAGATTATCTCTGCCCGGAATGCGCTGACCACTTCGACCAGTTAAAGAGCTACCTCAATTTGTTAAACCTGCCGTTTTCTCTCAGCCACCGCCTGGTGCGAGGTCTGGATTACTACACCAGAACTGTATTCGAGATTGCCCCGGAGGGTGAAACCGGATCTCAGGTTGCCATTGGCGGAGGCGGCAGATATGACAACCTTATCGAGCAGCTTGGCGGCAAGCCCACGCCGGCGGTCGGCTTCGCCACCGGCATAGAGCGCCTGGTGCTCAATCTTAAGAAGCAAGATGTTGTTGTCCCTGCCCTACCTCCACCCACCGTGTTTGTAGCCTACCTGGGCAAAGAGGCCAGGGATGAAGCAATGAAACTCACCTCCCATCTGCGAAAATCACGCATAAGTGCCATCGCCAGCCTCAGTGAGAGAAGCCTTAAGGCTCAGCTAAAACAGGCCAATGTCTCGGGAGCACGATACGCTATAATCATCGGCGATGATGAAGTCAAAAGCAAGACGGTAGTTCTAAGGAACATGGCAAAGGGTGAGCAGCAGACCGTCCCCATAGACAAGGTGGCTGAGACATTCAGGTAACTGTACCGGGCCTTCCGCATTCAAAAGCATCTCACCTGTGCTATAATATTCTAGATACCCGAGCATGAGATAATCTCTGTTAGGTGAACTATGCTGGAGCGACTGGAATCAATCGAAAAACGCTATGAAGAGCTGAACGAGCTTATGGCCCGTCCTGAGATAGCTCTTGACTTCGAGAAGTTGCATAATCTGGCGCGGGAGCGAGCAAGCCTCGAGGAAGTGGTGACCAGGTATCGGGAATACAAAGCCACTGTGAAAAGCCTGGAGGATACCCAGGCCATGCTCAACCAGAAGCTCGATGACGATATGGCTGTCCTCGCCAAAGAGGAGGTAGAAAACCTCCAGGGCAGGCGTGAGCGCCTGCTGCAAGAACTCAAGGTCGCTCTCCTCCCCAAAGACCCTGCTGACAAAAAGGATGTCATAGTAGAGATCCGCGCCGGCGCGGGAGGCGAGGAGGCAGCGCTGTTTGCCGCCAGCATCTTCCGGATGTACTCCCGCTACGCCGCTGCCAAAGGTTGGAAAGTGGACATCTTAAACAGCAACGAAACAGGCATCGGCGGCTTCAAGGAGGTCATCTTTGAGATCAAGGGTAAAGGGGTCTACAGCAGGCTGAAGTATGAGAGTGGAGTTCACCGCGTGCAGCGTGTGCCAGTAACCGAATCATCAGGGCGCATTCATACCTCTACGGCGACTGTAGCCGTGCTGCCAGAGGCAGAGGAGATCGAGGTCGCCGTCGATCCTAACGATTTAAGGGTAGACACCTTCCGCAGCGGCGGTGCCGGAGGCCAGAATGTCAACAAAGTGGCCTCCGCAGTGCGCATAACACACATACCCACTGGAATGGTGGTTGTCTGCCAGGACGAACGCTCTCAATTGCAGAATAAGATCAAAGCAATGGCAGTGCTTCGTGCGCGCCTCCTGGACCAGGAGCGACAACGTCAATTCCAGGAAGTGACCGACGCCCGCCGCTCTCAGGTGGGTACAGGTGACCGTTCGGAGAAGATTAGAACCTATAATTTCCCTCAGAGTAGAGTCACAGACCACCGTATCGGCCTGACCGTCCATAACCTTGAAGGCATATTAGAGGGCAACCTCGACGACATCATCGATGCTGTAGCCACTGCCGACCAGGCCAAGCAACTGGAGGCGAAAGTGGGGTAACCTTAGCCGAGACGCTAAACCGTGCCGTAAAAGACCTCCATATGCACAATATCGACAATCCGCGCCTCGAGGCTGAGATTCTCTTGGCACATCTCTTAGGGCTTGACCGCGTTGGCCTTTATGTCAACACAAAACAAGAGCTCTCGAATGAGCAAACCACAGCCTTCTCCAGCCTCATTAAACGTCGCTTGAACCATGAACCCACTGCCTACATCACCGGCCATAAGGAGTTCTTCGGCATCGACTTTCAGATTTCCCCCGGTACCCTCATCCCTCGCCCCGAGACAGAGCTGCTGGTAGAGAAGGCAATCGAGCTGGCCAACGCTGCCCTCCCTCAATCCTGCTTAATTGCCGATATCGGCACCGGCTGCGGAGCCATCTCTATCGCCATCGCCCTTCATCTATCTAAGGTGAAAATTTACGCTTCAGACATCTCCTCAGCCGCTCTCGAAGTAGCCAGGAGCAATTGCCGACGCCACGGCGTGAGCGATAGGATTACTTTGCTACATGGCGATCTCCTCGACCCCTTGCCTGAACCGGTGCATCTAATCGTTGCCAACTTGCCTTATATCAGGGAGACAGAACTGCCCACACTGCCCCCAGAAATATCAATGTTCGAGCCGCAGATCGCTCTGGCAGGAGGCATGGATGGTCTTAAACAAATTGAGAGACTTCTGTCGCAAGCCGGGAGAAAGCTGCTACCTAAAGGGGCAATTATGCTTGAGATAGGATATGAACAAGGACAAACTGTATCGGAGCTAGCTAAGCAATATATACCCAATTCCAGAGTCAGTGTAATTACTGACCTCGCTGGACTTGACCGGGCAGTAATGATTTACCCTGCTTAGCGGGCTAAGAAGACCTGATTCCCCCATTTCTGGGCGTGGGCTTGCTTCAGGTCCTGAAACCTCTTCACATATGGAGTCGATGTAATCCCCTCTGCGGTCATAATCACAGCATCCTCTTTGTTATCCATATAGTAGCCGCGGCGTGTCCCCACCTCAATCAGGCCATATTTCCTGTAGAGGGATTGAGCTACCCTATTAGAGACGCGCACCTCAAGCGTGAAGAACTTTGCCTTACGCTCAATGGAGACCTCTATCGCTGCGATAAGCAGACGCTCCCCTATACCCTGGTGTCGGGAAGTCTCTCGCACCGCTATGTTAGCGAGATGGGCCTCATCCACCATGAACCAGAGCCCGGCAAATCCCAGGATAAATTGACTTGGAACTGCTGGCATTTCCCTCCCCCCGAACAAGCGTCTCAGCCCGAATCTCAACGCCTCAAGCCTTGATTTCGAAGGGCCAGGGTTATTTACAGCCTCTATCACAGGGGCCGGCTCCTTTTGCTCGGGCGTCTCCTCATTAGCCACAAAGTAATAGGTCAGGCTATTAGATACCAGTTCCCTCTTGAAATTGGTGGCAGGCCAGGGTGGGGGAAAGGCTTCCCGCTCGATCTGAGACACCTGAGATATATCCCTTAACTCCATTGCCCGAATAGAGTAAATCGCCATCCAATTAACCTCGTACTACTTGTCGTTCAAACTGGATTTTGCTGCATATTCTACCACACTTGGTCACTGTTTTCCCAATCGCATAGCGTTCCCAACTGCCCTCGAGTACAGCTTGACAAAAAAGCCTCTAACTGGCATACTGAACATTGGTAACCGAGTTTATCTCGGCGATTGTTTTGATTAAGAGGCATGGTGAAACGACTGCTCATATTCCTTTTTACGATTTCTAACGGGACAAATGTTACCTCCAGATTCCGCCTGCTCACCACCACGGCTAAGATATGGGACTACAAGATTTCGTGTCTCTTAACGGTTTAACACCTATTACTGAAACAGAGAACCTAAATGTCAGGCAAAGAAAGGAGAGGCCTGATGGCAACAGTTCCCGATCGGTTAAAAGATTTAAAAACGAGACAAGATAAGGAAAAGGCGGCAGGGGGGCCGCAGGCTATTGATAAGCAGCACAAGTCTGGCAAGCTGACGGCAAGAGAGAGGCTCGACCTGCTCTTCGACCCCGGCAGCTTTTGCGAACTCGATATGTTTGTGCGCCATCGCTGTTCCGACTTCGACATGCCCAAGACCTACATCGCTGGCGAGGGCGTGGTCACAGGCTACGGCTTGGTGAACGGCCGCCAGGTATGCGCCTACTCCCAGGACTTTACCGCTCGTGGCGGAAGCCTGGGCGAGATGCACGCCAAGAAGATCGCCAAAGTCATGGACCTGGCCATGAAGCTGGGCGTGCCCTGCGTAGGCTTGAATGACTCTGGTGGTGCTCGCATTCAGGAGGGTATCGATGCCCTTGCAGGGTATGGCAGCATATTCTACCGCAATTCCTGCGCCTCCGGGGTTATCCCTCAGATATCGGCGATAATGGGCCCTACTGCCGGAGGGGCGGTTTATTCCCCGGCCATGACCGACTGGATTTTCATGGTCAAGCAGACCAGCTACATGTTTATCACCGGACCAGAGGTTATCAAAACAGTAAGCGGAGAAACAATAGACTTCGAAAATCTGGGCGGAGCCCTGGTTCATAATACCAAGAGCGGCGTAGCCCACTTCATCTGCGATAGCGATACCCACGCCATAGAGAGGATCAAGGAGCTTCTCAGCTACTTGCCCTCCAATAACATGGAAGACCCCCCCATCATTGATACGGGAGATAACCCTGCCCGCATTACTCCGGCCCTTGATGCCATAATCCCCGAGAGCGCCCGTCAGAGCTATGATATGAGAGAAGTTATCCGCTCTATAGTGGATAATGGCACAATCATGGAGCCGCACTCCCTCTACGCTGAGAATATCATCGTCTGCTTCGCCCGGGTAAATGGCAGAACCGTGGGAATTATCGCCAACAATCCTCAGATGATTGCTGGAAGCCTGGACGTCAATGCTTCCGATAAGGCTACGCGCTTCATCAGGTTCTGCGATGCCTTCAATATCCCGCTGCTCACAATCGTAGACGTTCCGGGATACTTACCGGGTACAGACCAGGAGTGGAACGGTATAATCAGACATGGCGCCAAGCTCCTGTGGTGCTATTCGGAAGCTACAGTGCCCAAAATCACTATGATAGTGCGCAAAGCCTACGGTGGTGCCTACCTCGCTATGTGCGCCAAGGACCTGGGCGCAGATATGGTATTCGCCTGGCCCACCGCTGAGATTGCGGTCATGGGTGCCGAGGGCGCTGCCAATATCATACACCGCAAGGAGATATCTGAGGCTGCTGACCCCAAGGCAAAGCTGCAGGAGAAGATAGAAGAATACCGCAATCTGTTCTATACCCCCTATATTGCGGCGGCCCGTGGGTTGGTGGATGAAGTCATTATGCCCAGCGACAGCCGTCCCAAGATAATCAACGCCCTGGAGTTCCTGTCGACCAAGCGCGAGACCAGGCCGCCCAAGAAGCACGGCAACATCCCAATGTAAGGAGTCTACTCAGTTAAATAAGGGAGTGCAGAGGGGCAGAGCCCCTTTGCCAGGGGCTTGGGGGTGTCCCCCAATACCCAAAGTCCCCCAAGACTGGGGGATGCAGGGGGTTGAAAAGATTGCCTAAGCTACCTGCTGCAAACAACACTGCGGGGTAAAATAATGGACAAAGATAGAGGGAAGATAACGGCAGCCATAATGGCGGCTGTAAACGCGTATATGGAAGAAGAGGAAATGGCTCGCGAAATGATAGCTATGCCACAGCGTAGGCCAGTTCCGGCGATAAGCCTGTGGCACGTCTCAGGCCGCGAAGAGATGATGAGGATGCGCCAATTATGGCAGCGAAGAATAGTCTAGAATGAGGTGCGCATAGCGCATTTTATGTCAATCTGAAGGAGGCATAAGCCATGTCTGCAAAGGCGAACTCAAAAAGTAAGAACCCTGTCAAAATATGTGATACTACATTCAGGGATGCACACCAGTCCTCATTTGCAACCAGGATGCGCATCGAGGATATGAAAGCCATCGCCCCGGATATGGAAAAGGTCGGCTTCTATGCTATGGAGGTCTGGGGCGGTGCTACATTCGATGTGTGCACACGGTTCTTAAACGAAGACCCCTGGGAAAGAGTACGTATTCTCAAGAAATTGATGCCTAATACGCCGCTGCAGATGCTGCTCAGGGGACAGAACCTGGTGGGATACCGGAACTATGCTGACGATGTAGTTGATGCCTTTGTAAAACACACTGCAGAGGTTGGGATAGACATCTTTCGTGTTTTCGACGCTCTGAACGATGAGCGCAATGTTCAGGCTTCGTTCACAGCAATAAAGAAAGCAGGGAAGCATATCCAGGCCTGCCTCAGCTTTTCTCTCACCGAAAACAAAATCGGTGGCCCTGTCTTCAACCTCGATTACTGGGTGAAAAAGGCGGTTACCTTCCAGGACATGGGCGCCGATAGCCTCTGCATTAAAGATATGGCAGGATTGCTCTCACCGTACGATGCATACGAACTGGTCACTGCTCTCAAAGCAGCTCTCAAAATTCCGGTTGAACTGCATACTCACTATACCAGCGGCATGGCTTCCATGACCTGCCTTAAAGCCATCGAAGCCGGAGTTGATATTATAGATACTTGTCTGGCACCATTTGCCCTGCGCTCCTCCCAGCCAGCCATCGAGCCTATCGTCGCAGCCCTGCAGGGTACGTCGAGAGACAGCGGCCTTGACCTGGGGAAACTCCTCAAGCTGGACGATTATTTTGAATCCATAGGGCCCAAGTATCGCAGCTTCCTGGATACCAGCAAGATGTCCATCATCGATACCGGCGTTTTGATGCACCAGATTCCAGGCGGTATGACTACTAATCTGGTGTCTCAATTAAGGGAAGCGGACGCCTTGAATAGGTTACATGAGGTTCAAGCGGAGCTGCCGCGTGTTCGTAAAGAGCTGGGCTACCCTCCTCTGGTAACTCCTACAAGCCAGATTGTGGGCATTCAAGCTGTGCAGAACGTCCTCTTTGGCAGATACAAGATGATCTCAGGGCAGGTGAAGGATTATGTATACGGAATGTATGGCAAACCGCCGGCACCCGTAGACCCCGAGGTGCAGAAGATAGTGCTCAAGGGTTATGAGAAGGGCGAAACCCCGTATACAGGCCGTGCCGCTGACTTACTGAAGCCGGAGATGGAAAAAGCCAGGCAGGATACAAAGGACATCGCTAAAGATATTGGAGACGTACTTATATATGCCATATATCCACAGACCGGTATGAAATACCTGCGTATAAAGTATGGACTTGAGCCTGTGCCAGCATCCATGAAGCCCAAGACTCTAGAGGATGTCAAGAAAGAGGACGAGCTTATCGCCAAAGCCCTGGCAGGAAAGCTTGTAGAGAAAGTAGAAGCGCCCAAGAAGGAAGTACCTGCCAAAGGCCCGGGTATTAGAACCTTCAACGTCTTTGTCGAGAACGAATACTACAAGGTAGAGGTTGAGCCTACGGGTGGCGCAATTATATCGGGGCCGGTTGCCAGCCGACCCGCCGTTGCAGCCCCTGCTCAGATTGCTCAACCGGCAGCCAGGCCGGCTGAGGCGCCCAAGCCCGAAGTAAAGAAAGAGGCAGCCCCAGCAGCAGTCGCCGAAGGAGACGTCACACTGCCTGTGCCGATGCCGGGGACAGTGATCCGCTATATGGTAAATGTAGGAGACAAAGTCAAGGCAGGGGACATCGTGGTCATGCTGGAGGCGATGAAGATGGAGAACGCCATCCCCACACCCGCTGCTGGAACAATTAAAGCCGTAAACTTCGCCGCAGGCGCGGCAGTAAAGAAAGGCGAAGTGCTGGCGATAATCTCCACCAAATAGTGAGGTTGCCTGGAAACACAGATACATGTAAACTGTAGGGGCGTTCAATTGAACGCCCCTACTAATTTTTAGTCGGTGAAGGTGGGGGGAATATGGGGAAAACGCTGGCAGAAAAAATACTGAGCGAAAAGTCAGGTATCGACGCACGCGCTGGCGATATTGTGATAGCTCCCGTTGATACGGTCTTTGCCCAGGATGGCACAGGGCCCCTGGCGATAAGGCAGTTCCAGGCCTGCGGCTTCGACCGCTTAGCTTGCCCTGCATCTACCATCTTCTTCCTCGACCATAATGCTCCCACACCCACCAAGGAGCTTTCCAACGACCACCTGCTTATCCGCGATTTCGCCAGGAAATGCGGTGCTTGCCTTTCCGATATCGGCGAAGGCATCTGCCACCAGGTAATTACTGAGTCATACGCCAGCCCCAGCGATATAATCGTTGGCGCCGACTCCCATACCGTTACCGCAGGGGCGCTGTGCGCCTTCGCCACCGGCATGGGCTCCACCGACATAGCCATCGCATTCGCTCTGGGCAAGACTTGGTTCCGCGTGCCGCCCGGCATCAAGGTCAATGTCAGCGGGCGTTTTCCCAAAATGGTCTCAGCCAAAGACCTGATACTCTATCTCATCGGTAAGATTGGCGCCGATGGCGCCACCTACATGTCCCTCGAGTTCGGCGGCAGCACCATAGACCGTATGCCTATTTCGCAACGGCTCACCATCGCCAATATGACAGTAGAGGCCGGCGCCAAAACGGGGCTTTTCCCTTCAGATGAGATCACCAAGAAGTATCTCGAAAGCCGAGGTCGCGGAGAGAAATGGCGTCCCCTCCAGCCCGACACAGATGCCACATACGAGCAGGTCATTGAAATCAATGCTGCCAAATTAGAGCCTATGGTGTCAAAACCGCATACGGTGGACAACACTGCACTGGTTACAGATGTCAAAGGCACCAGGGTGCATCAGGTATTTATCGGTACCTGCACCAACGGCCGTCTCGACGACCTGGCTATTGTAGCCAGAATACTCAAGGGCAAGAAGCGGCATCACGATACGCGCTTGTTAGTAGCTCCAGCCTCTAAAGAGGTGCTCCTCGATGCCATCAAAGCAGGATATATTCGAACCCTGATTCAGGCAGGTGCGATTATCCTCCCGCCCGGGTGCGCCGCCTGCGTGGGAGGGCATCAGGGGATACTGGGCAATGGGGAGGTCTGCCTCTCCACAGCCAACCGCAACTTCAAGGGCAGGATGGGCAATCCCAACGCCTTTATTTACCTATCGAGCCCAGCCACTGCTGCGGCTTCAGCCATAACAGGCGTAATTACTGACCCCAGGGAGCTGGCATGATACTGAGAGGAAAAGCACTCAAATTTGGAGACGATATCTCCACCGACCTCATTCAGCCCGGCAGGTACAACTACCTACGCAGCGACCTGCCCGAGCTGGCCAAGCACGTGCTTGAGGACACAGACCCCAACTTTGCCTCAAGGGTGCAAAAGGGCGACTTCATAGTCGCCGGCAAGAACTTCGGACTGGGTTCGAGCCGGGAGCACGCCCCCACCATCCTGAAACTTGCAGGAGTGAGCGCCATTCTAGCGAAATCCGTGGCCCGTATCTTCTTCCGAAATGCCATAAACGTAGGCTTGCCCGTTTTGATTTGCGATACCGACAGAATAAACGACGGCGACGAGCTCGAGATAGACCTCGCCTCAGGCACAATCTTAGACCTGACCAACAGTGCCAGGCTTACCTCAGGCAAAATCCCCGACGTCATGCTCAAAATCCTGGACGAAGGCGGCCTCGTGCCCTATATTAAGAAATACGGCGATTTTAAAGTGTAAAAATATAAAACCTTGTAGGTCGGGTTTCCTAACCCGACCAGACCGGGAAAGCTGCATGCCTGATTTTCGGCGTTACCCTAATGAAGGATTCCCTTATCTCGTCACCACGAACGTCAAAGATAGGCAGCCCCTCTTTGCTGAACACTGTTGTTGCCAGATCGTAATAAGTGGCATCAGGTTCTTGCGCACCCACCTGGGTCACAGGGTACACGCGTACATTCTGATGCCAGACCACGTGCACATGGTGGTTACACCCAGAGAGAGCGGTAATGTCTCACAGATCATGCATAGCCTGAAGCTCTACACAGCCCATGAAATTGGGGCCTTGTTAGGGTCAAAAGGCGGGGTATGGCAAGCTCGATTCTATGAACGGGCGCTCAGAACTCCAAAAGACGTGGAAGAAGCCATAGCGTATGTTCACGATAACCCGATTAGGGCTGGATTGGCCGAAAAGCCAGAGGACTACGATTGGTCTTCCTATCGGGCCTGTATCTTGGGAGAACCAGCACTAATAGATGTAGACCCGTTGGTCTGGTAAACGCCGGGCAGGTTGGGAAACCTGCCCTACATTTGTTATAAGAGGTGTTGTCCTTAGTCTTTGCGGTTCGCGAACCGCCTCTACAACCTGAAATAAGCCCGCGGCCTCAACAATCTACGATCTCGTATTAGTTCACAGTCAAAAGAACCTGCTATAATAGGCACTGAAAATTTGATAGGACTGGTTACGGCTCTTCGTGGATGTTATCATCCACGAGAACAACTCGGCTTTGGATGATAACATCCAAAGCGAGCATGATACCATATCGTAGTTGCCCAATTCATTGGGCTATCGATCCTGATAAATCGGGCAACAACATGAATATTCTCAAAGAGATGAACTTATGTCCTATAACATCACTCTCATCCCCGGAGACGGCGTTGGGCCTGAGATAACTGAGGCCACGACCAGAGCACTCGAAGCAACCGGCGCGGCGATCAAGTGGGATATTCGTCAAATCGGGGAAGCTGCGCTGGAGAAGTACGGCACCCCTCTCCCATTAGAGGTGCTCCTTTCTATCAATAGAAACAAGGTAGCCCTCAAAGGCCCCGTGACTACTCCCATCGGTACGGGCTTCAGAAGCGTGAACGTCGCTCTGAGACAGGAGCTTGACCTCTATGCTTGCTTGCGTCCCTGCAAAACCTATCCAGGCATCAAATCAAGATATGAGAATATAGACATCGTAGTGGTCAGGGAGAATACCGAGGACCTCTACGCTGGCATCGAATTTAAGAAAGGCGCCAAGGACACAACGGAACTAATCAAGTTCATTGCCGAGCAGGGACAGCGCAAAATAAGCGCTGACTCGGGTATCAGCATCAAGCCCATCTCCGAGAGAGCAAGCCGCAGAATCGTCACCTTTGCCTTCGAATACGCCCGCGCCCACGGCAGGAAGAAGGTCACCTGCGTGCACAAGGCTAACATCATGAAGTTCTCCGATGGCCTGTTCCTCGCTACTGCCGCCAAAGTAGCCAGGAACTACCCCGACATCCAATTCGAAGACGCCATCGTGGACAACGTATGCATGCAGCTAGTGACAAAACCAGAGCGATATGATATTATTGTGCTGCCTAATCTATATGGTGATATAGTCTCTGAACTTTGCGCTGGGCTCGTGGGTGGAATAGGTGTAGTGCCCGGCGCTAATATTGGAGACAAGGTTGCAGTTTTCGAACCTGTTCACGGTAGCGCTCCCAAATATGCCGGCAGGAACAAAGTAAACCCAATGGCAATGATGCTCTCGGCTGCTATGATGCTCAGGCACATCGGAGAGGAAAAGCCTGCACAAAGACTGGAGAGCGCTATAGCCCGTACCATCTCCGAGGGCAAGACCATAACCTACGACCTCAAAGCTGATCCCAACGACCCTTCCGTTGCCACAACCTCCGCAGTTGCGGATGCCGTGATTAAAAAGCTAAAGGAGGCAAGATAACATGCGCAGCAAAATAACCGTCGTCGGCGCCGGAAATGTGGGCGCTTCCTGTGCCCAGGTACTAGCACAGCGTGACTATGCTGATGTTGTACTGGTGGATATCATCGAAGGCCTTCCTCAAGGTAAAGCTCTCGACCTGCATCAGGCCGGGCCTATCCGCTACTACGATACCAATCTCATGGGCACGAACAACTACGAGGATACAGCCAATTCGGACGTAATAGTCATCACCTCCGGCATGGCCAGAAAGCCCGGCATGAGCCGTGACGACCTGGTGCTCACTAATATGAAGATAGTCCAGAGCGTCACCGAGCAGATAGCTAAATATTCACCCAAGGGTATATTAATCATGGTGGCCAACCCCCTCGATGCCATGGCTCAACTGGCGCTTCACGTGAGCAAGTTCCCGCGAAACCGCGTCATGGGCATGTCCGGAACCCTCGATACTGCAAGATTCAAAACATTCGTCGCCATGGAGCTCGGCGTCTCGGTGGAGGATGTCTATGCCTTGATTCTGGGCGGGCACGGCGACCAGATGGTGCCCATCACCAGGCTGGCTGCGGTAGGCGGTGTACCTCTGAGCGAGCTCATGCCCGCAGACAAAATCGCCGCTATTGCCAAGCGCACCGTCAGCGGCGGCGCTGAGATAGTCGCCCTGCTCAAGACAGGCAGCGCCTTCTACGCCCCGGGAGCAGGTGCCGCCATGATAGTGGACTCCATAATCCTGGATAAGAAACGGGTTCTGCCCTGCTCCACCTATCTTGACGGCGAGTACGGCATCAAGGGCGTCTTCGTGGGCGTACCGGTAAAGATAGGCAAGAATGGCATCGAGAAGATTATTGAGGTTAAACTGACTCCGGAGGAAAGCGCAGCGCTCAAGAAATCGGCAGACGCAGTGGCAGAGCTTGTCAAGATAATGAAAATCTAACGTTGCGAAAATGAGAGAAATCAAAGCAAAAGATATTACTGAGACTGTAGCGAGACTGAGCCAGGAAGCCAACTTCTACCTGGGAGAGGACGTCCTGGCTGCCTTGAAGAAGGCGCGAGAGCAGGAGGAATCTCCGGTAGGACGTCAGGTACTGGACCATATTCTGGAGAATGCCCCCATTGCTGCCAAAGAGCAGATGCCGCTCTGCCAGGACTGCGGCCTGGCTGTAGTCTTCGTGGAAATGGGGCAGGATGCTCATATTACAGGCGGCGACCTGGTTCAGGCAATCAACGAGGGTGTGCGCAAGGGCTATGCCGAAGGCTACCTGCGTAAATCCGCGGTCAAGCAGCCTTTCTCGGCAAGAATCAATACCAAGGACAATACGCCTGCCATCATCCACACCGAGATAGTCCCCGGCGACAAGCTGAAGATCACAGTTGCCCCCAAAGGCGGCGGCAGCGAGAACATGAGCCGCTTCACGGTGCTCAAACCAGCTCAAGGGCGCCAGGGTGTTGTTGACTTTGTAGTCAACGCAGTAGATGAGGCCGGTAGCAACCCCTGCCCTCCGACCATAATCGGCGTGGGCATCGGCGGCACTGCCGAGAAGGCGATGATTCTGGCTAAGAAAGCCCTACTGCGCGAGGTGGGCAAGCCCTCGCCTGACCCCGAGGTCGCTGAGCTGGAGAAAGAGCTCTTGCAGCGCATCAACTCAACAGGCGTCGGCCCTGGGGGAGTGGGAGGGAGAATTACCTCGCTCGCCGTGCATGTGGAGACCTTCCCTGCCCATATCGCCAGCCTGCCGGTAGCGGTGAACATCCAGTGCCACAGCGCCCGCCACAAAGAAGCCATACTCTAAGATTTAAATCTAAAATTGTAGGGGCGCATGGCATGCGCCCTCGATATCCCTAAGATTGGAAGATATAGGGTTGCTTACTAACACTAGGGTGTACAGAGGGGCGAAGCCCCTTTGTCGGGGGTTTGGGGGCCTGTCCTGAGCCCTGTCCTGAGCTTGCCGAAGGATTGTCGAAGGGTGTCCCCCAAATCCTAAATTCCCCCAAGACTGGGGGATACAGGGGGTTGAAAAGCGTTTTTAAAACGCTTTCGTTTGCAGTATAAACCATTGGAGAATGATAACAATGGAAGTTAGCCATGATTTATTAATCCTGGGGTCTGGGCTGGCTGGTCTCAGAGCCACAGTCGAGGCTGCCAGGGTGAGCAAGGGTGAGCTTGATATAGCCATTATCTCCAGAGTTCAGCTCATGCGCTCTCATTCAGTATGCGCCGAGGGCGGCACCGCTGCCGTCATGCGTCCCGAGGAAGGCGACAGCCTGGAGCTTCACGCCTGGGACACCGTGAGAGGAAGCGACTTCTTGGCCGACCAGGATGTCGTGTCGCTTTTTGTGCAGGAGTCCCCTAGGGAGATTGTGCAGCTTGAACACTGGGGCATTCCCTGGTCGAGGCGTCCCGATGGGCGCATCAACCAGAGGCCTTTCGGTGGACATAGCTTCGACCGTGCAGTCTTCGCCGAGGATAAAACAGGCTTCTTCGAGATGCATACCCTGTATGACACGCTTCAGAAGTACGCCAGGGTTACCCGCTATGATGAATGCTATGCCACCTCCATCCTGATAGAGAACGGCGTCTTCCAGGGCGTTACAGTCTGGAACCTGACCACAGGGGAATTCTTCCTGATCAGGGGCAAAGCCCTGATCATAGCCACGGGCGGGGCCTGCCGCATGTTCAGCTTCACCACATACTCCTTTACAGCTACCGGCGACGGCATGGCTATGGCTTACCGCGCCGGGATGCCGCTCAAGGACATGGAGTTTGTGCAGTTCCATCCTACCGGCCTGGTTCCATCGGGCATTCTTATCACAGAGGGTGCCAGAGGAGAAGGGGGATACCTCAAGAACAATAAGGGCGAGCGGTTCATGGAGAAATACGCACCCAGCAAAATGGAGACCGCGCCCCGTGACATCGTCTCCCGCTCCGAGACAACGGAGATCCTCGAAGGAAGGGGATTCAAGAGCCCTGAAGGTATGGATTACGTGCACCTCGACCTGACCCATCTCGGAGCCCAGAAGATAAATGAGCGCCTCCCTTTAATCAGGGAAGTCACTATCAAGTTCGCTTTCCTCGACCCTATAGAGAAGCCCATACCTGTGAGGCCGGCGGCCCACTATTGTATGGGCGGCATTCATACCAACATAGAAGGGGCAACACCGGTGAAGGGTATCTGGGCAGCCGGCGAGGCGGCCTGCGTGTCCCTACACGGGGCAAACCGGCTGGGCTCTAACTCCACAGCCGAATGCCTGGTGTGGGGCAAGATAACAGGGGATAAAGCAGCCAGATACGCTATGGCGCAGAAATCGTTGCCTCCTGCTCTGCAAAAGAAAGTGCAGGAAGAGGAGAAGCGTGTCTTCGAGCAGGTAGGGCACGGCGACGGCAGCGAGGATGTCTATGTTATCCGCAACGAGCTGCAAAAGATGATGGACAACAATGTGGGTGTCTATCGCACCGGCCCTCAGATGGAAGAGGCCCTGAAGAAGATTAGAGAATTGAAGCAGCGTATCAAGAGGGTGAAGGTCAAGGACAATAGCCGTATTTACAATACCAACCTTATCAATGTCATCGAAACAACCAACCTTATCGAGCTGGCTGAGGTAATTGTGGTCGGGGGCTTGGCGCGCACCGAGTCCCGTGGAGCGCATTCAAGGCGTGACTTCCCTAATCGAGATGACGTCAACTGGGGCAAGCACACGCTGGCCAGCTATACTACTGATGGACCGAAACTGGACTATTCTCCGGTGGCCATGACCATGTGGCAGCCGGTAGAGAGGAAGTACTAATGGAAGCTACAAGCAAACAGAAAATGCCTTTACCGAATCGTCTGGGCATCAAAGGCTGGGCCTGGGGCGGACACTATAAAATAGAGCGGTATCTTTACACTTTACACAGGTTGACCGGATTCGGTCTGCTGGCCTATGTAGCTCTGCACCTTGTAGCAAATGGCTCGCGCTTATGGGGCCAGGGAAGCTGGGAAAGCACCATGAACTTCCTCAGCAACCCCGGGTTCAAAGTGGGCGAATACCTGGTGATGGCAGCATTCATATATCATGCCCTCAATGGCGGCAGGCTCATGCTGCAGCACCTGGGATTCACCCTGGGTAAGCCCAAGCCCCCCGTATACCCCTACGTTGACGCCATGCGCCGCAGGCGACCCCTGACGTTAGCGCTGTTAGCTTTGATAATGGGCCTGGCCATATACGTTCTGGTGGCGTTCGTAATATACTATTAAACTTGTGACATAGGAGACAGACATGAGAGAAAATCATCTGAAGATTCTGCAGTATGTCACTGGGATAGGGCTCTTCTTCCTGGTCGGTGGTTATCATCTGTTGCTCATGCATTTGGGTGGAGGAGACCCCAAAAGCTGGAGTTCAGTTGCCCAAAGGGCGGCTAGTGCGGGCTGGCTTACCATCTACATATTGATCCTGATATTTGGTTTCTACCACGGCCTTCACGGCGTCAGGGGACTTATATTGGAACTCTCCCTGCCCAATAGAGCAGTTAAGGTATTGAACTGGTCTATAGTGCTTATAGGGCTGGCCGTTTTCGGTTACGCTGTCTATATCCCCATACAGGCTTTTTAATAGTCAAATATCAAAAGCTGGAGGTTGCGTTTACTAATTGGGGAGTTCAGTCCTTCCTTTAGAAGGATTGACGGGGGATTTAGGGGCCTGTCCTGAGCTTGTCGAAGGATATCCCCCAAATCTTAATTCCCCCAAGAGTGGGGGATACAGGGGGTTGAAAAAGATCGGGAAACGTTTTCAAAAGTTCCAAGGAGCAGTGAATGGAAAAGGTAACTTACAAAGTTCAAAGATACGACCCGGATAAGGACAAGAAACCCCATATCCAAGAGTTCGTCATCCCCTTCCGGCACGGCATGACAGTGCTCGATGGCCTCATCTACATCAAGGAAAATGTGGATAACACGCTCTCTTTCCGCAGCTCCTGCCGCATGGGCATCTGCGGCTCCTGCGGTATGCTCATTAACAACCTGCCCATGCTCGCCTGCCATACGCCGATTGAGGAACTGAAAAAAGACACAATAACGGTAAAGCCGCTGCCCAACTTCCCTATCGTCAAGGACCTGGTAGCCGACCTCTCTGCGCTGTTTGCCAAACATAAGTCCATAAAGCCATACATAATGCCACAGGATATGGCAGAAGCGGAGAAGCCCACAGCCGAGTTCTTGCAGGCCCGGGGGCAACTGGAAGAGTTCGTGCAATTCGCGTATTGCGTCAAGTGCGGGCTGTGCATGGCGGCCTGTCCCACAGTGGCTACGGACAAGCATTTCCTGGGGCCACAGCCATTGGCTCAGTCCTATAGGTACTCTGCCGACCGCAGGGACTGCGGAGCCAAAGAGAGGTTCAAGGTGACTGACACACCTCACGGTATATGGCTCTGCCACCTCGCCGGAGCTTGCTCCGAGGCCTGCCCCAAAGGGGTAGACCCAGCTCTGGCGCTGCAGTTGCTCAAGAGGGCAATGATCTCTGACAGCCTGCGGTTACGCAAGAAGCCGGTTCCGCCATCTGTAGCACCGCCGTCTGCAGAGAAGAAGCCCAAGATAGCAGTGCCCGAGTTCACCATAAAGCAGCCCGGCGCTAAATCCTGAAGTTTTAGTTTCGTTTACTAACAGGGAGTCCAGAGGGGCAGCGCCCCTTTGGCGAGGGTCTGGGGGTGTCCCCCAAATCCTAAATTCCCCCAATCCTTCCTTTAGGAAAGAGGGGGACACAGCGGGATTACGCAGATTCCTCTCTCCCCTTGAGGGAGAGAGTTAGAGTGAGGGATGAAAGCTCTCTTTTCTCAATTCCCCCTTTTCTAAAGGTAACTATCCCTTGACTGTATAAGTAATTTGTGGTAGTATATGTCTAGGGGGTGATTAACATGGCTCCAGCAAATAGAAGGAATCCAGCAAAAGCTAAGAACTCTGAATCGGATTACACTCTCGTACAATTTATGAAAGAATTCCCGAATGACGAGGCTTGCCTTGAATGGCTTTGGCACAATCGCTTTTCGCCAGACGGAATTCATGCTCATTGCCCGAAGTGCGGTCAAGAATGTGCCTTTAAGCGATACGAAACGTCTCAGCAAAGGCAATCCTGGACATGCATGGCTTGTGGTAATCATGTCCATCCTACTGCGGGAACTATCTTCCATAAATCGTCTACTTCCCTTCACCTTTGGTTTTACGCTATGTATCTTATGACCAGCACCCGATGCGGTATCTCCGCTAAACAACTTGAGCGTGAATTGGGAGTCACCTACAAGACAGCTTGGCGCATATCTAAGGAAATCCGTCAAACCTTGATGGAACAAACTGACGAGCAACTTGGTGAAACTGCTGGTGTAGAACTTGACGAGACATACATAGGTGGTAAAGCTCATAATATGCACTATGCCAAGCGTGCCCGTCTTGGTGGGCGTGGAACTGCTGGAAAGGCTGCTGTTTTTGGCGCAGTCGAACGGAAAGGCAAGGTGGTAGCGGTGACCGTCCCTAACGTTGACAGGGTTACACTCTTGCCCCAAGTTCGGAAACACGTAATGCCAGCATCCACCATTTACACGGACGAAATGGGAGCTTATGAACCGCTCACTAGGAACGGATACAGGCATGAGAGAATCAATCACATGGAAAAAATCTATGTGAGCGGGGATGTTCACACCAATACAATCGAAGGTTTCTGGTCTCTCGTAAAGAGAGGTATAGGCGGAGTTCACCACGCAGTTTCGGCTAAGCATCTTCAGTCTTACCTGAACGAGTATGTTTGGAGATACAATCACCGCAACGACGAGAAGGTGATGTTCGAGACTTTACTTCTTCGGGCTGTTGGGAGTTGATTTGGGTTTTGCAGCTTTTCTTAGATTGCGCTCGAATTCGCCCCTTGTGGGGACAGGAATCTTGTCCCCTTTGAGCGTCTTTTGTTTCTTTTCTGCCATAATCATCTCCTTGAGGATAGTATAACATATGCACCCTCTGCATGGCCCACGCCTCAAGCTCCAGCGAGCAAAAGCTGAAATTCAGTGTCTCTCCTTGATGCAAGATGCCTTCAGGCAAAATACCGCTTATAATATCGTCTGGGCGGAATTCAATTCTCAGACTGGGAAAAATGCGTTGCGTGTGCATCAGAATGGCCCGTCTCTGTCTTCTGATAAATGGGGCATCATTATTGGAGAAATCGCCCATAATCTTCGGTCTGCCCTGAACCAACTCATTTATCAACTTGCCGTGCTGAATTTGGGAAGAGCAGCAGTTGCACGGAGTAAAAAAGTTAGGAAACTCCAATTTCCTATATTCTTGAAAGAGAGATGCACTGCCCAAGATAGTGGGTGCTTCGACAGAGACGGAATGAAAATGATTGCTCTGTTGGGCCAAAAACATAAGACAGCGATTAAGTGGTTGCAGCCATACTACAGAAGAAGTAGCAGTCTTCTTGAACCCATAGAGGTCTCCGAGCGGGTTGCTCGCAATCATCCCCTTTACTGGCTCGAAGCAATCAATAATTCGGACAAGCATAGGTTTATACAAGTCGTGAGTGCTCAAACTTGGATTTATCAACACCCCTCTATGATAATCAGACGTAGCCATTCCCCCAGACCCGTAGTATTGAAACACGGCGCAAAAATCGGAGAGGGCTTCCCTTGTGCGATTGAATACATGCATATGGATACGAATATTATTCCCCTTATAGCGTTCAGCAATAGTTGCGAGGTAGTTTCCCGAAGAGGAGTGTGTTATGTCCTCGACAGGATTGTGACGCACATTGAGCAAATCATTAATCAGTTCGTGCCTGAGTTTCCCCATTAACCCCCCTTATACAGTAAAGGTACAGTTACCTTTTCTAAAGGGGGTGTAGGGGGATTACAGACGGAGGATACGATGCAAAAGAAAATCACTTCTCCTATAAGCCCTGATGTCGTAGAAAGCCTCAAGGCCGGAGACCAGGTCCTCATCAGCGGCGTCATATATGTAGGCCGCGATGCAGCACATAAGCGCCTGGTGGAAACGCTGGACAAGGGGGATAAACTGCCCTTCGACATCAAGGGCCAGACCATTTACTATATGGGGCCCTCTCCCACAAAGCCGGGACATGTCATCGGCTCAGCGGGGCCCACCACTAGCGGCCGCATGGATGCCTACACGCCGCGCCTGCTTGCCGCCGGGCTCAAGTCGATGATTGGCAAGGGACTGCGCACCGACAAAGTGAAGGAGGCCATAAAAGAGCACAAAGCAGTCTATCTGGCCGCTACAGGCGGTGCAGCCGCGCTTATAGCCAAATCAATCACCAAGTCCGAGATTATAGCGTACGAAGAGCTTGGCCCCGAGGCCCTTCTGCGGTTGGAGGTAAAGGACTTTCCCGCCGTGGTCATAAACGACTCCAAGGGCGGTGATTTATACCAGGAAGGCAAAGCAAAATACAGGATTCAAGCAGGGGCAGCCGGGAAATGAGCTCGTCTGGAGAGGTGGCAGGGAAAGTAGACTTGGAATGGGATGACAGCCATGTGGTGCCCGAGCACGTCACCCCCGATTTGATATTCCTCTTTGACCGGATGATCGAGGCTACCATAGATAAGGTGGCCTCCAGGAACGGTGACAGGGTATTGGACGTGGGCTGCGGACGGGCTGTGGATGCTATAAAGATAGCCAAGAAGGGCGGCAGGCTGGTCGGACTTGAGCCCTCGAGGATAATGCTTAACCACAGCAAGAAGTGTGTGGCTGACAGCGGCAAGGATATAGCCCTGGTGCAGGCAATAGGCGAGAGCCTCCCCTTCAAGACCGGCTCCTTCGACTGGGTTGTATGTAAAGGCGCTCTGGACCATTTCCCCAATCCCTCCAAGGCCATTGAGGAAATGGCGCGCATCACCAAACCGGACGGCAGAGTGGTTATCTCCATTGCCAACTTCGAGAGCCTGGGGCACCGTCTGGGTAAAAGCGGCCACTATATAGGAATGTTCATCACCAGAAAAAAGCCCAAGGAGCGCCAGGCCTGGGAAACGCCTCCGGACCACACCGTAAGGTTCACCTATCCGGTGTTAAAGAAGATAGTCAGCCCTTACCTGGAGATTGAACAAAGCATGGGCATCTCCTTCATGTGGGGAGCACCCAACTGGGACAGTATAACCTCAGCCATGCCCCAAAAAGCGGCCTATTTTATGTTAAGAAACCTGGACCGGATAGCACAGCGCTGCCCCGGTCTGAGCGATGTCATTTTAATCACCTGCCGCCCCAAGAGAATAGGTTCACATGGTCAGTAAGAGAACACTCCTGATTAACCCGCCGTACCCTTTTTCTGAGTTCCCCATCATACCTGTTGGCTTGCTCTATGTTGCAGGTGTGCTGGTACATTACGGGGTAGAGGTTGACGTCCTCGACCTTCTGGTATCCAAGTATTCCAAAGAAAAGATAAAGCGCAAGATAGAAGAATATAAGCCGGACGTTATCGGCATAACCTGCGTGACCATGAATTACCCGGTCGCTTCGGAAATCCTCAAGTACTGCAAGTCAGTCAACAAGAAGCTCATCACAGTAATCGGCGGCCCGCACGTCACCTTCAATGCAGAGGAAACCCTCAAAGAGGCTCCCTGGATAGACATCGTGGTGAGGCGCGAAGGCGAGTTCACCATGCTGGACATCGTGAACGGCAAGAAGCTCGCCGATATAGACGGCATTGCCTACAGAGACAAAGACGGCAACATGAAACTGACCGGAGAGCGTGCTCTTATTGAAAAGCTGGACGAAATGCCGCCTCCTGCCAGACACCTCTTCCCCATCTCGAAATATCTCGCCCTGGATGCCCACGCCAGCCTCCTTGCTGGCAGGGGCTGTCCATTCAACTGCATCTTCTGTGTCGGCTCCAAGATGGGAGGCCGGAAAGCCAGATACCGCAACCCCAGGCTCGTCGTGGATGAGATAGAGGAGTCTTTAGCCCTCGGCTTCAAGGAAGTCAACTTCGAGGACGACCTGCTCACACTCAACCACAAGCATCTCAACGCCGTCTGCGACGAGATAATCGCCAGAGGCCTGAAGTTCAACTGGAGCGCCTTCGCCCGGGTCGATACCGTGACGCCGGGGATACTCAAGAAAATGAGGGAGGCGGGATGTACCTGGGTCTCTTACGGAGTCGAGAGCGGCAACCAGCAGATTCTGGACTTAGTCAAGAAGAAAATCACCCTGGAGAAGGTCAGGTACGCTGTCCAGATAGCGAAAGAGGCTGGCGTCAAAGTCCTGGCCTCCTTTATCATCGGGCTGCCCGGCGAGACCAGGGAAACCCTGAAAGACACTATGGACTTTGCCCAGGAGATTCAGACCTTCTACGGATTCCACGTGCTGGCGCCTTTCCCCGGCAGCGAGGTAAGAGAGGAAGCTGACAAATACGGTATCGAGATACTGACGAGTGATTGGGCAAAATACGACGCTAACCGTGCCGTGACGAGGACTAAAGGCGCTGGTCCCGAAGATATAAACGCTGTCCTGCACAAATACTTCCAGGGGCTCAAACAGCCGCCTCCCGACCCTTCACAACCGAGAAGGCGCAGCCCGCTGGCCTGGGACTTAGTCTCGGGCGATATCATCGAGAACCTGGGGCCGATTGAGCCCAAGGGCGACCCCGTAGAAGACCTGATAGACAAGATAATGGAGATCTCGCTGCATCCCCGCCAGCGAGTCAGCGACAGCATCAAGAGATGGTATACCGACGGCCTCCTCAAATACGACCTCAAAAACAGCCGCCTCATCTGGCGCTGGTCCTAAAATATGTCATTCCTGCCTTGAGCAGGAATCCAGGCGCCCCTTTGTGGTCATTGGGCCTCCCTGCCTGATAAATCAGGCAACTACATTTTCATATGTCATTGCGAGCGTTGCGAAGCAATCTCCCCGCGCCCCTTCCATACCAGCGTAAGGCAGGTTAGGAAACCTGCCCTACCGCGGCTGGCGCGGGCCCTCCTACCCCTCCGTAAGGCGGGTTTCCCAACCCGCCTCTCAGCCATTCATAATTCGTCCGGTTGTGTTACCGGAAGCCTTATGCTAGTATGCCATCGTGCTGAAGTACCATCATATCGGAATTCCCACCAAGGTGAAAAGACCGGGAGAAACATATATGCCGCGTTTCAAGATGTATGTCAGCGGCTATGAAGAAAGCCCGTACAAAATCGAGTGGATGCGTTTCGAGCCGGATTGTCCACTGCCTTCGCTGATAATGGAATTCCCACATGTCGCTTTCACGGTAGATAATCTGGCCGAAGAGATGAAAGGCAAGAAGGTAATCGTTCAGCCTAACAGGCCATCTGCAGGGGTACAGGTAGCATTCATTGAAGATAACGGAGCGCCAGTGGAACTCCTTCAATTTGACAAACCCTAGAGACTATCAATATCGCTGATGCCCTTTGCAGTTGATGTGTTAAGAGGAGTCTGCCCGAATAGATTGCCTACCCTCTTTCTGTAACCGGACATGACGGGCCACGAAACGTCCCAGATACCATAGAGCAATAATCGCTATCAAGCCAATAATCGCCGATCCCTGCCACTTCTCGAAGTCCTTATCTATACTGAAGAATATAAAAAATGCAAGGAAACCGGCAAACAACGCGAAATAGTGACGGCCGTCCCAGCCGTACCCATTGCCAGACCAGCGCAGCGCCAGCCACAACGTCACACCGTCAATCACAAGCAACATCAGCGCAGTTACTACCAGAGGCGGCGTGCTGTAATCCGCTGTTAGAAAAACGGTGAAAAAGAAAGCGAACATGTTTATAAGGCCCAAAAAGAAGAACCAGACTGGCCGGGCAGGGATCCGTCCCACAAAATGCAGCGATTGAGCAGGCAAACGGTAAGCAACATATCCCAGTACAAAAACAGCAAACCAGGATAAAAGGTACCATCCCAACGGCGGAGCAGCCCACTCTTTGGACAGCATCATTATCACAGCCATAACCGGAACCCACAGCAGAATGCCGACAAAACAGGCAATCAGTCCTTTGTTGCCCAGCCAGCGCTGGTGCTGCCGTTCGGGGTACATAAGCTGGACGAGGCCAACGCTGGCACCGATACTGATCAGCGCGTGAAAGTGAATCATAAGCTCACCCCAGGTCCAGTTGACCCCGCCGAAATAACCGTAATTCGCCAGTGCCCCCAGTTCAGACCATTGGGGATTAAAAATAGAGTGCACAACAATCGCTTCTTCGTAGATACCGTAAGCCATTCCCAGGACTAGCAGGCTGAGCCACCCCTTCTTCCAGCGAACCACCAGCTCACGGCAAATCAGTGCTCCAAAGCCATAGGGCAGTGACAAAATAACGAAGTTCAAAGGGTTAATGAACTCTAGAGGAGACTGATGACCCGAGACAAGCTCCCCCAGCACAGGAGCAAGCAGCAATAGTGTCAGCCAGGGTGGAATACGTTTCAAGTTTCTTGCTATTCTAGTCATCATATTTGGGATATAATCCATCAGCCCCATTTTATTATATTATACGTGCTCTGGCCAATAATTCCTATTGTCGATGACTATTCGTAAGGTTATATGAATACTGTGACAACATTGTCAGCAGTCAAAGAACGCCCTCGTCAGCCTGCTGCTTTTTGGGGCGCCTTTCTCAAATAAACCATGAGCGCCGAGCCAACATATTCCTCTCCCTTGACGGGAGAGGCAAGAGCCTGTCCTAAGCTTGCCGAAGGATGAGGGTGAAACTTTCCTGAGAAGCAGTATGATTGAAGCGTAACGAAACCCGCCACCTGTAGGGGAGACCCGATGGGTCGCCCCTTCCCCATATCTCCATGCTCCTTGTGGGATGATAACATCCACAGCGAGCAGGGGAAAATAGTACGCCGACGGCCTCCTCAAATACGACCTGAAAGACGACCGCCTGGTCTGGAGATGGAGCTAAGTTAGCCTACAATGGGGGTTAAGGCAGTTCGAGTCTGCCGCGGTGAGCCTCGTTGTCCAATTGATAGAACCGCGGCCCAATCCTCCAGGCAGTTTTTACTTTTGATTGGTGAATACTGCTTGGGCCATAGTTAACCACAGCATTCAATTCACAACCTCACAAGTAACATCCCGATGGAATGTTCAGGTGAAGACGCCCAAGCTGTCCAGACCTTATCGAACCTATTGCACATCATACTACATATTTTTTGTCAATGGCTCCGGTTAATTATCTTCCAATTGCTATCCAGTGGCGGGCGGCCCCATGCCTCAGTTTCCCTGGTTCCCAAAATAGCAGACAGAT
>JACWAE010000011.1 GCA_014874385.1 Dehalococcoidia bacterium | reverse complement strand
GGTCATCAAGCCTTTGCTCACCCCAAAGCTATCGTGAAGGACCTTAACGATAGGGGCAATGCAGTTGGTGGTGCAGGAGGCATTGGATATGACCCGGTGCTTCGCCGGGTCGTATTTGTCCTGGTTAACCCCGAGGACGATGGTGATGTCCTCGCCCTTGGCCGGAGCAGTGATGATTACCTTTTTGGCCCCGCCCTGGAAATGCCCGGCGGCTTTGTCTGCCTCCGTGAACCTGCCTGTGGACTCCACTACTATCTCGACGCCGAAATCCTTCCAGGCAATCCTGGCCGGCTCTTTCTCTGCTATGACCCTTACATTCTTGCCATCCACGACTATGGAATCCGCAGTGGCCTCTATCTTGCCCGGATATTTGCCATAGTTGCTGTCATATTTAAGCAGATGGGCGTTGGTCTTGGTGTCAGTGAGGTCGTTGATCGCCACCACCTCCAGCTTATCTGCATGGAAATCATTGATAGCCTTGAAGACCTGCCTGCCCACCCTGCCAAACCCGTTAATCCCGATTTTTGTTGCCATCCAAACCTCCTTTTGCATATCATTGCTCTGAAATAAGTAACGGAAGCTCACACTACGGGCATCTTCAACAAATCGATAGTAGCGCCGCCATCGACCCGAATGCATACGCCATTGATAAAGCGGGCCGAATCGCTGACAAGAAATAGCACAGCATTTGCCATATCCTGTCTTGTGCCTTTCAGCGACTTGTCAGGTATATCCATTGATTCACCGAATCGTTTAACGCCTTCTGTCTCCGCAATAAAACCAGGCGCGACGCTGTTCACCCGAATCCCTAACGGGGCCCATTCCACCGCACAGGTCCTCGTTAGTGACTCAACACCTGCCTTGGCCGCTGCGACATGGGCCAGAGAGCTGACCCCCCAGTGCTCAAACGGTGCCGTGATATTGACAATGCAGCCGCCGTGCTCCTTTAAGTAAGCGGTAAATGCGGCCTTTGTGACGTTATAAGTACCCAGCAAATCGATGTCAACAACTACCTTAAATCCGTTATATGACATTCCTTCAATAGGAGCAGGGAACATTCCCGCCGCGCAGTTTACCACGATGTTCAAACTGCCATATTCCTTTATAGCAGCAGCGATGACCTGTTCTACCAACTCGGGTTTGCGCACATCTGATGACAGAGCCAGACACTTTATGCCCTCTGCCTCGAATTCCTTACGGGCAGCATCAAGATTCTCCTGCTTACGGCTGGTAATGACAATCCTGGCCCCGTGTTTCCCCAGCGTCCGGGCAATTTCCTTCCCAATACCTGTTGCGCCACCGGTAATCAGGGCTACGCGGCCCTTCAGGATATTCTCTTTGAAGTCACTCACAGTGCTTCACCTCCTGCGGACTGAACTAGCATCCAGGGTTTGCTGCATTGGAATCGCAAATATATCCGGGGACTAACCAGGCATTACTCGAGGCATCGCTGCATGTCCTGGAAGCTCGTTTACCTCATGTCGTGCCCCGATTATAACACTGTTATTATCTATTGAACAGTAAACTTGAGGAAACAGCAACCATCTTTGGTTTACCCCGCCGCAGACATGGAGTAGAATAGAGTACATTTAGAGAATTCTAATCGAGGCGGAAACACATGATGGAAAATAGACCGGACAAATTGCAGGACACGCTCAGAATGGTGCAGGAGATTTTAACTGATAACAAAAAAGACCTCCGCTCTCTACTCTACAAAGACATAATTGTGAATGCGTTGAATTGCAAGCGCGATGAGCTTGATATTCTGGACCTTAAGGTCATCAGCCGTGCAGTGGCTGAGTTCCGACACGCCGCATGTGTCTTCAAGCCGTACCGCATGGTGCGCAAGGTGTCTATGTTCGGGTCAGCCCGGGTAAGCAGACGCAGCCGCTACTATGAGCTGGCAGTGAAGCTCGGTCGATTGTTGGTTGAGAATGGATTCATGGTAATCACGGGGGCTGCGGAGGGAATCATGAGGGCTGGTATCGAAGGCGCTGGCCCGCAGAACAGCTTCGGGGTTAACATCCTGCTACCCTTCGAGAAGGGGCCCACCAGTATAATTCGAGACGATCCCAAAGTGATTAAATTCAAGTATTTTTTCACTCGCAAGATATTTTTTGTTATGGAAGCCGACGCCATTGCGCTGTTCCCCGGCGGCTTCGGCACACACGATGAAGGATTCGAAGTACTGACGCTGCTGCAGACAGGAAAGGCACCGCCCATGCCTGTGGTGCTGATGGAACTCCCCGGGGAGGGATATTGGGAAAGCTGGAATCAATTCATCAGGAAGCAACTGTTGGGCCGACGGTTTATCTCCCCTGAAGACCTTTCCTTTTATAAGATTATACATTCCGCTGAGGAGGCGGCAGACTGGATCAGGTCGTACTACTCAACCTATCATTCCATGCGCCAAGTTGGGGACCAGCTTGTGATCAGGTTGGAGAAGGAACTTCCGGATAACCACGTCATAAAATTGAATGAGTCTTTTCGGGACCTGGTTGAGTCCGGGGAAATTGTGAAAACACCCGCACTTGATGCGGAAAAAGACGAACCGGCTCTCCTGTCAAAACCCAGGATTGCTTTCAAATACAGCAGAAAGAGCGCCGGGCGGCTTAATGAGATGGTATTGATGATAAACCAGTTGGGTCAAACCATTTGAGCCGTTGTTCAAAGCGGCGAGATCGCACAGAAGTTTGTCATGGTGTTGTCAGTATGACTACCGCTGTGTAAGCTCGTCCAGTATCTGCCATATCCGCTCGATCCAATCGAGGTGCTCAGGTTTCATCAGGCAAGAACGCAAGCACGTAATCTGGTCCTGGTCCCACTCCATATCGATCCAGGATTTACCCAGCAGCTCGATAGGCAGCGTGGCAAGTGCCAGATGCAGACCTCTTTTAGCTGCTGATTCAAAGACCTCTCTGGAGAGCCGGGAAGTTCTCGAAGCACTGTCTGCCCTTGGTGCCCAGATGATAATGTCCAGCTCCGGCCTGAAAGCTGTCCTGAAACGTGAATCTGATTCCAGCTTCCCAAACAGCAATAGGGCTGCCTGTCGTGATTTCTCCAGGCCGGCCGCAAACTGCCCGCCGGGAACCAATGGCATCAGCCGTTGAGTCGCCCAGAGGGCTACAGCCGATGCTCCTGCTCTGGAACATTCCAGGCTGATCTCGCCAAGGTGAAGCTCAGTCGAGCTGAAGTAGGTGTACGGCGAGTCATGTTTGTACAGCTTGCCTACGGCCGGGTCCTTGAAGAGAACACAACCGCAGCCATACGGTTGCAGGCCGTGTTTGTGAGGGTCTATGGCAATAGAGTCTACCCGGCTGAGGCAGTCAAACGCTTTCCTGGTCTCGCTATCGAGATTGTTGGCCAGGATGTAATATCCACCGTAAGCAGCATCGGCATGGATGCGGAAGCCATATCTTTCTTGTAGTGCCAGAAGGTCAGGCAGGGGATCAACCGAGCCCGTCGCTGTCGTACCGATTGTGGCAACCACAGCGCCAATCTTACCTCGTTTAAGCTCGGTCTCCAGAGCGTTCAGGTCCATTCGCCCTCTCCGGTCGCAGGGAACAGCCTGAAAAGGAAGCTTCAGGACATGCGAGATACGTTCGTGGGTGTAGTGCGCTTGAGCGGAGGCCGCAACCATCTTGCCTGGCTTTAAGCGTCCCGACACCCACAGAGCTTCCAGATTTGCCATAGTTCCCCCACCGCATAGATGACCGAGATGTGCTTGCCAGCCAAACATTTGAGCGAGCTCGGCGACTGCCTCCTTTTCCATTGCGGAGCTGGCGCGCCCGCCATCCAGTGCGTGGTTATTCGGATTGAGCCACAGCGATAGCATATAGGCAAGCCTGGCAATGGGGTGGGGTGGTTTGAGCATCTGCCCTGCATACAAAGGGTGGAAATATGGATAATTGTCACGCATGCGGTCGGCCGCTGCCAGCAGCGTGCTTTGTAGTGCCTCCATGTTCACTTCTACATCGCAGTCTGGCAGCTCAGCGAATGCTGTCTCGAGCTGCTCCAAGGCCTTATAGAGCAGGGACAGGCTTCCGGTTTCCAATTTCATGCTGGCCCCTCCTCGATCGGAACGCATTAAAGTGCTTTTCCTATTATAACATTGTGCCCTGAGTTCCAACTATCTAAATTCCGAGGGGGTAAGGTTCACCGCAGAGAACGCTGAGAACGCGGAGACGGAAATTATTATTTGAAATATTTCAGAGCAGTCGCAGAGTTCCAGTGGGGAGAGGATTTCTGGCGCCTAATCCCCCCTTTTAGAAAGGGGGCAAGGGGGATTTTCCCGTTCGCCCTGAGCCCTTCGGCTTCGCTCAGGACAGGCCTGTCGAAGGGAGCCTGTCGAGGGGCTCTGACCTTTGTGTAGCTTACATTCCCCCTTCGTAGAAGGAAGCGAGTCAAGCTGTGCCAACGACACGCTATCCCGACTCAAAACGGGGATATCCACAGTACATTTTATTAGGTTAGTTGTCGTTGTCAAGGGAAAATGTCAGGGTTTATTGTTCAGCGATTTTGTCAGTAAGGTTGCCATAATATCATCGTAGTCATTACCATCGCTCCAGGCTGTGACGGCCACAAGCGTTCTTTGTTTGTTTTCGTCCGACGGCT
>JACWAE010000096.1 GCA_014874385.1 Dehalococcoidia bacterium | reverse complement strand
GGGCAGAGAAAGGGGGGATGGCATCTCTCAGCCTGAACCACTACAGTGGCGGAGGGGTGGGAAGATTGGTAAATATGTATCGGCATCTGTGACAGCGATATCTTTTGCTCTGTTCTACAGGCTGAGGGATACTATTTTCCGTCCCGCATTTTGGGCATACTAGAATTATTACTGACCTAGGTGACCGAGAAGGTCGTGGCGGAGTGGGTGGAGGCGTCCAATACCTACCTCGTCTGCTAAGCCACTCTTTATGATAATCTCGTCGTTTTACTGGGTCTCTGAGAACATCGTGCGCTCTATTTAATTTCTTCATCTCCTCTTCTGCTTTATGCTGAACAGACTCAGGAGCACCTCTCATTCGGTCTGGGTGAAAAATAAAGCACTTATCCCGATAGGCTCTTTTTATCTCTTCATCGTTTGCTCCGGGGCTAACGCCCAATATCTCGTAATAATCTTTCCAATCGGGCATGGTTCTGTATCCGGCTTTATTCTACTGTCACTGTTGTTACCCTATTTAGTCTGCTTCTTGAGAGATTCTACTACGAAATGTTCCCTACGGCAATAAGCCCTAGTCAGTCTCACCTTTTAGGATAGCCTGAAGCACTACAAGGCACCCTTGTCCTAAGCCCTGTAGCCAAAATTTGAGGGGTTTGGGGGCCGGGTCATAAGGATTTTCCCCAGGGCAAGACAGCATGAAGCACTATCTCTGAGGGTTCTTTGTGGGTTTGTTTCACTGGATTATTCCACAAACCTCAATGCGATTCCTGCTGCAAGACCGAGAACCCCCGATAGTGGTCCTCCGGCCATACCTGTTATAGCTGCAATCCCACCTACTATAAAAAAGATAAGAGCTATTAGCGACCTTAGGGGGTGCTTTTCGTTATCATCAGGTTCAGGCATATCCTCTCCTTTCATTAACGAATGTCTTGACCATAACGTCTAATAAGCTAGAACTATTGCTCTTTGCATTCGTGTACCTTTCCGCTGCGACCTGCGCATAAGTATAATCATGCTACCAATTTCGGGCAAGCCCTTTTTGCTAACATGCCTGTACTAGCGTCTAGGGGCACAAAATTTTGTGCCCTAAATTTCGGAGGCATTGATTCGCTGAAAATAAAGGGGCGAATTTCGTTTTTTGGGGCATCCATAGGTGATTTTTATCCGTATAAAGAGTCATGAAGGGATAATACTTGTAGAATAGGTACATACCTCTTGCCCAGTCGAATCATAGAGTTGTAAAGTGAGCATATGAGTTCCTTCTGATGTTTCGACTGAAAAATAACTTGGGTATAGGGTGACCTCTGCGCCAGGTAAAATCGGGAATCCAGGGTAACTACTGGGATAAATCAAGAATGAGCCTTTAGACTGGCCATCAATGTAAATTTGCCCAATGCTGACGAAGCACGGAAGGTCACCAGAATTCATAGCATTGAAGCTAAAACTACTTATTGAGTAATCCGGAGGCAAAAATCCCCAATAGGTCACCTTTTGCCAAGACAGAGAGAGTCCGGTGATGCTCGCTTGAGCGCCATTGAAAAGCAGGGAATCACTCGCAATTTTCACACCATATGCGTTGTTAGTAGTCAATTTATACTCCCCTGGGACAAAACGACTGCTATAATCAGCCATTTGCAGGAAGGCTGTGCTCTCCCCCGCTACTGTATAGTCTGAGCCTGTCTGCTCACCGTTTGGATTGATAAGGTAGAAGCTCTTAGGGCTATTGGAGTCTGTGAACGTAATCCTCAACGAGGGAAGCATAGCATTGCCGGTTACGATTGAGTAGCCAGTAAGCTTGAAAGGCACTGGTGTAGGTGTGGGCGAGGGTGTAGGTGTAAGTGTAGGCGTTGGCGTAGGTATAGGTGTCGGCGTGGGGGAGGGCGTTGGACTGGGCGTTGGTGTTGGTGTAGGCGTTGGCGTTAGTGTAGGATTCGGCGTTACCGTAACGTAGACCGTTTTGGTGCACGATATGCCTGATACCAGCAATCCTAGCAATAAAGCTATGATAAGAGCATGTGTTACAACTCTTCTCATTCTCTTCTTATCTTTCCACTGCGACTTGCCCATAAGTATAACCCTATCCGTCAAGCCCTGACAAGCCCCTTTTTATGCACCCCCCAGGCACGCCAGAAACATTGCTTAGTGTGTTAGGTGTGTTAGGTTTGTTGGGTTTCTGCTTGTTTATACTGTTCAGTTTGTCCACCCTGCTTGTTTAGACTGTTCCGCTTGTCCCACTTTGTTCAGGGTGTCTACCTCGTAGGGCAGAAGAGTTCCCCCTCATCTTTTAAGGTGTAAAGTGTGTAAGCTCTGTAAGGTCAGCACACTTTTAAGGTGTATGGTTTGTACGGTTTTGTCTGTTTTATACTGTCTAATCTGTCTTTTTGTTAAATCTCCCCCACAGGCGAATACTATCCGTACAACAAAGGGGTCAAACCAGATTTTCCCCTGGGGAACCGCCCAAACAGGGGGCGTAGCGCTACTAAAAGCTCACCTTGCAGCCCTTCTATTTAATATCTAATACTCCGGTGTCTCGCTTTCTATTCGAGTTAAGATGCGCTGCACATACAGCCATCTATAAGCATCGTGGTCAACAGCCTCTTTCAGAGCCTTGAGAATATCCTGTTCCGTCAATTTTTTACACCACGAGAGTAAATCATTTAATGCCTCATTTGACAGCTCGACCTCGTACCCCTCCAGAAAATTCCTAACAGCAAGAGGTAGCTGGCTGAAGAGCGCTTTGCCTAGCTCTTCTGGTTCTGGTGACGGCTCCGGTTCTGGTGATGGTAAGGTAAGGATAGGGGACGGAGAGGATACGGAGAGGGGCATATGCTCATTTATGCTCGGAGCATTACTTTTACATTCAGAAGATGGTGAGAAAGGGGTTTCGGTAGGCGTTGTCGCACCCTGGTCGGGTGGCTGTCGGCTGCCCCCCCAGCGCTCCTCTGCTGCCCTCCGAGCCTGCTCGCTCCGCCTCGGTGCACCACAGCACCAGGGCTGATGTTCCGCCCAGTCGTGCAGGCGATAGCCCTCCCCGTCCCTGTCAAGGAAACCGCTCTCTAACAGGCTATCAACGAACTTTTGGGGTTTACCATTGTAGCCGGCTGCAATTGCTATGTCTTTCGCATTCCAGTCCTTGAGGTCACCATCCGGGCGTTGCTGGGCTGCTGTGAGCCACAAGTCTATAAGATACCTCGTTGCCCCGATACTACCCAGCAACTTCTCTAACTGGTGCCTCTTACGGTGCCCCTTGAAAGATACCAGGATTCTTATATCAGAGTTCATTCGCCGCTCCCTCGAAGGCCAATACTAGCTGTTTTGGGACATTCAGGTCAGGCTTATCTTCTTTGACTTCGGGAGCGAGACGGATTACCTTTTCTGCATACTCCCACTGACGCCAGTGCACTAGCTCCATAGCTGCTAAGGGGAAATATACCTCACCGTCTCGTTGAAGGAAGCCCCTTTGCTTCAACGTTTGCAGTTCGACTCGTTTCATTTCTATTGGGTGGCGGTCCCGCCTCCAATAAAGCCACCGTGCGCCGTGACTCTGGGCATAATCAATGACCTGTAATGGCAAGCTGACCATCTCTTGCGTCCCCTGTTGCTCCTTTATGGCGATCCCCAAAACAGTCTCGCCGTCTAAGATGGTTAATTTAGCCACTACGCACCATCTCCCACGCTTGAACACTGCTAGAGCAATAGGCTCGACTTGACGTGCCAAGCACGCTGTACTAAAATTGTCCTCAGACATACAATGACCTCCTAGTCGTTGTGTGTTTACCCGGAGCCCGACTCTCAGCCCACCAACTGTCAGTCGGGCTTATTTCTTCAGAACCCTCACTTTTTGCCTCTCACTATTCGGTCGAGGTCTTCAGGGAACAGTTCATAGACGGGCATCTTCAGTACCCTTGATAGCCTCTTTGCTACCTTGGGCCAAGGCTTCTGAACTTCTCGCTCTAAAGCTGAGACGATAGCTTGTGGGGTATGCGAAGCCTCACTGAGCTGCCTCTGGTTAAGTCCTTTCTCTAATCGAACCTCACGTAGTTTGTTCATTAAATCACCTCCTTCTATCCAACCCTATATTCCCAATTGACTTTTCCATGATTTAAGTATATGTTTACATTATCCTACAGCACAGTGGTATCACTCATGCTATACAATACAGAAAAAGGTCTTCGTGAAGCACTAGAACAGGAAATAGGCTACCCAATAACTGACATGCAATGGGAAGCGATTAAGCCAGACAAGAATCCTCCCTTTGTCACAAATGACCTAACTGTTCTTTCCAACCGCTTTGAAGCTATGGAGAATGTAGTTGAAGGTGCTCTAAATGATGCTGAGGATAGAACGTATGGAAGGAGTAAAGATCATTCGAGTAGACGGCACTTCAAAGTACCTTATTTGTTCATAAGAGCCTGGTACAAGAAATACTTCCAGTCATATGATAGATTGAGGCAGTCCATAGGGCTAAGAGAACCTATCTCTCTAGACCAACTTGAGGCAACACTCGTTAAGATGGGAGCTACCAGCCAGCCAATGGGTCAGTGTATTCCGTTGCCTTATCCAAGGGCAGAGGTCAGCCTACCTTCAGATAGGGAAAGCTTTATTGAGGGAATCGAAAAGGCATTTAAGGTAGAATTGGGAGTTGAAGTTAACGACCTTATAAGTAGGTATCGCAACAGGCTGAAGAAAGCTAAGACAAGCATCACCAGATTCAGGGAATTACAAGAGGACTTTCAACGAGAGTATTCTCTCCTCATAAAGAAAGTGGGGAATTGGCAAACAGAGAAATTTAGAGAATCTGAGTCCAGAGGCTGGTTCTTTGTCAAGTTTTGGGATATAGGTTATGTCTATATACCTCGTACTCCCAGACGATACATAGATAACCCGCTCATATTCTTACTGTATGCTTCCTCAGTTCTGTCCACACGCCTGAAGTGCCATCCCGCCTTAGCTTTAGGCGCTATAATGTCAGACGAACCCTTGCATGGCGACCATTTGATTATTGTTAGGGACAGTAATTACTTGAGTATTCAGGTCGACCATCCGGAGATTTCTGCCGAAATAGTGAGAAAGGCATATACGCAAATAAGAAACTTGATGATTGCAGAGAAAAGAAAAATCTGGGGCAGGTGGGCGAGACCTAGAGATTCCTCTCAACGGGTCTTAACCCTAATACCATTTATACAAGAGAACAAAGAAACTGGCTGGGATAATCTGTTTAAGGAGTGGAATGTCAAGCACCCTGAATGGGCATATAGGTCTATAGGCTCAATGCAAGCTGTCTACTATAGGTTAATTCGACCACCGCAAGAAGCTTGGCCGTGACTGGGTAGTTCTCAGACTGGACTACAAGAGGAAAAGGAGACCTAAGAGCAAAAGTAGTACCCCTTGACCCGAAAGGGGCGTAGAATCGAAATGTAGGGCTGAAGGAAAGGAGAGGAAAATGAAGCGCAATAAGAAATCGTTACGACAACTTGCTAAAGAATTGGGGGTCTCAGCCAGCTATTTGAGTCAGGTGAGGAGTGGAAAACGTCCTGCTTCACATAAAGTGTTAAGCATTTTTACTAAAAGTGTTAAGCAAACCGTGGTGCCGAGGGCGGGATTTGAACCCGCAAGGGCCGAAGCCCAACGGATTTTAAGTCCGTCGCGTCTGCCGGTTCCGCCACCTCGGCTCTCCGAACTTGTGGATGACTTGTAGAGACCAACATGAGAGCGAAATGCTTAATGCTGTGTCGCTCTCACCACTACGGCGACGACGATTTCTATTACAGTCAATGATATGCCCAACCAGAGCAGACCTGTGGCTTTGCTTGGGTCTCTGTACCTGATAAGCGACCAGGCTATCAGGCCACCTACCCAGGCGAAGCCTACGAATCCTAATAATAGGGGCAGTAGCCACCAGGCTGGTGAGGTGCGCTCTACAGCTATTGCGTCTCTCTGCTCCTTAGAAATAGGTGCTCCGCACTCTGAGCAGAATATGGCGTTTCGAGATATCCTGGCGCCGCAGGCTGCACAGGCATGCAAAGCCTTGCCGCAATACTGACAGTAGGTTGCATCGGGCGAATACCTTCCGCAGCGGGGACATTTAATATTCTGTGCCATTGTTACTATCAAGATACAATCAGAGAGAGCCGATGTCAATGGGGTGACACCTTCCGAAGATTGAGGGGCGACTTAGTGAGTTCAGAAGTACTGCCGAACGCCGTTTAAGTACGTCTTTGTTCTACTCGGAAGTCGCTTTCTGTGTTACAATTGCGTGAGATTGTTTAGGCTCCGCTGCGAGGGCACCGGGAGTTCTGTCTGGAGGTTTTATTGTGTCGGAGGCTGCAAAGTCATACCCAATTAACCTGTCTATAGATTACCCGGATAAAAAGATGAACCGGATAACCACTTTTTTCAGGCTGCTTACGGCAATTCCAATTTTCATAATCTTCATTTTGATTAGCGGTGGCATGATTGCCACAGGCGGATTTGTCTTCGTTCCCGCGGTGTTGATGCTTCTGTTTTTGCAAAAGTACCCCAAATGGTGGTTCGACTGGGATCTGGCTCTAACTAAGTTCGGTGCCCGTGTTTGGGCTTATCTAGCGCTATTGAGGGACGAATATCCCTCGACTGACGACGAGCGGCTGTATAATATCGAAATCCCTTATCCGAAGGCTGAGGAGGAGCTACATCGCTGGCTGCCGCTGATAAAATGGCTGTTGGCTGTTCCCCACTACATTGCTCTCCTTTTCCTGAGCATTGTCGCTCTGGTAACGGTGGCGGTTGCCTGGCTTGCCATCCTGTTTACAGGACGCTATCCCAAAGTCATGTTCGATTTCGTGGAAGGTGTGTTCAGATGGGCGTTAAGAGTGGTGGCTTACGCTTTCCTGTTAGCTACAGACCGCTATCCTCCTTTCAGATTGAGCAACTGATCTAAGAGCCGAATGGACTGCATTATAGGACTATCCACTGCATCAGGTTAGTCACCTTCCAAAATGTTACAAATTTTCAACCTTTTCCCGTTCAATCCTATTGATTTTTCATGCTGATAGGTCTATACTCTATTCATGAAACAGTTGCATAAGGAAACTATTTCTCCAACTCCTGAGCTAGAAGGTGCTTCCCTTCTGATGGAGGTAGTTCCCCGAGTGATGCACCGCATCCGCATGGAGATGCGCAGTCATCGCGCACCTGGTCTCACGGTGCCCCAGTTGCGAACGCTCATATATCTGTATCGCAATGAGGGGGCCTCGCTGTCGGCGGTGGCAGAACACGTGGGGCTGAAGCTGCCATCCATGTCCAAGATGGTTGATGCTTTAGTTGCCAGGAAACTGGTCATACGCAGGGCAGTTGCCGATGATCGCCGGTACGTTAGCCTGAGGCTGAGTGCACATGGGCTCGCCGAGCTCAGGCGAACGCGCAGGATGACCGAGGCAAGCCTGGCTGAGGCGCTGGGGCCACTTCTGCCTGAGCAACAGGCCAAGGTAGTAGAGGCACTGAAGATGTTAGGCCGTGTCTTTGCGCCAGAGGGTATGCCTGCAAGCAAAGGGGGCGGGTCAGTTTAATGACTACTCCCGTTATAGAAACCAATGCGCTCACCCGCTCCTTTGGAGAGTTGATTGCCGTAGACGCGATGACCATTTCGGTGGAGCCCGGAGAGACATTCGGATTGCTGGGCCCCAACGGCGCCGGCAAGACCACAGCGATTAAGATGCTAATCACCCTGCTGCCGCCGACTTCAGGCGATGCCAGCGTGGCAGGATACAGCATTCTCCGTCATGCCGGCGAGGTGCGTCGTATGATAGGTTACGTACCGCAGATGCTCTCCACTGAAGGCACGCTTACAGGCTACGAGAATCTGCTCATCTTTGCCAGGCTTTACGACATACCGCGCCGTGAGAGGAAAACGCGGATACGCAGTGCTCTGAAGTTTATGGGCCTGGAGGGGGACGCGGACAGGCTCGTGCGCACGTACTCCGGCGGCATGGTGCGGCGTCTGGAGATTGCCCAGTCAATATTGCACCGGCCTCCGGTGCTGTTTTTAGATGAGCCAACGGTGGGTCTGGACCCCTTGGCACGCAAAGCGGTCTGGGAGCATTTAGATGGAGTGCGAAGCGAGTACGGGACGACTATATTCATGACCACACACCTGATGGAAGAAGCGGACAGCATGTGCGACCGGGTGGCGATCATGCACCGGGGCAAGGTGGTTGTAATAGGTGAGCCGGATGAGCTTAAGGCATCCATAGGGCGAGAGGGTGCAACACTGGAGGATGTGTTTATCCATTATACAGGAAGTGAATTAGAATCGGGAGGAAGCTATCGTGACGTCTCGAGGACAAGGCGCACAGCCCGGCGGCTCGGTTGAGGCCGTCGTGGCCAGGCGCGTAAACCCTTTATCTGTTATTGGCGGGTTTGTGGACAAGACGTTAGCCATGTCCGAATTTGAAGTGCGCAAAATACGCCATGATCCGACTGAGATAATCATGCGCGCCGTGCAGCCAGTTATCTGGCTCCTGATATTCGGCGAGGTGTTCACGCACTTTAGAGCCATACCGACAGGGAACGTGCGCTATATAGACTTTCTGACTCCGGGCGTTCTGGCGCAGAGCACGCTTTTCATCGCCATATTCAGCGGCATAACTCTTATCTGGGAGCGGGATCTGGGGATAGTTCACAAGTTCCTGGTCAGTCCCACCTCACGCGGCGCCCTGGCGTTGGGCAAAGCGCTCTCAGGGGGTGTGCGCGGCTTGCCTCAGGCAGTGCTTATATTTATCCTGGCGGTAATCCTTAAGGTGCAGATTAACTGGAACCCGCTGGCTCTATTAGGCGTACTGGCTACCGTTCTCATCGGAGCCACCGCTTTCACCTCGCTTTCGATGATTGTGGCATTCCTGGTCAAGACGCGAGAACGTTTCATGGGCATCGGCCAGGTTTTGACGATGCCGCTCTTCTTCGCCAGCAGCGCAATTTACCCGATTTCGGTGATGCCGCGCTGGTTGCAAGTGATTGCACATATAAACCCCTTGACTTATCAAGTAGATGCATCGCGGAGACTGATGCTGGCTCATGGAGTAAGCACTTACGGGCTAGGGCTGGATTTCGGCGTCTTGATTTTCTCGGCGGTGGTATTGGTTATAATAGCAGCACGCTTATACCCCAACATTGGAAGATAGGATATAAAGTTGTGCGGAGACAGGCTGCCCAGGGACGAAGAGACGGAAGTGAAGATATTCAGGAGGAGTGCTGTTAATGACAGGCGAAATTACGCTTAAACAGAGGCTGGATAACCTGTTCAATCCTCGATCAGTGGCCTTAATCGGTGCATCCGGTACGTTCGGCAAGTGGGGCTCTGCGCGAGTTTGACAGCCAGGTGCAGTGTGCATACTATTGGTGGCAACAGCGATGAGGGATGAAGATTACCTCATTGTGAGTTGAAATGGAAATCACGGCTTACTGGAGGGCAAAATGGCTGACGGGAAGTTCAGGCTGAAGGCACAGGTGAGCAGCGATAATCCTTCGGCTGTCAAACCGGCCCTGGAACGGCTCATCGCTAACAAGGGAACCATCAGACAAACAGAGCAGGGATTCGAAGTTGAGGCAGAGCTTCAAGGAGAAAGCGCGCGAACTCTCAATCGTATGATTCTGTCTGAGTTGCGTAAAGCGGAGAAACGAACGAGGATTCGCTCAGAATGGACATCGGGTGATACCATTGAGAGGTTCTTCGACTATGTCTCAAAGGGGACTAGCAAGGCACGAGGGAAATGAAACTACAGCCAATTGAGCTTAGAGCTTATCCGATAGACTATTGGGTAAAGGATATAGTATTCTGTGAGAGTGGCAGGGAGATACGATAGGGATGTCTTCATCTCTGAAGGAGGTTGAAAGATGGAGTCTGTTAAAAAAATCAGGAATGCACTACGTATAGAGAGAGAAGCAGTGGGAGTGAAATACACCGACGAGTCCCCTGCGGCTAAGTTGGCTAAAGGCCAATATGCCGTATGTAATGGTATACTGGAGGCTGCTGAGGGCAAAGTGATAATGCTCTCGAAGGAGACTTGCGCTTGCCCCGGGGGAAAGAGCCATATTGGGCTCACTGAGACAAGGGAGGTACCACTTAGGATGCTTGTTGAAGGGGAGAAGTTGTGGTGTGATGTTAAGACTGCGACGAGATCGAGGACTGAATCTGAGAAGTTGGCTAAGCCACCTCTGGGCATTTCCAGCAGGGTCTATCTGTATCCGGTTGGCAAAGATATTTTCGTGCCTGATTTAATCATCTTCCTCGTGAGTGCGGAACAGATATCAAGACTTATTACGCTGGCTCAGTTCTGGGATGGCAAGACGCCCTCGTTTCAAATGAGGGGTTCGCTTTGCTGGAGCACCATAACCTATCCAATTGTATCAGGTAACTTCAACATTACTGCCGGGGATGTAAGCGCAAGGAGGATGGCGGGATGGGATGAGAACATAATGATCGCTTCAGTCCCGGTGGAGAAAATACAGGGCATTGCTGATGCGGTAGATAAGAGCACAGCGGGAACAGCCAAGCCATCTCGGCGGTTCGAGGAGATCACCAAAAGGATAGTATCAGTAAAAAAATAAGGCTGGTCATGAGTGTTGCTAGCAATTACTGGCTACATCAACGTTTTGACCTTTCATAAAAGGAGCTAACGTTAACGGTTTCAGTCTGTTAAGTCAACCGGGGAGACTTAAGGCTTGGTTTCTAAAACGTTATCCAAAGAATTACGTGGTTAAGGGCTACGTCTTCTTCGAAAAGTGCGAGACTAATGACTTCAAGCTTCTCTCGTCGAAGGAATGGCGGTACATGGCCTGACATTCAGGTTATAACCGGGATAAGGAAAGACGACATGGCAACCTGCCGTTTGCACAAACGGGCGTATTGTTCAGCCTAGTTGGTTTCCAGATTGAGGCTGATTAGGGAAGCCGTCCCTCACCAAATTTTCTCATTCTTTTTTACGGTTTGGAACTCCCCGCACCACGACTTTTCAAAGCTGTAAGTTTCGTCTGCCATTTCCGTAACCTTTAGAGTGCGGAAACCAGCTTTTTCATGCCAAGCAATGAAATCTTCCTTCTTCGGAACCAGGTGTATACTCAGTGGAACACTACTGCCACTCCAAGAGCGAAAACTGGCAGAAAATAAGCGGCCATCATCGGCCATGACTCTATTTATTTCCATGAGTGCCCCCAATTTTTCTTCATCAGGATAAGAGTGCAAGCCCCAGTAAAAGTCTACGGCGCTAAAACTCTTATCAAGCACAGGCAGGCATGGCATGGCCGCCCTTACTATGCCCACATGTATGCCCAGTTCCCTGACCCTCTGAAGTGCCATCTTCAGAGAGCAGTCATTAGGCTCCAGAAGCACTACTTTGAATCCCTTTGCCCTGAGCCAGAAGCTATCCCTGCCATGCGCACCGCCTATGTCAGCTATCAGGCTTGTTGGCTTACAGCTCTCCGCTATCCTCCTGGCTGCCCAGCTCGGCTCCCACCCCACCCGCCTAATCCAGAAGTTGGCCCATTGTTCTTCTGAATTGAAAAGCGCCAATCGCTCCTCCAAACTTAAATCAGTTTCTGCTCCCACTATTTTGTTTGAAAAGAAGGGACTGCTTTACACCTTGTACATCAAGTAAGTTTAGAGTGTGCAGCAGTGTTAATCAAATCATTGAAGAAGCTGATACTGCTCGGTATCGGTTGATGGGATTTTTGAAGCGGTAGCCTCGACCAGCCACAACCAAGAAGAACCATTTAATTGGCAAAGTACAATCTTCCCATTTCCTTTAGGCACTCTTTTCATTCGGTATTATTGGGGTTAACGTAGCGTCAAGAACAGGATAGCCCTTACTAACAGACGGCCTCCGATGCAAGCTTACTTTGTAGTCAATATCGGGTAGTTTCTTGCTTCGGACTATATCATTCCAGTCCTTGAATGGAACGGCCTTACTCATAGCTTGGGCTGGCGGGATATTCCCGCAACCTTCATTCTGCTTGAAAAAATTGTAATTGATTAACCATCCATCGGTTAAGAGTCTGATACTTGCCATATCCTTGAACTTCTCAAAGACTTTCGTTCTTTGCTCTAAGGTCTTATGGAATCTCTCAATCTCTGCGGTTGACTCGCCAGTATCTAGAAACTTAAACGGTCCTCCCTGAATGTGCTTCGTGTCCGCTCCGTAGGCATCCTCTATCGCAGCGATATAAGATTTGAGCTTATCGGTTATAACTACCTTGGGAGTCTTACCCGCTCGTTCCTCTGCCAACTTCATAAGTTCGTTTGCATCTCTGCTTCCCCGATTGAATGAAACGTGACTAGCTAAAAGAAACCGAGTCTTAGAATCTATGATGTCCCAGAAATAGACTGTCCTCTTTTTTAGCTTCATATATGTCTCGTCTGCAACCCAGGTATCGCCAACGTCAGGCTTAAAATCCCTTGCCTGTTTGATAGCCTCTTTGGTAAACCGTTTTACCCAGTTCCAATAATTGCTCTCGCTCATCTCAAGGTCGTAATCCTGTTTGAATTGTTGTTGAATAGCATCGAGGGACATACCACCATAGTACATCCCCATTGCCGAAGCTATTTGCCTAGCAGGTGTTTTCATCTTCGGTATTCTAATCTCGCTTGTCGAAGGGTTAACCGATACTGGACTGCGGGAAGTAGCGATAGCATGAGAAGTTGAACCACCACCCGATGAACCATGACTGGTGGACTTCCCAATATATGCAATATGCTGTTGAATGACTCTCCCGTCAACATGGACGGTTTTTACTAGGTAGTCATACCAATTACCTGAACGTGGCGGTATTTCTTTTGCTCGTATGAAACTCATAATATTTTCACCCTATAAAGCCTCTATAGATTCTTTTGCAATCTGAACCAATTGTTCTGTTACGCCATCTCGCTTAGAGGGATAATTTATTATGACAGGTGGTATATAACGCAAAAACATCTCTCTATGTCTACGTGGTATAGCACTCCCGAATATGTATATGCTGTTAAGACCCGAGGGAATTACCAATAAATATATTACCCAGTCAGGAATATCATCCTTGTTGGGTATTTGAGCATCTAATTTATTTAGCAAATTTTTGTATTCGAAGGATTTTTCTAATTCTGACGATAACCCAATACCAAAGTCATCAAGGACGTACCGAATTGATAATAAGAATCTTATTTGATTTTCAGAAAATGTATTCTCATTTTGGGGGAACTGCAACTTTAATTTGTTTATTGTCTGATTAACTTTCTTAGTAACATCCCCCCTTAAGTATATTTTCAATCCTTTATGTAAGGGTAAAGTATCAACATTCGTTTCTTTTGACAATCTCTTTTGCAGGGCATTAAATTCTTTAACAGTTAATATGTGTTTGCCTGCGATATTGTCTGTAATATTGTTTTCGACCTTAATCATTGACTTCAAAACTTCTAAAATCGCCAAATATTTTGACTTAAGTGGATTGCCAATAATCCTAGAAGAATAACTAGCATTTTCTTTTATAAATTTATGCCTAGCTTCTTTGCGTAGTTGAGACGGTGTAAGAAGCAGGTTATAGATAAAAGCTATTCCTACCATCAAGGCTATAACTATTAATGCTCCGACAAAACCAGCTAATATCCGCCCTGGCACTGTATTACCAACAAAAACACCTCCCGTAATACCAGCAACTAACATGGCAACCACCCAAGCAAATCTGGTATTAAGAATCCATTGCCATGTATCCTTCCATGACCGAGCCAGAATGGAAGCCGAATTTCTAGTTTTTGGTGGTCTAGAATTTTGCATATTTTTATTGTCCTATACTCTTCTAAAAGTATAGGGGTATTATAATCAGAGTGCCTAAATCTCGCAAGAGATTGTACTTTACCATTTAATTCAACCACTTGACATGCCTACACTCTCGTGCTATTGTTTCTTCATGAAATCATTTCAAAAAGAAATGAATTTAACATCAGTATCCACTAGTGATCGTGCCGCTGCCCTTTTGATGGACGTGATTCCCCTGATCATGAACTATCTCCGCGCCGAAACATGCCATCATATGCCCGAGTTATCAATGCCCTATCTGCGTACCCTCACCTTCCTCTACCGTCATGATGACGCTTCAGTTTCACAAGTGGCCGACTACGTGGGCTTGAAACTGCCCTCAATGTCCAAAACAATCAATGCTTTGGTGGTTCGTAAACTGGTCATTAGCCGCGCCTCCCCTGAAGACCGGCGTCGCGTTAAGCTAAGGCTGAGCTCAAGGGGAGTTGACGAACTGATGCGCGCCCGGCGGCTCATTGAGGCGCGGCTGGTCGAGAGGCTGGCCGTGCTGGGGCCCGGGCAACAGGCCGGGATCGCTGCTGCACTCGAATCTTTACGCCCTTTATTTGCGGGGAAAGAGGCATCAGGCTTAACGACAGAAAAATAATAAATATGACAAACATTTTGACTGCAGTCGATAACCACATCTGCCTTTGTGACATTATTTTCACCAGCAAGTCACCATACAGCATTCGATTACGGTTGGATAACTGATGCGGGGAACTTGATCTGTTGGAGAAGGTTAAATAACGTACATGAAGAGATGAGACAGCGGATAGAAGATGCGCCTGTCGCCGACACATACAGTAATCGGGATGGCGCTACATGGATGCAGGTTCCGGAGAGGCAAGGTAAGGCAGAAAAATATCATGACGGTAAAGCATAGGAGATTTTGAGAAAAATGACACAAAATTCGGCAACTGCTGGCCGTCCCCAGGTAGGGCCACACTATAAATGGGTCGCCCTTTCAAACACTACGCTTAGTGTGCTCATGGCTTCCCTCAGCGGCACGAGCCTACTGCTCGCATTGCCAGTTATCTTCAGGGGCATCCATATTGACCCGCTGGCCCCGGGAAGCTTCGACTACCTGCTCTGGTTGCTCATGGGTTACATGGTCATTGTGGCTGTCCTCGTAGTCATGTTTGGCCGTCTGGGAGACATGTTCGGGCGTACCCGCATGTATAACCTTGGCTTTGCTGTCTTCACTATCGGCTCCGGGTTGTGTGCTGCCGCGTGGAGCACGGGATCTGCCGGGGCACTCGAGTTAATCATCTTTCGGGTGGTGCAAGGTATCGGCGGTGCCTTTCTGTTTGCCAACTCGGCAGCCATTCTGACCGATGCCTTTCCCGAAAATCAGCGCGGCATGGCCCTCGGACTGAACCAGGTAGCTGCCATTGCGGGCGCTTTCTTAGGTATTCTGGTAGGTGGGCTTTTATCCGAGGTGGGGTGGCGGTGGGTATTCCTGGTCAACGTACCCATAGGCGTTGCCGGGACAATCTGGACATACATCTCACTTAAAGAGATAGGCATGAGGAAAAGAGAGACTATCGACTGGTGGGGAAATCTCAGCTTTGCTGCCGGCCTGACCATGCTGCTGGTAGGCATTACCTACGGCATTAAGCCCAGCGGCGCTTCCTCTATGGGCTGGACAGCCCCATTCGTGGTAGGCATGCTTGCCGGCGGGGTCGCCCTTCTGCTGGGGTTCATTGTCATCGAACGGAGAGTGCGAGCGCCCATGTTCCGGCTCAACCTATTCCGCATCCGCGCCTTCGCTGCTGGCAATGCAGCCGGGTTCTTAGCAGCCGTTGCCCGGGGCGGGCTGATGTTCATGCTCGCCATCTGGCTGCAGGGCATCTGGCTGCCTTTGCATGGCTACGATTTTGCGGTTACGCCGCTCTGGGCAGGTATCTACATGGTGCCTATGAGCATCGGGTTTCTGTTTGCCGGTCCGCTTTTCGGCCGGCTGTCTGACCGTTTTGGGGCGCGCTACTTCTCCACCGGTGGGATGATACTGGCGGCAATCAGCTTTGGTCTGCTGATATTTTTGCCGGTGAATTTCCCCTATGTGCTGTTCGCGCTGCTGATCTTGTTCAACGGCCTCTGTATGGGAATGTTCGCGGCGCCCAACACAGCCGCCATCATGAACAGCGTCCCGGCACGGCATCGGGGCGCAAGTTCTGGCATGGTGGCGACACTTTTTAATGTGGGCATGCCGCTGTCCATCGGCATCTTCTTCTCCCTTATGATCGTCGGCATGAACGCTTCTGTTCCGGCAACTATGTACAGCGGACTCACGCAAAATGGCGTACCCTCACAGGTCGCACAGCAGCTTGCAGGAGCACCGCCGGTAGGCTACCTGTTTGCTGCATTCCTGGGCTACAACCCGCTGGGAACGCTAATCCCTTCCGGTGTGCTTAATTCCCTGCCTGCGGCGCAGGCGGCGACCATAACCTCCAGGAGCTTCTTCCCACAGCTCATCGACGGGGCTTTTCATCACGGCCTTACCGAGGTGTTCAGCTTCTCCGCTGTGATGTGCCTTATCGCCGCTGGTGCCTCGTGGCTGCGCGGCGGCAGGTACATCTATCGCGATGAGGACTAGTAAGGAACCACCGAGACGTAATTTTGAGGAGGACATAATGCTCGAGGGGGCTAAGAGATGCCAGAGACTCCGCCTTTCGTAGTTATCTTGGGTAGCTAGTTGCTCCGACGATACCGGGCAAATCTTCTTAAGGAGAGGGGCAATGAGTACTGTCCTGGTACAGGGTAAAGAGATTTACGGGAAGCTGAAGCGTGAGATTGCGGAAAACGTCCTCAGCCAATCCCTGATGCTACTCAGCCACTCTTCAGAGAATAATTATCGGCGCCTGAGCACAACATTCGGCAGGATCGCCAAAACGGAACACCAAAAGTTGATTGCTGCCTGGATCGATAACTGGCTTGCAGAAGGCAATCCAGGGGGGCCCTTCCTCACCAGGATTCTGAAGGGTCTGAATCCCAAAGTACGTAAGAACTATCTGGC
>JACWAE010000095.1 GCA_014874385.1 Dehalococcoidia bacterium | reverse complement strand
TGTCTGTAGTCTCCCTTGCTCTTGCTGTGTCAATGTCAGTCCTCTCATGACTGACATTATCCCTTAACAGTTAGCTACTGACGTAATCGTATAACAACGACACTAGTGAAAATACTACCTTGGTGCTGTCATCCTCTTTTTCGAGCAGCAGGCTCATCGGACAAGGTGCACAGCGCAAGACTCCGTCATGTTCTTTCCTGTTTGCCACGTGGGATAAGAAGGCTTACAATTCCAGTAAATCCGGATAGTTTTTGGTCTTTAAATGGGCTCCCGCCATCTAGAAATTGGTATATCTACGAAAAGGAGGAAATCTTATGGGTAAAACCCTGATGGGCCCCCAAACGTTAATTTACCCTATGCCCGTACTGATAATTGGAGCGAATGTTGATGGTAAACCAAATTTCATGACGCTGGCCTGGGGTGGTATCGCCAATGGTGAGCCCCCAATGATTTCTGTAGCCATACGGCATCAGCGATACACCCTCAAGGGCATCAGGCAAAACTTGACTTTTTCCGTCAATATACCTTCTACTGATCTGGTAAAGGAAACCGATTATTGTGGCTCTATATCTGGCTCTAAAGTTAACAAAGCGCATGTCTGTCAATTCAAAGTCTTTTACGGCAAATTAGGCAGTGCTCCTCTTATTGAACAATGTCCTGTCAATCTGGAATGTAAGGTGGTGCACACCTTGGATTTAGGGAGTCATTTACTGATTATCGGCCTAGTTGAGGAGACCCACGTCTCCGATAATTGTCTCACAAATGGGAAACCAGATGTTAATAAGATTAAGCCTCTTATCTATGCTAGAGATCCAGCTCGTCAATACTTGGATTTTGGCAAAGTCATAGCAAAAGCATTCGCTATCGGCCAAGAATTAAGAAAGGAGGAGTAAGCTGCAAGGGTCTCGGGGGTTAACAAAACTCCGTTTGGTTATCCGTTATCAAACCAGGATTGCATATTACAGCCTTTGGCAGCTCGTGGTGCATGACTAGAGCAAGTGAGACTTGGACAAATCCACGCGGAGTGTTACCGCGATGCACAGCCTTGCTGATATGCCCAAATTGTCAGATTGATTTCAGATAAGAGGAGTGGCCTATGTTAAAGCTGTCTCAAATGGCTCCCCATGAGTGGCGGTTCGTCTATCCAGATACATAGACAATGTAATGAATGAATTCCATGCTGGGTGCGAGTCTTACGAGCAATCGAATCTCGACGAAGTCGAGAGAGCGTTCAGAGCGGTGCTTGCCCAGATGCCTGACCATCTCGATGTATTTCACCATTTGGCCCTGGTTCTATCAAAACGAGATTTAGGCGACCAGGCCCTTGACCGCAAGGCCAAAAATGAGGCTGTTGAAAAATTTGGATTAGCAAAAGGTTAGCAAAACGCCTACACATTTGACATAAAATATAATTTTTAGCTTGACAATGATTAATGTGGTAGCGCATAGGGGATTCGAACCCCTGATCTTCGCCTTGAGAGGGCGATGTCCTTGGCCGCTAGACGAATGCGCCGTTCTTAACAGTACAGGTACGCACGATTGTACCTGCAACGATTTTTATTATACCTGAAGGGTCAGCGGTGAGCAAGCGTGATGAAGAGACCAGTTCAACCTTTGGACATTTCCTGTAGTTGCCTGATTTATCAGGCGAGACTGCCCAATGAATTGGGCAACTACATTGCAAAAATTGCTGCAAAAGCTTGATAGTTTTATACCAGGTGAAGCATCGAAGGGGCGTATAGATAGTTCAACACAGATGAAGCTGGGGCACGAGGATTCGAACCTCGGCTAACGGATCCAGAGTCCGCTGTCCTACCGCTAGACGATGCCCCAACGAACTTGAAGCTGAGACGGGAACTTAGGAGTCGTAACCTCAGCTTTACGTTTATAGTGTAGAGTACTTGCAGAATCTTGTCAACGCCTTCAATGTTTAGCGTGCGAAGTTGAAGTCCACACTGATGTCGACAAAGTTGCTGCCCTCCACCCAAGCGTCGGTAAGCCGGATGGTGATTCGTGTAGATTGAGGATAGAAAAGCAACTGTGTTTTATAAATCATGTAACTGCCTGGTGCAAGGTCTTTGGTGATGGGTGGAGGTATGAAGTATTCAGCTTCGTTGCCATCCTGGTCTATGGCATAAGCACCCGGCTGGAAAATATTGTAGAGACGGGCAGCCTTGAAGCTTTGTCCGGTGGTATTCTCTATTCTCCACTGAACTTCGACTTCGTTACCAACCCAAGTGGTCATGACGAGGATGATGTTGAGTCCGGAAAGTGTGCGACTGATGTTGAATACTTTGGTCACAGGCTCGGGTGTAGGTGTCGGGGTAGGGATGGGGGTCGGGGTAAGTACAGGTGTCGGACTTACCACGGGTGTAGGCGAGGGTGCCTCCTTCTCAGCAATGCAACCGAAGGCGCTGACCGTGAGCACAAGTAGCAGCAGGGCTAGCAAAGTGATTGACTTGCTCATGACCTCCAATACTCCAAAAACGTTACCTTTTTGGTCTTCACTACTTCCTCATAGTTTACGGTCTCCTTCGTTTTCGGCACCTGCTGGGATGTGGTGACCTCCCTTGTCGGCGGTGTAATCGAGTAGGTGAAATTCCCTATGTGATCTCCATCGTGCCTCACTGTGACATCTTTCTGCTGGCCCGGGTCGAGGAGTTGCCAGGCAGCTTTGGTGACCGTCTTGCTGGGAGCCAGGATAGTGGTTTGAGTTAACATATTGAACGCAATACGAAAGTATCCACTACTGACATCCGTATTTCTGATAGTCACCGTGCAGTCTGAGGACAATCTCCAATAGGAGTTATTGATGTTAGTATCGATAACCTTATAGCCTAAAGGAACTTCTTCGGTATTGGTTTCTGTGACATAGTAGGTTTCTGTGGTGGTATAAGGCACTGACTCAGTATAAGTCACACTCTTGAGCGGTGCGGCGGTTAACAAGGCCGCGACTACTACCAGAATTGCTATGAATATCAGTACTAATAGTCTTCTCATTGCGATCGTTCTCTTCAGTCAGGTATCTCTATGCACTTATTTTGCGGTTTTACCTCTTATCTTGCAACTTCTTCAGCGCTGCCTTAATGCGTTTAAGGCATCTCTCTTGGCCCAGGGCTTCCATGGTCTGGAATAGTGGGGGAGCGGCGGTACGTCCGGTGACCGCTACCCGCAGCAGGCCGAAGAAGTCGCCTGCCTTCAGTCCCAGCCCGGCAGCAAGGGGGCGCAGGGCATCTTCTAACGATTTGGCATCGAAGGGCAGGGCTTGAAGCCGCTCTAGAGCGGCTTCAAGCCCTCTCACGGCATCTTCCCTGGTCAGCTTCTTTCCCAGAAGCAGGCGGGTGTCGTAAACGGGTTCATCTACGAAGAAAAAGTCATAAAGTGGTGCAGCTTCTGCCATCGCTCCCGTTGCGCTCTCTACTTTTCCCAACGTTGTCAGGCGCTCCCGAATAAGAGGTATGATTTGCCTCACATATTCTCGGGAAAGGGGTCGTTTCACCGATTGAGGCAGGTCTCTATCCAGAAATGGCAATAGCCGGTCTGTGAGCGCATCGGTGCTAAAATTTCGTATGTAGACCCCGTTCATCCACTTGAGCTTGTCCAGATTGAAGATGGCGCTGGTCTTGCTGATGCGCTCAATGGAGAAATGTTGTACTAGTTCCTCTTTGCTGAACAGTTCGGTGTGATCGTCGAGCGACCAGCCCAGGAGGGCGAGGAAGTTCATCATCGCCTGCGGGAGGTAGCCCCGGTCGCGATATTCGATGATAGAGGTAGCGCCGTGCCTCTTGCTCAGCTTGCTGCGGTCTGTTCCCAGTATCATAGGCAGGTGTGCGAACAGGGGTGGCTGGTAACCCAGGGCGCTGTAGAGCAGTAAATGGCGTGGTGTACTGGACAGCCATTCATCGGCTCTGAGAACATGCGTTATCTTCATCAGGTGGTCGTCAATCACGTTTGCCAGGTGATAGGTAGGATAGCCATCCGACTTCAGGAGCACAAAGTCGTCCAGGGTGCTGTTATCGAAGGCTACGTCGCCCTTAATCATATCGTTGAACCTGGTCTGACCTTCGAGAGGTATCTTGAATCTTATTACAGGGACGATGCCCTGCGCTTCAAATTTGGCTCGCTCCTCCCGGGTCAGGTTGCGGCAGCGGCGGTCGTAGCTGCGAATAGATTCTTTGCGCTGAGCCATTTCGGCGCGCATCTGGGCAAGCCGCTCCTCTGAGCAATAGCAGGGATAGGCGTGTCCTTCTGCTAACAGATGTTGCGCAGTCTTCTGGTAGATGTCCAGACGCTGCGACTGGAAGTAGGGACCGTAGCTGCCGCCCACCTCCGGCCCTTCATCCCAATCTATTCCCAGCCAGCGCAGGCTGTCCAGGATAGCTTCAACGGCACCCTTGACCTTACGGTTGACATCGGTGTCCTCGATACGCACGATGAAGCTGCCGCTGCTGTGCCTGGCGAAGAGCCAGTTGAACAGGGCAGTCCTGATATTCCCCACATGAGGATATCCGGTTGGGCTGGGGGCAAAGCGCACCCTCACATCGCTTTCGCTCATAGTCCTCCCGCTAATTGCTTCATATTCTAGCATTATCGGTAGAGAGCGTCTATATTACCTTTGTTCAGTGGAGACAATCCTTAGTTTCAGTAAGGTGGGTGAAATGTAACCCACCGCCCACTTCATGTAAAAAAGGTTATAGCTAAGTACCGAGATTCTTCGCTACGCTCAGAATGACAAGGCATCGCTGACATCCGACGAGGGCAGACACGCGGGTCTGCCCCTACGGGTATGGATTTCGCCTCCTCAGGAAAGACAGTTGCTACTTATTTTAGATGCTCTTCAGCACAATAATCCTTGACAAAGGTAAGGGGAAACTGTACGCTTATCTCTAATTTTGGATTCAATAGTCAGGGGAAATTCATCTATGCCATCAGATTTTATTAGGGATATCATCAACGAGCATAATAAGAATAATAGGTTCGGTGGGCGCGTGCACACGCGGTTCCCACCGGAGCCGAACGGTTATCTGCATATCGGCCACGCCAAGTCCGTCTGCCTCAATTTCGGTATCGCTGCTGAGTACAAGGGGCTCTGTAATCTGCGGTTCGACGATACCAACCCTACCAAGGAGGAGGTGGAATACGTCGAATCGATTATAGAAGACGTGCGCTGGCTCGGCTTCGACTGGCAGGACCGTCTGTTCTATGCCTCGGACTACTTCGAGCAGATGTACGATTATGCTGTCCAGTTGATTAAAGCCGGCAAGGCTTATGTTGATGATTCGAGCGCTGATGAAATCAGAGAGAGCCGCGGCACTCTCACTGAACAGGGTAAAGAGAGTCCATACCGTAGCCGTTCTGCCGAGGAGAATCTCGGCCTGTTCCATCGCATGAGGGCAGGTGAGTTCGAGGATGGTTCCCGAGTGCTGCGCGCCAAAATCGATATGGCATCACCGAATTTCAATATGCGTGACCCGGTGATGTATCGCATCCTGCACGCCGAGCACCACCGCACAGGCAGCAAATGGTGCATTTATCCCATGTACGACTGGGCGCATGGGCTCGAGGACTCTGTCGAAAGAATTACCCATTCCATCTGTACGCTGGAGTTCGAAGACCATCGCTCCCTGTACGACTGGTTCCTCGACCAACTGGGCGTATACCATCCCCAGCAGATTGAGTTCGCCCGCCTCAATCTAACCTACACTATCATGAGCAAGCGCAACCTGAGGCAATTAGTGGAGAAGGGGCATGTCAGCGGCTGGGACGACCCCCGTATGCCTACTGTTTCCGGTTTACGCAGACGCGGCTACACGCCGGAGTCCATCCGGACTTTTGCTGAGCGCATCGGCGTAGCCAAGACAGATAGCACCATTGAGGTAGCACTGCTTGAGCACTGCATCCGTGAGGACTTGAACAAGCGTGCTCCACGAGTTATGGCTGTGTTGCACCCCCTTCGCGTGGTCATCGACAATTACCCTGAAGGCAAAATTGAGGAACTGGAAGCTGTCAACAATCCCGAGGACCCCTCTATGGGAACGCGCAAAGTGCCCTTTTCTCGCGTGCTTTACATCGAGCAGGACGATTTCATGGAACAGCCACCGAAGGAATTCTTCCGTCTGGCCCCAGGCCGTGAGGTGCGATTACGATATGCGTATATCATCAAATGTGTCGGGGTGGTAAAGGATAAGGCCGGCAAGGTGGTCGAGTTACACTGCACTTATGACCCTGAGACAAGGAGTGGAGAGGCCGGGAGCAGCCGCAAGGTCAAAGGGACCATCCACTGGGTTTCGGCTGCCCACGCGCTGGAGGCCGAGGTGCGTCTTTACGACCGCCTGTTCACGGTGGAGAATCCCGGCGATGTCGCTGAATGTGAAACTGTTTTGAACCCTGATTCACTGAAGACTGTGACGGGATATGTCGAGCCCAGCCTGGCAGGCGCAACACCGGGAAGCCGGTATCAGTTCGAGCGCTTAGGCTATTTCTGCGTGGATTTGAAGGATTCTTCTGCAGAACATCTGGTATTCAACCGAACGGTTACTTTACGTGATACCTGGGCCAAGATAGCGAAGAAGCTCTGATAAAGAAACGTTCCCCTCAGTCAAATCTGCCTCAGCACTTCCTCCAGGTCTGGGGGCAGTTCGGCTCTGAACTCCACGAACTCTCCACTTGAGGGCAATTTGAAGCCAAGTCGGTGGGCATGAAGGAATTGTCGACCCAGCAGGAGTGACCTTTTGCCGTAAACATGGTCGCCGAAGATAGGATGCCCTATCGCTGCGAAGTGTACCCTTATCTGGTGGGTGCGCCCGGTCTCAGGCATCGCCTCGACCAAAGTGTAATCATCGAAGTATTTAATCACTTTGTATTCCGTGCGCGCCTCCCTGCCTCCCGAGACCACTGCCATGCGCTTCCTGTCTTTAGGATGGCGGCCGATGGGGGCATCGATAGCTCCGTGCTTCGGTGTCAGGTGCCCCAGGACCAGGGCAAGGTATCCCTTCTTAATGGAGCGCTGTTTTATCTGGCGGGAGAGGCTTCTCTGGGCAGCATCGTTCTTGGCTACCATCATCAGGCCGGAGGTATCCTTGTCCAGTCGGTGCACGATGCCAGGGCGGACTGAGCCGTTAATCTCTCCGAGGTCAGGGCAGCGAGCCAAGATAGCGTTCACCAGCGTACCTGCATGTTGACCGGCGGCGGGATGAACCAGCAACCCTGCTGGCTTATCGACCACTATGAGGTCTTTGTCCTCGTAGACAACCTTAAGCGGTATATCCTCGGGGGCTAAGGAAATAGGTAATGGTGGGGGGATAGATACAGCTATCCTATCGCCGGCGTTAAGCTTCTGGCTGACTTTGGCGGCATGGCCGTTGACGGCAACCTGCCCATCGTCTATAAGTTTCTGAGCGTAGGAGCGCGAAATCTGGCACTGCTCCGCTACGTACTTATCCAGACGTTCGCCAGGGCTGGAAACTATGAATTCAAACCTTTTATCCATTTCCGTGACCACGTGGGGGCGAACACTTGGTTCGCCCGTTGTCCAGGTTTGGGCAGACACATGGGTCTGCCCCTACTCTCTGTTCATGTTTGCCGTTTATCGGGGGCTTTCTTCTGGGCAACGAACAGCAAGTAATAGGCGATGATGATTGTGCCCACGACTATGGACATGTCAGCCACGTTGAACACAGGCCAGGCTCCGATGTCGATGAAATCAGTTACCTTCCCCTCGAAGCGGAGGCGGTCGATGAGATTGCCTATCGCGCCTCCCAGACCAAGCCCCAGGCCTATTTTTAGCAGTGTGTTCTGTAAGGGTATGTAGCGCAGGTAAACGAGAAATACCGCTATGCCGATTACGGCAACCAGGGCCAGGAGGAAAGCCTGGTTGGCGAGGATACCGAAGGCGCCGCCGGTATTGGTGATGTAAGTTAGCCTGATTATCCCTGTGTTAGGTATCGACTCGCCCAACTCCATATGGGCTCTGACCAGGTATTTAGTGAGCTGGTCGAGGCCTATTACAGCCAATGCTATTACGATTAGGAGCAGACCTCTGGTAGCTTTGCGGTTAGATTTGCCCATTGTGTTCGAGTTTAGCATATATGGAAGCAGCATACAATGTTATGTATAAATTCATTGACACTCTTTTGTGGTGGGCCTAGAATCGCTGCATGGGAAAAATCAAAGGCACTTATATCCTCGTACTGACGCTGGATGAAGAGACCACTATCTCGGTAGGGAAGTTGATAACATTTTCTTTTCCTCCCGGCTACTATCTGTATATCGGCAGCGCCCTGGGCGGGCTCTTCCCCAGGGTGGGGCGGCATGTTCGGGCAGGAGGGAAGCTCCACTGGCACATCGACTATCTGAGGCAGAAAGCGAGTTTGGACGAGGTCTGGTATCTGGCCTCCGAGAAAAGATTGGAATGTAGCTGGTATAAAGCAGCGGCAGGTCTGCCTCAGGCTCGGATTTTAGTCGCTGGCTTTGGCTCCTCGGATTGCGGCTGCCGTTCCCACCTGCTGTATTTCAACTCTATGCCATCTTTCGAAATCTTTCGCCGCCGTCTGGGGAAGGCAGGTAGGGATATGACCAGGATGTGCATTGACAGGAGTCACGACGCTACCCGGTTTTCGAAGAAGGCGGTTTAACCTCCGGCGGAGGCGGTCGGAAAGCATTAACGAAGAAGGCAGCAACCCTGGCAGCCACCTTGTCTTCATAGCCTCCCCAGAAATGGTCAGCCCCGGATATTAGCTCGAAATCATTGGGTGGGGGCAACTCTTCGGCAAGGCGCTGCAAGGCGATAATGCTTACAAACTGGTCGGCGCCGCCGCAGACGATGAGTTTGGGTTTGGTATATTGCTTCAGTGGGACGTATGTAGAGACCTCCGGCGATACCAGCGCCAGGGCTTTGACCCTCTCGTCGGCTGGGGCAACCTCGAGGGATACTGCGCCTCCAAAGGAGTAGCCGCAAAGCCCGATTCTCTCTTTATCAACTATCTCCAGTGTGGACAGGTAGGAGATTGCTGCTACAACGTCTTCTCTTTCCCCGATGCCGTCAGCGAACTTGCCCTGGCTTGCGCCCACGCCGCGGAAGTTGAATCTCAGGGAAGCTATCGATGCCTGCGCCAGGGCCAGACAGATGGGGACGACCACATTATTGTTCATCTCGCCACCGTAGTTGGGGTGTGGATGGCAGACCACCACCACGGCGAACGGCCCTTTGTCCTCAGGCACAGTGGTGACACCCTCAAGGGTAAGGTCGCCGCAGGGAAACTTCACTCTGTTCTCTATCATGGTTTGTCCTCTTTTTGGATTTGTCCCTCGCCCTTTCCACGTCCATGCCATTTTTTGAGCCGGCCCTCTACTTCCTTCTCGAAGCCCTCGTCGCTCGGCTCATAGTATTTCTTACCCTGGAGCGAACCGGGAAGGTTCTGCTGCTCCACAAAATGACCGGGGAAGTTGTGGGCATATTTATAGCCTTTGCCGTAGCCTACATCGCGCATCAGCCTGGTGACCGGATTGCGCAGATGGAGGGGGACGGGGTCGTTCCTGGTCTTCTCCACGTCTTCTTGCACGTTTAAGTAGGCTGTGTACAGGGCGTTGCTCTTGGGTGCGGTAGCCAGATAGACCACTGCTTGAGCTAATGCCAGGTTGCCTTCGGGCATGCCCACAAAGTGGACTGCCTGCTGGGCCGAGGTGGCGATGACCAGAGCCTGGGGGTCAGCCATGCCGATGTCTTCCGAGGCGAACCTGATCAGGCGTCGGACGATGTAGAGCGGGTCTTCCCCGGCCTCCAGCATTCTCCCCAGCCAGTAAAGGGCAGCATCGGGGTCCGAGCCCCGCAGCGACTTGTGGAGGGCGGAGATGATGTTGTAGTGCTCCTCGCCAGCCCTATCGTAGAGCAGGGCGCGGTGCTGCATGGCGTCTTCGATGGCGCTGAGTTTGATATGGCGCTTGCCATCCTCTGACGGCGCCGTTGTCGAGGCGGCAAGCTCCAGGGCATTGAGCGCAACCCTGGCGTCACCATTTGACATAACTAATAAGAACTTGAGAGCCTCATCATCAAGTACCACCTTCATCTTGCCTATCCCCCGCACCTCATCTTCGATAGCCCGCTGCACGATGAGTTTGACCTGTTCCTCAGTAAGAGCGTTCAGGGTGAACACGCGGCAGCGGGAGAGCAGGGGAGAGATGACCTCGAACGACGGGTTTTCTGTAGTAGCGCCGATGAGGGTGATGGTTCCGTTCTCCACATAAGGGAGTATAGCATCTTGCTGAGCTTTATTGAAGCGGTGTATCTCGTCGATGAAAAGGATGGTTCTCTGCTGCTGCAGTGCGCGGCGCTCCCTGGCCTCATCCACGATGCGGCGCAGGTCGGCGACGCCGGAAGCCACTGCGGATATGGGGCTGAAGTGCGATTTGGTGACGCTGGCGATGATATTGGCCAGGGTAGTCTTGCCGCTGCCCGGCGGGCCCCAGAAGATAATTGAAGGAAGCTGGTCAGCCTCGATGCTCTTTCTCAGCACATGGCCCTCACCCAATATGTGCTCCTGCCCCACGAACTCGTCAAAACTCGTGGGCCTCATGCGGGCAGCCAGAGGGGCTTCGCGTCCCAACTGACTCTCGCCAGCCTGCTGGAACAGGTCCGGGCCCTTTGCTTTTCTAGTCTGTTTCATTATTTCCGAACCTATCGATGTGGATTTGGGTTAAGGAGAATCAGGCTTTTACAGATTTAAATCGCTTTAGTTCGGGGATTCGATTAAAATGGCTGTCCAGGGTGTAAAGCTCCGAGTCGTTTTCAAGTGCTAATGCAGCAAGTATTAAATCGGTTAAAGGTACACTAATTCCTTGTTGTTTCAGATTGCCGGACAATTCACCAGCCAAAATCCATGTATCCCGTGAGACCTCTGAGTATTCCAGAGCATCCAGGGTCTGCTTCAGAGTATCCCGACTCTTTCTAGTCCTTACTCCAGCAAGGAGTTCAGAGAGAACGATACCGCACAAGGTCGCACGGCGTGTTCGTAACAAGCTTTTCACTGACTCAACCAGGTCTTGGTTCTTGCCCCGAAGATACTCTACCCAGATTGAGGTATCAATCAGCACCGTTGGATTCATCGAGTTCCATCCTCTCTAATTCTGCGGTTACATCTGAAATCTCGATTTTCCCGGGTAAGGCAAGGAGTTTCTCTATCTTCTTGCGTCTCACGAATTCTTCCAGGGCGATCCTAACTGCGTCCTTCTTTTTGCGGGTTTTGGAAAGAGCCATGAGGTCGCTCATCAAATCTTTTGGCAAATCGACTGTCGTGCGCATTTTTACATCCCCTTTTGATGCATATATTATATGCTAATATTATGCATCTTTTATGGGGAAAGTCAAGCTGTAAATCAAACGTATAGTGGCGATTTAGCAGTCTATATTAATAATGATACCTGATATGACTGCTATAAAGGTTATGCCTGCAACTGCCAGGCTGGCTATCAATAACCTTAATGTCTTTCTTTTTTCCCTTTGATCCCTATCGTATAACGCTCGGTCATATACCTCGAATGTATACAAAGTGTGAAAGTACGGTAACTTACCCATTCCTAGTGGTCTCACGGGGGTTTTAGAAGGTATTCCTAGGCAAAGTGCGGCTGTTCCTGGGAAAGCAAGTAATCTCTCACCCACTGTATATTTTCTCTTTTCGCCAGGTTTGAGATGTACGGGACATAAGCCAGTTGTTTCGCGTCCGCCGGGAAAACCGATAAACCACTGAAGATCATCATCAAATTCTTCACTGCCTATGTTCTCTGCATGAAGGAGAAATATGGGCTTCTCATCGGTGAAATAGAAGTCCTTCTCCTCTTCGGGCTCTACTTCTACATCAAGGTGTTTCCCTCCATATGGCCCATATCCAACCTTTTGCTTGGCTGGCATTTTTATCCCCCTCTATACGTTAGAGTCAAACAAATAATTTTTTACATTCCCCCCTAAACTTTTGAGGTTACATTACCCTACCCGTATCTTTTGACCTCGAACTTGTAGAGCTTCACGGGGTCGTCGGAGTATATGCCGGCTTTCTGGCGGCAGATGTCTATCTGCTGCTCTACGGTATCCACGCCTTCGAGGTCGGGGAGCAGCAGGCCCCGCCGCCCTCCGCTCTCCACGAT
>JACWAE010000094.1 GCA_014874385.1 Dehalococcoidia bacterium | reverse complement strand
GCTCAAGCCAGAGTAAGCAAGCCAGCCCCGGACATCGACCAGAAGGCCCGTCAGATTCTGGAGGACGCCAGAAAAAAGGCGGAAGCAGAGGCAAATAAAATAACCGCCGAAGCTGAGCAAACAGGACGACTGATTATCGAAGAGGCAGAGAGGATAGCTGCCGCCCCTGCCGACCAGAGGACCCAACAGATAATGAAGGCAGTTAAGAAAAATGAAACCTTAGACACAAAGGGAAAAACACAGCAACCGAAAGCCTCCCATAGGAAGCGTGTGGAGATAGTAGTAGCAGCGCCTGTAGATTTCGCCCAGCTTGAGAAATTGCGCACATCGCTGCATCGCCTTCCCGGCTTGCGCATCCTGTCAATAGGAGGCTGCCCAGGCGGCGGCACCCAAATCTCTATCATGATGGACAAACCGGCTCCCATTGCTGAAAGTTTAACCGCCATGGAAGTCGTGGAGGAAGCAATAGAAGAGGAGTCGCTCAACTCGCATCCATTGAGAGATTTTCTGAGAAAGGTCATGCCCAGCCCCGCAACAAAACGACCTCCTGATGAGCAGAGAATCCTTGTAGTGCTCAAGAGGGTTCAGTAGACCTCTATGCAGATTCCCCACAATCGTATTCACACAAAGATGTAGGGGCGAACCAATGTATTCGCCCTCAATCGTAATCAGGGCAGACACGCAGGTCTGCCCCTACATCGGCATCCGCACAAAACGAGGAGCCCTCCCGCAAGCGGGAGGGCTCACTATTAGCGCCTTTACTTAGACTAGATGCTCAACTCTTAATAGTGGACTCGCCTATATCTATCCACCCCTGCCGCAGCGCCAGCACCACAGCGTGGGTTCGGTCATTAGCATCCAGCTTATCCAGAATAGAAGTGACATGGTTCTTTATCGTCTGCTCGCTGATGCCGAGAACATGAGCGATCTGCTTGTTGGAATAACCCTCGGCCACATACTTCAGGGTCTCCGTCTCTCTGGGCGTCAATGGCGTGGCCAGTGTCTCCATCGCTTTGCCCATCAAAGACACATCCTGGAACTGCCTCAATACCTGCTCAGCGACCCTGGGCCTGCCCAGCAGGCTTTCATTTATGGGGCGCTCTCCTTTGACAATCCTTCTGATAGCCGAGGCCAACTCCTCCGCAGAGACATCCTTGCTCAAATAGGCCACCGCACCTGACCTGATTGACTGAAAGAGCTGGTCATCATCGGGGACCGAAGTGAGTGCCATCACTGCTACCCGTGGGCAGCGGGTAGTTATCTGCCGCCCCAGGTCCAGTCCGCGGAGCAAGGGGAGATCCACATCCAGCAGCGCCACATTGGGTGTGAAAGCCTCTATTAAGGCCAGGGCCTCGGGACCGGGCGCGCAATCACCCACCACCTCGATCTCCTTAGCACAAGAAGCAAGCCCCTGCCGAATCCCATGACGGTACAGTGCCTGCCTGTCAACCACGAAAACCGTGATTCTATCCACTTTTATACCCCCTGAGATTTAAACCAGTTAAAATAGCCTCAGCACAGAAATTACCACAAGATGTGCAACGTGTCTATAGTACTTTTTTCCTACTTTTGTCAAGTTTTGTGCTTCTTTCTACACCTTTTTTAACGTTTTGTCAAGTAAAATCACTTCCCCCCCTTCCCAGCACCCCTATCCGAGTTGAGTATAGCATTGGGCTTCTGTGCCGTCTATAGACATTCTTCTCTACACAAAGATAGAGAAATAGTCTTAATCAATCCTCCCTAACCCACCTTCGCAGGGAGCAGACCTGCGTGCCGACTCGTATGGGTGGCCTGGAGCGGGTGCTCCTAGCCACGGGCAAGGGGCAGACACGCTGGTCTGCCCTAATTACGATTGAGGGCGAACACATTGGTTCGCCCCTACAAAATTACCAACGGCTCTATGCTCACGGATACCTGCCGCCGTATCCGGCGTACCACACACCACCCTGCTCGAAAACGCCGTAAACCCTGTTATAGTCACCCACTATCCAGGTGATAGTCCCGGTGCCTGTAGAAGAGTTGTACCGGCTGCACGATTTGGGCTGCGGATTGAGATAGGGCCCGTTTTCACCCTGCAGCGGCGCACTATTATCCTTTGTATCCAGCACGGGAGCTATGCCCGTGCCGGAACCTGGCATATTGACCAGCAGCCCCATCCAGATCGCAGCACCTACTATATCATCCGTTGTAGCCGGCTTGCTATCGTTGCCATCCATTACCACGTTCACTGTATATTTGCCCATGCGGACCTCATTGCCCACATAGAGCTTAGAAGCGGCGCCCGTTGCCGTGGGGTAGTTATGCACAGAAGTAAAATTGCCCGCTTCATCCCAGCCGCCTGTTCCACTATAGGCATGCGCGTCGGAGTAGAAAGCAGACACCGCGAACTGGATCGTACTCTCGTCCGTAGCGTAGCTCTCAGCTTGGCCGTGTCCGGTCAGTCCCGCCACATTGATTATGACTACTGCCGCCAGTATGCCCAGGATGAGCAGCACCATGACCAACTCTATAAATGTGAAGCCGCGCTCCGACTGTCTAAACTGTTCTATGTTTCACCTCTAACGCCCATAATGCAAAACTTGCGCTCGGACACAGATGTGACATAAATAATACCAGACGTGTCATATAGTGCAATCCCCAAAAAGTATGGGTTTTCTCTTCACAATCTCAGTCGAATTACCTGGGTCCTTGACCTTTTCCCATATCTTTCAGAAATGTCATTGCTTTGAAAATGGTCTCTTTCTACCGTTCGCCCTGAGCCTGTCGAAGGGTGAGCGGTCTATCTGCCCCGTTCATGGTTCGACAAGCTCACCACGAACGGGAAGGGCTTCTCGCAATGACACCGCCGGGCACGAAGAGAGCCCGCTTCCGGCGGGCTCTCTTCAAAACTGTCTTACTCTACTAGGCGCTTACCTACGCTAAGCCATCAGGCATCACGGATATGCGCCGCTGAAGCCAACGAACCAAGCTGTGGCTGGACCGCTGCCGCCAGGCCAAGATGCAGCCGTCTTCCCGTCTGGTCCAACAATTTCAGGACCGACTACCCTGTATGCACCATAGACGCTGCCGTTCGCGCCCACTACCCAGGTGTACCCACCGCCCGGTGCAGGAGCGCCGTTATACGCAGTCGAAGCTGAACGCGGCATGTTCTGCAGATAGAGGCCAGTGTCAGTCGCCAGGGGCGATACATTGCCCCGAGACTGAACTCCAGTGGTGCTAGTGCCACCGAGCGCACCCGGTGCATTCACCAGCAGCCCCATCCAGATGGCGGACTCACCTATTTCAGTATCACTGACCGGAACGCCGCTGGCATTCACTAACAAAGCGCTGGCGGGCTGATTTTTGTCGAAGATGGCGGTCGAGGCTACTATAAAGTGTGCATTCACCGAGCCCAGCGCCGTAGGATAGTAATGTCCCGACGGCTGCAGGTTCGCCACGCCAGTAGCGTTGCAGCCCCACTTCGAGGTGTTGCCCTGGGTTACACCTGTGTAGATGAAACCACCGTGCACGTCGGAGTAGAAGGTGGACGTGGCAAGCTGTATGGTCTGTGAATCTGTTTGCAGCGCCTGCTTGCCTCCTCTGCCCATCAAACCGACTACGTTGGGGATGACCACCGCTGCTAGTATGCCTAGGATTGCGACCACGATCAGTAGCTCAATCAGGGTAAAGCCCTTCTCCCCTCTCTTAAAATTCATCATGTTTCACCTCCTTCCTTGCGTACTTTATTCTGGTTACAGGCTAACATAGCCTCAAGCACGTGTCTATATTACTATCAGTCAAATTACACTCACCATTTAGTACTTATCCGGGGCAATATCCACCGAGACCCCCCCGTGCTGTCTATGCGCCACACCGACTCATCCCAGTGCCTAGGCAGCTTGGCCAAGAAGTCGGGATAGAACTTTCCCTGTGTGAACGTGGCATTGAAATCTATCAGCGCGTATTCGCCTGCCAGCGGCGGCAGCAAGCCAGTCTCGGTCGGCGCCTTCGACGACTGCAACATGTAAGCATCCACGGCGCTCTGGACGGTGTGTATATCGCCAGACATGGCGGTTCCGCGAGACTTGGAGTAGAACCCGTGGGTAGCCAGTATCACCACAGCTACCAGGATCATGACGACGATAAGGGCGGCCATCAGCTCCATGAAGGTGAAGCCGCTCTCTTTGTTTCTTTTCCGCATCGTATTACTCATCGTCACACCCCCAAGCTCCCTATTCGGCTATCCAGCCTTTCCGAGCGCCCTACCTCCTATCGCATTGCTAGCCCATTTTTACGTCATTGCGGGCGCAGCGAAGCAATCTCATTGAACCCTTCCTCACCTCGCCCCCATACCCCACCACCAGTGAAAAATCCGGTCACCCCATATCAGCGCCACCATAGCGCCCACCGCCAGGAACGGTCCGTATGGGATAGCGGACTTTCTACTTTTCACCAACCCGGATAAAAGCAGAAATATAGCTATTAGCCCGCCCGCTACAATGCCCACCAGCAGAGCTACTATCACCAGCGGGAACCCGCTCATCAGTCCGATGAAGGCGGCGAGCTTCACATCGCCGTAGCCCATGCCGCGACCCCTGGTAAGCAGATAAGGCAGCAGCATGAGCACAAAGCCTACTGCCCCTCCCATCAATGCGCTGAGGACAAATCCCGGGCCGGTCTTGGGCCAGAACTCCGTGAATCCTCCCCAGAAGAACGAGAAGGCGAAAGCGAGCACCATGGCGGGAAAGACCAGGATGTTCAGTATCAGTTGCTGCTCCAGGTCGATGCCGAAGATAACAATGAAAATGCCGGCATAGATAACGGCGAAGGCAAGCTCGCGGCTGAGGCCGTAATGCCATGCCAGGAAGGCAAAGATGGCAGCAGTGGCAAATTCCACAATGGGAGAGCGCAGAGGGATGCGGGCATTGCAGTAGCGGCAGCGCCCCCTCAGCCAGATATAGCTGAACACAGGCACCAGGTCGACCGCTTTAAGGCTTTGATTGCAGCCATCGCAATGCGAGCCGGGCCTGACTATGGACTTGCCCAGAGGAAGGCGGTCAATACATAAATTGAGGAAGCTGCCTACCACCAGGCCGAACAGACCGAGACACACTGTTAATATAGCTAACATGCGAGCATTCTGCCTCCGACGTTCAGGGGCGAACCAGCCTGTTCGTCCTTGAACGAAATAGGGCATCCGCCAGAGGCGTATGCCCTAACGAATTCACTGCTAGCTGACCTCTTATTTACCATTTTCCTTTGAGCATCAGCCCCACGTTGACCAGATACTGCTCCAGGGGGAAATTCTCAGGACACCACGGAGGAGGCTCGACACGCTCCACTTTGCGTCCTCCGGTAGCCTGTGCCAGCCTCGGAGATGCCTCAGGGTCGAGAGTAAGCCCTCCGCTTATATAGATAGGGGTCTCAGCGGTTATGGCGGAATCATGATGGCTGCGATTGTAATAGTCTATAGTGAAGGGAAGCTCCCGAATCAGGTTCTGCCAGGCTACCTCTGCGCTGGGTTTATCATCCTTCACCGGAATGTTGCGGAACAGCCCGGGGACGGACTTATCTACAATGACTATCTCGCTGCCATCGACCTCGCCATGCACTATGATGCCGTTCGTACAGTTGACGGCCCGGGCCAGAGCAAACGGTCTGAGTTCCAGGCCTTTTAGCTTTATCCCTGCGCTGCCACAGGTCTCCACCATGTTGATGACATTGCTTCTTGGTACAGCCAGGGCATAAACCGACTGCTTCTGGCTTTTTGCGAACCCATCGGCGATGGGCTGCCAGTAGACGTAGTCCACGTCTGCAGCACCCGGCATGAGCCTTTTCACCTCCCTCACCACCATCTCCCCCAGTTTGTTTCCCTTCAGCCTGGGCAGCGTAAGCACCTGGCTCGCAGCGCCCGTGCTGGGCAGAGCAGCAAGTGCACTGCTGCATGACACGCCATTTTCCTGAATTCCCTCGGCTATAACCCTGCCTACAACGTCAGGTGAAACTACCAGCCCATCTTTCACGGAATTGGGATTCAGGGGAATGCTATACCAGTTTTCAATCTTCTTCCCTGAGAACGTAAGCATTCTCAGAGACAATCCTTCAATGGTGAAAGCCATTGCGCGGCTGTTAAAAAAGTCCATTTCGCCCTCCCTTCAGCTTTTGACATCAGCAGATGAATGTCAACTTATCCTCAACATCAAGACAGCGCCAGTATAGCAATAGTGAGCGTCCCGCTGCTCTGGGTAAAAGATGCATTCTGAATCGTCAGGCTGGGGAACGGCCCCTGTTGCCCCTGCTCGAGGTAGTTCACGAACGAGTTCATCGCATCATAGGACCCGGTCACCTGCACCACGGTAGCATACTGGAAGTATTTCTTCCCCCCGAGCGTCTCGGTACCGGCAGGGCTCTTGGGGGTCACAACGTTAATCTCCACCGCGTATTTGTCCGCCGCCGCCGCTAAATAAGCGCTAAGCTCAACGGTCGGGAATGAAGCTGGGAAACTGGGGCTGGAGGTCAGGCTGGCCTGCTGCGCCTGCAGCGTTGCCACATCATACTGGCCCTGCGCCGCAGTCAAACTCGCCCTGGCGGCCGTGAGCTGCCTTTCGACCGTAGCCTGCTGGTCTGCAACTGATTGCGAGCCTGAGTACAAAATAAAGGTAACGACAAGAAGAACGACAACTACAGCGATGAGAGCAACTAGTCTGGCATTGCGTTTGATTAAATCAATTGCCTGCATCATTAGCCACCCCCTGAAGCAACGCTTATAGTCAGCGAGAACGACCCATTGCTGAACGATGGCAGCCCCAGAAGAGAGAACCTGGGATCGTTATTCAGGGCACGCGCGTAGTCGGAGACATCGGTAAAGCTGGAGGCAGTTCCTTTTATCACCAGGGTGTTGCCGCTCTGAGTGATACTACCGATATCTGCCCCCACGGGAACAAGTGTATACACCCCGACCAGAGCGCTCCCCAAAAGCATCCTGGAAGCCATAAAAGCGTCGTAGCTCTGCTTCGCCGCCTTAAGCTGGTTGATTGAGTTTATGAGATTCAGGGCGTCAGGGTTATTCGACAGGGTCACGGTCTGCTGCTGCGCAGTCTTAATCTCGCTTTGCATGTTGGCTATATCAGACTGGCTGCTGCTCTTGGCATGGTAAAAGTAGAATGAGCCAAAGGCCAGCAGCACAATGACGATTATCAAGGCAAATGTCTGCGTATCTAGCAGAGGTTTAGCCCGCAGCTCCTTCGGGAGAATATTGATATCAATGTTCATTTTTCTACTACCCTCCAACCTCGTAATCTCGCAGATATGACTACATTAATATTAGATGGTCTGGCCGCCTTTTTTTCAATCCCCCAAATTCACTATTGCGGGTGGCCTTTTAGTTCTGGCCGATACCTCAGCCGCCTGGCGGAAAGTATTCCCCCGCCCTTTCATAAGCCTGCTCATTCCATCATTGCTGAGCTCCCAGGTCATATTGATATGTAACAGAAGCCACATTGAAGGCATAGTCCGACTTCGGCACCACATTGGTCTTGAAGGCGAGAATCATATACACCAGATACCATCTGTCACCCTGCGTGCGGAGATTCACATTGGCTGCGGTATCGCTGCCCACCTGCTGCCATATATCGTAGGTATCTATATCTACACCCTTCTCACCCGTAGTGGATATGCAGTTCATTACGTTGTCCACAGGGTTGTTGGGACCGCTTAAATAGGTGTATGAAGTCTGAGAAGCACCTTTGAAGCCTATAGAATCTCCTGAGTAAACCGAATCGCCCTCACCCACAAAGTATGTGACTTTCCCGTCCACCGTGCCCTCAGGAGGATAAAAACCGTTCAGTGTAAATGGCACGTTGATGTATTGAGGCTGGGGCGAAAAATCGGTAACCGGCTGAACCATGAACGGACACTCAGTCGCGTTATGGATAGGGTCCCAGAGATAGAACTGGTGCGCTGTCTCGGTGGGGCTCTGGAAGAGGACAATCAGAGACCACCCGGAGAAGCACCTCGTGGCGTAGTCGGTGTTATTTACCCCCGGAGTAGCCTTGACATTGCCGACGGCATATTGTCCATCGCCAGTGTAGTTTATGTACGTGCCATTGCCGGTCAACAACTGGGTCACATCATCAAAACAGGCGTAGGTATGACCTACCGGGTTACTAAGCGGTACCTGCGTCTGTGCAGGGGCCAGCGGCGTGCCATATTTATCGAAAGCTGCGTGCTGCACTGTTTCCCAGTGTTTAGCATAGTAGTAATCTATAGTCACAGTGCCTTCCAGATTATCGTTCACCACTGTGAAACCTGTATACCTGGTATCGCTCCCTAATGTACTCTGATTTATCGTGTAGTCGGTGCCGTTGGTCAGTGTCATAGAGCCGGATACGCTGTAGTCTATGGTCACCTGGCCGGATAAAGTATCATTGATAATGGTGACATTGCCGGTTGCATAGTTTATGACGTAGTCGGTTCCCTCAGTCAGCAGATTACTGCCCACCCACACCTTAGCAGAGGGCGATGAGAGGACAGGCTTATGAGCAGTAAAAAAGGTGTCATTGCCATTGCCATTCACGGCGATGCCTGGACTCTCCCCCCAGTATCTCATCGGAGACAGGGTTAAGACTGGCGTATGAGCCAGAAGGTCCATAGACTCTTGAGCGCCTGCCCAGGCGGCTGTAGTATAGGCATCGTCACCGTCTCCGGCATGCACTGCGAAAGTTTCAGTACCGTAGCGCTTGGGGTACATGAAGCTCACCGTTGTGTCCGGCTGGCTGCCGAAGCTCGCCCAGTCGCTGTTGTTCATAAATGCAGACCAGTAGAGCCAGGCTGCAGTAACCGTTGCATCACTGGGGATGCTCGTGATCTCAGACCTTCCGTCATAAAGGAACCCACCACTCGAGACCCACGTAGAGGGGTCACTCGGGTTTATGGCCGTCTCCTTCACACCGTTGGGGTCTGCAATGTAGTCTACGAGCAGGGGGCTGCCCGTCGCCACGTAGTCCCCGTAGCTTGCCGCGTTTTTCTTGTTCACCTCGCCTTGTGCTGCATAGGCTGTAACGTCGGTATTGGTGCCGTATATCTGGCTGTGGGCCTGCGAAGTGGCCTTGTAAATCTCGTACCCCTTGTCCCACGAGATGTAAGTCTGATCGCTACCTCCATGAGCTTTGATCCAGGTGAACATGCCTTCAACACCCTGCGTCACATCCACCTCGTAAGTGAAGGCCAAGGTCTTGACCATAGGCGCGGGCGGCACCTGGAAGATAACATTTCCGTAATCCCACTCCAGGATAGTGCCATCGGCATAGGTTGACGGTAGTATAGTTGTGGGCTCTTTAAAGAGTTCAGGTGTGGTCTCGTTCCCCACAACGCCTATGTAATGACAGCCGGGAGGCATCCACACACCCACTCTATCAAGATATGCACTATATGATGCACCCCCCAGGTCTGCGCCGGTATATGCTATTTCAATCGTATTGGCATTGGCCTGGTAGCCAATCCACAGATTATCGACGGAGAAGGAAGAGCCTTGAACAATCTTTACATCATCAACATAGAGGTAGCTATTAGTACCGCGCGTGTTGGACTTGAAAGCAATCCAGACGCTGCTCTGCCCACTGGCGCCGAACTGACTGAGGTCTATATCAAAGAAATGATATGTATTATCGTCTGCCAAGTTTCCAGAGCCGTTATGCACCCATGTCAGTAAGGATGTGAAGGAGCCACTGCCAACCTTCAAAAGCAACTGGGCATTGTCGCTCGACCCAAATGAGGACGCCTTCGCCCAGAACTGAAGGTGGGGCGCCGCATAATTGGAGAGGTTCAAATTGCGCTGTGCATAACCACGCGACGTAGAATACCGCGAACCTGAGAGCCTGAGGTGATAGCTGCCTTCATAGGGAGACCCAGTGTTTGTAATGGCAGTCCCTCCGCCAGGGTTGCCTGACCCCGACGAGTTGGTCCATTGGCTAGCCCAGCCGGAGCCGCCGGTCCAGCTATTAGACTCAAAATTATCGGATGCTATGACAGAACTACTCAGGTTAGCATCGAAGCGTACCCAGAGCGGGACTGTCGTGTTACCCCCACCCAGGCCGTATTGGTCGGAAAGGTTTATATTAAATGAATTGTAATCCGGAGTCTCATTGCCGTGGGACCAGGTCTCCACAGTAGTCCAGTTACTTCCATCAGGGCTCACCTGGCAACTGGCGGTATCGCTGGGCCCGAAAGAGGATGCCTGGGCATCGAACTTGAGATCCGATGCAACGTACTTTGGAAGGCTTGTCTGCCGCGTAGCACTGCCAGCAGCACCTGCAAGATTAAGAGAGTAACCGGAAGCTCCTCCGCTGGCAAGGCTGGCGCTTCCCGTATGGTTCCAATCGCCGGTCCAGTTACCGCTGCCTCCGGACCAAGTACCGCTATTGAAATCATCAGAGGCGGCTGCAGCCTGTACAGTCTGAAGCATCCCCACCACTACCAACTGGCTCGATTTGTCCGTATCTGTGGTGGGCGCGTCCGTCGCTAAGTTTCCGGGAAGGTTCTGAGGAATCCATACCTTCTGCACACCTACATTCACAGTTCTATCGTTCATACTGGGCGTCCCCGTATCAAAGGAAGATGTATTGCCATAGCTAAGATTGCCTAGTGCAGACCCCGTTTTTTCTGTCTTTATCTGGTACAATGCATCTTCTATACCGGCATCAGAAGCGTAGAGTTCCAGCGTCCTTTCCTGACGTACCTGAGCGGAGCGATGGCCGGTGAATGCGAACTGCATAAGTGGCACAAGGATAAGTGCGGCGAGCATTACTATAAGGGTGGTATACATAAGGATCTGCCCGGACTGGCCCTTCCTCAATTTCGCCTCATTATTCATACCCACCTCCAATCACACGCTCCATCGTCATTTGCTTCGGGGGTTAATCTCGTATGTCCTGGCAGCTACCTTGCCGTCAACATTAGCGGTAACATCCAATTTCAATACCGCAGTCACATTTCCGCCGGTCACCCACTCACACCCGGTTCCAGCCGGGTCGAGGTATTCACCCACCGCAATCATACCGTTGTCTATCTCGGAGCCGCCCACAGGCGTGTACCACTCGTGTCGGTATAGCGTCCAGGTTTCATCACCTTCGACAGAATATACAACTCTGTGCTCAACACCGTTCCACTGTGTCCAACATACGGTTAGCGGAAGCCCCTGGGCACTCCCAATGCTGACCTGGTCAGGCCGGGCCTGCATGACATCCTCAGTGATCCAGAAGCCCACATACTGTACCTGGAGCATCGACATCGTGTTAGCTCTATCCTGGGCACTCGTTATGACCATATGGCTTAATAGCTCTATGCTGCCAACCACGATGAGGGCACTGATTACGATGGCTATCATCGTCTCAACCAGGGTAAAACCTAGCTGGCTTCTCTTCTTTCGCTTCCCAGATAGCAAAACTTTCACCATCCCCCTCAGCGGTCTACCTTATAGTCCTTGGCAGATAGCACCAATTTCTCTACGTGATAAACGCTAACCGTTATCTCTTGTAACCCTTGGTCCTGCTCGTTATCGGAGAAGTTCACAGGCACATGGGGACGGTACCAGTAATCAATAGATACATCGCCCTCCAGACCATCATTCTTAATCACGACTTGACCGTGCTCTATCTCGTAGCCATTGCTCCCTTCGGAAAGCACCTGGCCACCGCAATATACATCATCTACTTCTACAAGGGCCTCATCCGTTGTGAAAACATCGTCCCCCTTGTGAGCTGTAGCCTTACCCAAATACTCACCGCTCACTTTCTCTAAAGGGAGAATCTTGAGCGGTATAGCTTCGACTACAATCTGGTATCCGTCGCTGGGAACCGGCACTGTTGTATAAACAGGGTTTGGCACCGTTGCATTACCGGAAATGTACGGACAGCCCTTGATATACTCAATCTGGGTCCGGACCAGGCTTTCGGCAACGGTTTGCTCGTTCCATTTAAACTGGGAGTTGTTCAGAAGAATGAGGACAGGAGGAACAGAAGATGTTATCAGCCCAAGAACCACAACAGCTATGACAACCTCAACAAGGGTTGCGCCCCTTGAACTACTATGTAAACTCTTACGGCAAATCTTCTTACCAAGTTTCCACATATCCTGCCACCCATCTTTTTCCCTTTGCCCATTACGTATTTGGTAACGCCCCCACCAGCGAGTAGATAGAGCTGAACAGGGTTACGGCAATGAGGCCTATAATCGCTCCTACGCCGATCGTCAACGCCGGCGTCAGCATCCCGGTAACCTGAGATATCGCCCTCTCTGCTTCGTCCTCGTAGAATGCGGAGACTTTCAACAGATGGCTTTCCAGGCTTCCTGATTCCTCGCCCACACCTATCATCTCCGACATCAGAGATGGAAAAATGGAATCGGCAGCCACCGCCTGGGAAAATAGCTTGCCGTCACCCACGCCTGTGCGCACGTTAGCCACTGCGTCAGCCAACACAAGATTATCGGTTGTCTCTGAAGCAAGCTTCAGGGCATCAAACAGGGAGACGCCTGCTCCTACCAGCATACCCATATTTCTGGTGAATCTGGCCAGGTTCCCCTTGAGGATGGCGCTTCCTATGACCGGTATTTTCAATTTGTAACGGTCCACGTTCTTTTTGCCTGAGGGCGTCCTGGTATACAACACAAATAGAATAACTATGAGTATCACTCCCAGGAGCATGTACATGAAGTTGCCACTGAAGAAATTGCCCACTGCAATAAGCCCCCTGGTCAGAGGCGGCAATTTCGACCCGAACTCCTTAAACATGGAGGTTATCGCGGGCACCACAAAGGTTAGCATGATAAATACAGCGCCCACTGCAAGAAGCATCACGAACGCCGGGTAGGCCAGGCTGCCTTTGACTTTCTTCGCTGTCGCCTCGTCTCTCTCCATATGAGTGGCTATGTCCTTCAGCACCCCGGACAGATTGCCTACTTCCTCGCCTGTTCTGAGCAGAAAAACATAAAAGTTGGGGAGGACTTTAGGATATTTGGCGCATGCCTCGGAGAAGCGCATCCCCCTCTCCAGGTCCTTTATCACTTCGCGCAGCACAGCTCTAAAACTTGCCCTGCCGAAGCGGCCTTGTATGGTGAGGGCGCGAAATATGGGAATACCGGCGTCCAGAAGGCTGGCCAGATTACGGCTGAACACAATTACGTCGTGTCGCTTCACCCCAAAGAGTGAGGGCAGCATTTCGTGTAAAGCGGGCAATTTCAGGCTCTTTTTCAAATCGACAATGGTAAATCCCGACTTCCACAATATCTCTTCAGCGACCGTCTCTGAATCAGCCTCAACGACGCCTTTAATCAGCCCTCCCTCGGCTGTGCTGGCGACATATCTAAACTCCATAGATTCACCTCCGCTACAACTCTATGTTATGCACTAGTATGCACACTGTCCATAGTACTTTAGAAAAAATGCCATAGTGATTTAGTTATTTGCCAAATTAACCGGCTATTGCCAGGAAAGTAATCGCACAGGATTATTAGAGGATGGTGAACACGTTGCGCATGACTTCCCCGGGGGCTGTGAGCCCGTCCTTCACCTTCTGCATCCCATCTCGCCCCATAGGGGTCATGCCTTCCTTGACCGCCTGCTCTTTGAGCTCGCTCGCGGATGTCCCCTTTATCAGTGCTTTCCTCAGAGCGTCGGTGAGTGTAAGCAGTTCATACACGCCTATCCTGCCCAGAAACCCGCTGCGTGAGCAGAAGTTACATCCCCGGCCAATTGAGAATTTGTCCCTGGTCTCACCCATCGCTGTCGTATAAGCCATAGCTTCAGCCGGAGAAACTTCTGTCATCTGTCGGCAGTATGGGCATACCTTTCTCACCAGCCTCTGAGAGAGGCTCCCGATCACTGCTGAGGTAACCAGGAAAGGCTCCACACCCATATCTATCAGGCGGATCAGAGCACTCACAGCGTCATTAGCATGGATAGAACTCAGCACCAGGTGACCGGTGATAGCTGCCTGAACGGCAGTAGTAGCAGTCTCCGCGTCTCTGATCTCACCAACCAGGATAACATCCGGGTCGAGTCTCATGATCGCTCGTAATCCCACTGGGAAAGTAATACCCGCCTGACGGTTAACCTGAATCTGGCTGATACCCTTAAACCCGTACTCTATCGGGTCTTCAACGGTCATTATGTTGCGCTCTTTGGCATCCAGCTTCTGCAATGCAGCGTAGAGAGTAGTGGTTTTGCCTGAACCGGTAGGCCCATTCACCAGAATCATGCCAAAAGGCGATGCCAGAAGCTTCTCGAACGGCTGTAGAACAGTGGGCGTCATTCCAAGCTCAGGGAGTTTTATCAGGAGCATCGATTTGTCCAATACCCTCAACACCGCCATCTCACCGTGAGAGCCTTCGATAGTAGCCACCCGGAAATCCACCCTCTTATTACCCACGCTAGCACTGAACTGTCCGTCTTGAGGACGGCGCCGTTCCGCAATATTCAGGTTAGCCAGTACTTTAATTCTAGTGAGAATAGCAGTATGAACTCCCAACGGAAGACGGACCGCATCGTGCAGCACCCCGTCTATCCTGTTCCGTATCAGAAGGGAATCTTCCTGCGGCTCGATGTGTATATCTGAGGCTCGATCTCTTACCGCCTGCGTAAGAATCATGTCTACCGCTTGCACGACTGGAGCTTGCTTGAGCGCCTCAGCCTCAGACACATCCCCGACTGCTGTCTCTACCTTTAGATTGACTATCTGGCTTACCTGCTGCTCTATCTGCGAAGTCAGCTTGTAGTTGCCATCTATAGCTTCATCCAGCTTCATACCGACGGCGATAACCGGCACAATCCGTTTTCGTGTCAAAGAAGCCAGTGCATTAACAGCCCGAAAGTCATGGGGGTCGTCTGTAGCTATGGTCAGCGTATTACCGTCTAACGACACCGGCAGAATACGGTGTTCCCTAGCCACTTGCTCTGGCACCAAAGCTATGGCTTCAGGCTGGACTTCAAACCGAGCCAGGTTGACGACAGGAACACCATATTTCAAGCTAAGAACAGAGCCTAACACTTCAGAATCGATCAGGCCCTGCTCCAGAAGCACTTCGGACAATTTCTTGTTTGACTTGGCAGCAATCTCCTGGGCACTCCTCAATTCAGCCTCGCTGATGAAAGCCCCCGCCAACAGCGTGGCACCCAGATCACCGCCATTATCAATAGGGTTCGTCTCTGCCAATTCCAAATTCTCCTGCAAACTATCTAACTTAGCCCGCCAGACCATAACTAGCCACAGTACTTGCTTTTACCAATTGCCTGTTGGTTTCCCATTTGGGTGGCGTGACTGGTAGGCGGGAAAAGCTTTCTCCAGATCCTCAGGTCTTTGTGCCCTGAGCAGAGCCTCCTCGAATTCGATAACTTTATTCTTCACTGCTGCTTCCAGAGCCTGGTCAAGAGTCTGCATACCTTGCTGACTACTCGTCTCAATCACTGAGGAGATCTGATGAGTCTTATCCTCCCGAATAAGATGGCGGATAGCATAATTGGCTAACATTATCTCGAAGATTGCCACCCTTCCTTTGCCATCGGCCCTGGGCACAAGAAGCTGAGACACCACCGCCTCCAGAGTTAGTGCCAACTGTGTCCTGACCTGGTCCTGCTGCCCGGAAGGGAACTCACTGATGAGACGACTG
>JACWAE010000093.1 GCA_014874385.1 Dehalococcoidia bacterium | reverse complement strand
GCCAAAGCGTCAGAGGCCAAACCTGCCGCTGCGCCAGAGAGTAAGGCAGCCAAAGCGTCAGAGGCCAAACCTGCCGCTGCGCCAGAGAGTAAGGCAGCCAAAGCGTCAGAGGCCAAACCTGCCGCTGCGCCAGAGAGTAAGGAAGCCAAAGCGTCAGAGGCCAAACCTGCCGCTGCGCCAGAGGGTAAGGCAGCTAAAGCGTCAGAGGCCAAGCCTGCCGCTGCGCCAAAGAGCAAGGCAACCAAAGCGTCAGAGGCCAAGCCTGCCGCTGCGCCAAAGAGCAAGGCAGCTAAAGCATCAGAGACCAAACCAGCCAAGGCATCGGATACCAAGCCAGCCTCAACATCCTAAAAACGCTGAATCGCGTGACTAAGCATTAGTCAAAGGACAAGGGAAAAATGAAAGAGCTCATCGAGTACATCGCAAAGGCCATAGTGGACAAGCCAGAGGAAGTCAAGGTAACCGAGGTCCCCTCAGAAAATGGGGTCATCCTCAGGCTTCAAGTGGCGCCTGAGGACACCGGAAAGGTCATCGGCAAAGAGGGGAGAATTGCCAAGGCGATGCGAACCCTGCTGCGCGTAGCAGCGATCAGGAAAGGGACTCGCGCCACACTGGAGATAATCTAGGGCATCTTGATCAATGGTGATGGGCAAGGAACCAGCTCCTCCTGAGTTCCTTATCGTAGGACGTATAGTCGCCCCCTGGGGCATAAGGGGCGAGGTAAAAGTTGAGGTTGTGACCGATTTCCCCGAACGGTTCGCCCCCCAGAAGGCAGTCTACCTAAATGCCCGCCAACTTGAAATAGAGAGTTGCCGCCCTCTCAAGCAACATCTGGTGGTCAAGCTCGCAACCATCGATAGTGTCGAGGATACGGAGAAACTAAGAGGACAAGACCTCACCATCCCCCGTTCCGAGCTGTATCCTCTGCCCGAAGGACAGTACTACGCATTCCAGCTCATTGGCCTTAAGGTCGTGACCACAGAGGGGAAACTCCTGGGGCATATCACGGAGATAATGACCACAGGCAGCAACGATGTCTACATAGTCGAGGGTAAAAAGGGTGAAATTCTCATCCCCGCTATCGAGGATGTGGTCAAGTCCATCGACCTCCAAAAAGGCAGGATAGTCATCGAGGCAATAGAGGGGTTGTTGGATTAATTATATCCCCCTCTCCCTTGACGGGAGAGGCAGAGTGAGGGTGAAAGAAATGATGGACAAGTGCCAGGCTTATTTCTGGACTAAGGAATGGCAGGAGGCCGAGAGAGAAGCCAGCGCGGATATCAAGGCTGGCAGGGTCAAGGCATTCGATACAGTCGAGGAGTTGTTTTAGGATTTGAAGTAGACACAGTTTGGGGTAGGTTGGAGCACCTGCTACAACCGAGCCAGCCTGGAGCGGATGCTCCAGGCTACCCATTTATCCTCGGACAGACGAGGGCGTCTGTCCCACCAAAACACTGCATCGTTTACAAAAATGTAGGGGGGCGACCCTTCTTGGAAGGGTCGCCCCCCTTTTAGCTTCGTCTTTACCGGGCGCACAGCCGTGCGCCCCTACACATTTTTATTCTCACCCTTCGCATGTGAAGGACAAGCAGTCTACGCCTTCGGCGGCGCAGGCGGGGCTGGGTTAATCAGGCCGGCTGCCAGCGTGTTGGGAACAATCTCCAGCAGGTCATCCAGCGTCCAGAAGCCCTTTGTGTAAATAGTCCTGATGGGTATGGGGTCCTGATATAACGAAATCTGGTCGCCGCTGATGAGGAAAGTGCAGCCATTGATATTAGCGGCGGCGTCTGTTGCCAGGTATGCCACAAATGCAATCATCTCGCTCGGCTCCGGCAGCTTGGAAATCACATCGGCGCCCGGAGGCAGAGCCGCACCAGTGCTCTTCGCCTTTTCTATAGCAGCCGCCAGCTCAGGGGAGATGGTCAGCCTCGACTTGGCGCGCGGTCTGACGGCGTTGCAGGTCACACCGTATCTGCCCATATCACGGGCCACGGTTCTGGTGAACCCCACTATGCCCTCTTTGGCAGCGCTGTAGTTGGCCTGCCCCATGTTGCCCAGACCTGACTCAGAGGCAGTGTTGATAATGCGGCCGCTTTTCTGCTGCCTGAATAATGCACACGCAGGTTTGGTGCAGTTGAAAGTCCCGTAGAGGTGAACCTTCATCACAATGTCCCACTCCTCCGGGGTCATGTTGTAAACCATCCGGTCCCTGAGTATCCCTGCGTTGTTGACCAGGATATCCAGCCTGCCAAAGGCATCAATTGCGCTCTTGATGATTCTCTCACCACCCTCTGTTGTGGCCACGCTGTCGTAGTTGGCGACCGCCTCGCCGCCCGTCTTCTTGATCTGCTCCACCACCTCATCGGCTGGCGACTTGGAAGCGCCACTGCCATCGCCACCACCGCCCAGGTCGTTCACCACTACCTTGGCGCCCTCCTGAGCAAATAAAACGGCCTCAGCAGCACCGATGCCGCGGCCAGCGCCGGTGATGATAGCCACTTTGCCCTTTAATCTGGTTGTGTGATGAGTCATTTTCTAGTTGCCCTCCTTGTGTATAATTGTCAATTTTGGCAAATTCCCAGCCAAGCCACGTGTACCAGTATTGCAGCGGTACTCCTTGAGACAAGGGCTTTTTGCCCGTAGTATTATAGCATGACTCCCCGTGTCATTGCGAGCGTAGCGAAGCAATCTCTCGTTTCCTCTCGCACCCCTCCCCCATCAAAAAGGGCGGGTTTGAAACCCGCCCCTACAGCTCTGTTCAGGATTTCGGATTTAAAGTCTAGGATTTATCTTCGATGCCAGCGAGCTCGTGCTTCAACTCGCGCACCATGAGTTCGGACACTGCCTGGCGGACATCGAGGCCTTTGAAAAGTACCCGAAATACCTGCTCAGCGATAGGCATCTCCACATCGAGTTCCTCAGCTAGCTTGAGAGCAGCGATAGTGGTGATGACCCCCTCGGCTATACCCATCATGGAGGAGAGTATGTCCTTCAAAGGTCGCCCTTTTGCCAGCTCCTGTCCCACGAAGCGGTTGCGGCTCAAGGGACTGGAGCAGGTAGCCACCAGGTCTCCCAACCCGGCCAGCCCGGCGAAGGTCAACGGATTAGCGCCCGCTGCCACGCCCAGGCGCGTAATCTCGGCCAGCCCGCGTGTAATCAGACCCGCCTTGGTATTGTCTCCATATTCCAGGCCGTCAACCATGCCCGCTGCCAGAGCGATGATGTTCTTCAACGCTCCACCCAACTCCACACCGACCACATCGGTATTCGTGTAAACGCGAAAAAGAGGTGTGGCCGTTATCTTCTGCACCTTTGCCGCCACCGCAGCATCGCAGGCAGCGACTACAGTGACCGCAGGCAAACCGCGGGCGATCTCCCCCGATAGATTAGGGCCGGAAAGGACGCAGATGTTGTGATGAAATGAAGGGGCGAGCTCTTCGGCAATCACCTCAGACATACGCTTGACGCTTTCAACCTCAAGCCCCTTGGCTACACTCAGGATAAGCATGGAGCTATCGAGGTGTTGTTTAGCCAATCTGACATTATGCCGCATATCCTGTGACGGCACAGCGAAGATGACAAGGCCTGCTTTATCAAGCGCCTCGTCGAGCGAAGCGGTGGCGCGCAGCCCCTCGGGAAATGGAAAGCCCGGGAGACGGATGGTATTAATCTTCTCACGATTCAGTTTCTCCGCCTCCTCTTCAGTTCGCGCCCAGAGGCTGACTGCCAGACCCTTGCGAACCAGAATTACAGCAAGGGTCGTGCCCCAGCTTGTGGTGCCGATTACGGCTACCTTACTTGTCCTGCGCTTCATCGGCTTGCCTCCTCTCCCCCTTCTGCCCCAGCTTGCTCTCTGTGCCAGAGAGCAGCCTCGATATATTATCCCGATGCTGGTAAATTATCAAGGCAACCACGATCACGATGTAGACCAAATACTGCCAGGGGACACGGTCCAAGCCCAGGAAAACGGCCATCGCCACCACCGCAGACAAAGAACCCACAATAGAGGCCAGCGATACATAACCAGAAGCAAGAGCAACGAAGATAAAGACGGCTAAGCCAATAACACCGGTCAACGGAGCTAGCATAACCATCGGCAACAGCCCGCCCAGGGAAGTGGCGACGCCGCGGCCGCCCCGAAACTTGAGCAACAGCGACCAGTCATGCCCGGCCACGGCAGCGAGGCCCGCAGCCATCTCGCTCATAGGAGAGCCTATTATATATCGGGCAAGAACAACAGCTAATACACCCTTAACCACGTCGGCGATAAGCACTACCGCCCCGTATCTGGCGCCCAGCGTGCGGACCACATTAGTGGTGCCGATATTGCCGCTGCCGTACTCTCTGACATCAATCCCCTTTAGCCTGCCTATTACTAGTCCCGAGGGGATGCAGCCGATGAGGTAACTTCCGATTACCACAGCAGCGAACTCAATCATTTTTTACCCTTCCGTCTGAAGATGAGCTTTAGCGGTGTGCCTTTGAAGCCGAAAGCCTTGCGCAGTCTGTTCTCCAGATAGCGCTGATAGGAAAAATGGAGCAGCCTGGGGTCATTGACAAAGAAAACAAAGGTCGGCGGAGCGACATCGGGCTGGGTTACATAAGATAACTTGAGCTGTTTGCCCCGTAACGACGGAGGAGGATGAGCAGCCACGGCTCGATTCATCTCGTCATTGAGCTGAGGAGTAGGAAGGCGCTTCTGCCTCTCCTGATAAACCCTCTTTGCTGCCGACAATACCTGGTCGATGCCCTTTCCGAACTGTGCCGAGGCAAACACTATGGGCACATCGGGGAAGAATTTGACCTTTTGCCTGATCTCGCTGGCGCATTGAGCTTTATCCACTTCCAGCTCGCGAGCTAAGTCCCATTTATTCACCACCACCACTATCCCTTTGAGTGCCTCCTGGATATAGCCCGCGATGTGCATGTCCTGCGCATTCATGATCTCAGCAGCCTCGATGACCAGAAGGACAACGTCCGCCCTGGAGATTGCGTTAAGAGAACGCATAACACCGTATCGCTCGATGCCTGGCTCAATCCTGCCGCGGCGCCGGATGCCTGCGGTATCAATGAACAGCATGGACTCACCACCGTAATTGAAGACAGTATCTGTAGCGTCACGGGTTGTCCCGGGAATCTCGCTCACAATCGCCCTCTCCCGGCCCAGGATAGCATTGAGCAACATGGACTTGCCCACGTTGGGACGGCCCACAATGGCTATCTTCAGCATCGCAGGCTCTTCCACTGCCGGCTCAGGGGGCGGCAACCTGGCGCAGACCTCATCCATCAGGTCGGATACGCCGATGCCGTGATGGGCGCTGATGGCTACGGGCTCGCCCATGCCCAGCTCATGGAACTGAAATGCCTGCTGGCGGCGCTGGTCATTATCCGCCTTATTCACCGTCAGGATAATCGGCTTCCGGGAGCGCCTCAGCGTCTCGGCTATCTCATGGTCGGGGATGGTCACGCCATCGACAACGTCCACCATGAATAAGATAACATCAGCATCCTCGATAGCGACCTCAGCCTGGTGCTTGACCTTTTGCCGTATATCGGAGTCAGGTCTGGGCTCAAAGCCGCCGGTGTCGATGAGGGTCAGTTCGTTTTCTCCCCAGGTTATATCGGCGTAGACCCGGTCCCGCGTCGTCCCGGGGAGGTCCTCCACAATAGCGATGCGCTCCCCGGCCAGCCGGTTGAACAGTGTGGACTTGCCCACATTGGGCCTGCCTACGATAGCGACAATGGGTTTGGTCATTACCACGAAAGTAGCCTTTACACCGTTCGCCCTGAGCCTGTCGAAGGGTGAACGGCCCG
>JACWAE010000092.1 GCA_014874385.1 Dehalococcoidia bacterium | reverse complement strand
GTATTAACAACTGCATATTTAATCATCAAATCAAGCTCCAAAGCCAAAATAAAGGTCATCAAAAACTGCTAACAGCCCTACTATAATCCGAAACATCTGGACTTACAACCAAAATGTATCTCACAGGATTCTCGCAATATTGTTACTTGTATTTGTTGCCCCAATATGATATGATGGCCTCGGATTGGCTGAGGAAGAGTCGCCCAGGCGTGGGCTAAAGGGTTATTTGGGAGGAGTTAGAGTTAGGAGATGGTGACAGAGAAGGAGAAGGCGCTCGATATAGCAATCAGCCAGATCGAAAAGCAATTCGGCAAAGGATCGATCATGAGGTTGGGGGAGGCCTCTGCAAAAGTAGCAGTCGATGTTATACCCACAGGGTCACTCTCTTTGGACCTAGCCCTGGGAATTGGCGGTATTCCACGTGGGCGAGTGACTGAGATTTTTGGCCCTGAAGCTTCCGGTAAATCAACCCTGTGTCAGCACATAATAGCTGAAGCTCAAAAGGCCGGCGGAAAAGCAGCGTATATAGATGTGGAACACGCTCTCGATCCCGCTTACGCTGCCTGCTGTGGGGTTGAACTGGATGACCTGCTTATCTCCCAGCCGGATACCGGGGAGCAAGCCCTGGAGATCACCGAAACTCTGGTCCGCAGCGGGGCCATAGATATAGTGGTCATCGATAGTGTGGCTGCGCTGGCCCCGAGGGCAGAGATCGAGGGGGAGATGGGCGATGCCCATGTCGGATTGCAGGCGCGGTTAATGTCCCAGGCGCTGCGTAAACTGTCAGCGTCCATAAGCAAGTCGCACACCGCAGTGGTATTCGTTAACCAACTAAGGGAGAAGGTAGGCATTATCTTTGGCAATCCTGAAGTAACTCCAGGAGGTAGAGCTCTCAAATTTTACAGTTCGGTAAGAATCGATTTAAGGCGAGTGGACAACATTAAAGTGGGAACCAAGGTAGTGGGTACTAGAATTAGGGCCAAGGTAGTCAAAAACAAAGTCGCTTCCCCTTTTAGGTCAGCTGAGTTTGATATTATGTTTGGTCAAGGCATCAGCAAGGACGGCGACTTACTCGACCTTGGGGTTGTGATGGGAATAATTAAAAAGAGCGGCGCCTTTTTCTCCTTTGGAGAGACCCGAATTGGTCAGGGACGCGAAAATGCCAAGGAATACTTAAAACAGCACAATGACATGGCACAAGAGATAGAGCGCCAGATTAGAACAACCGCCAGCACAAAAAGAGAATTCTTCTCTGCCGACTCCGAGTCTTCATCCACAGACTAACTCCGGTACCACACTCCGAGCGCCACAGCCGGGCCTTTCCAACTGGAATGTCTAACCGTGCCTCAGGCCAATTAAGTTCGAGAACAAGTATGAAGACCATAACTGCTATTGAGTCTCAGAAGTCAAAAAGGGGCAGAGTCAATTTATTCCTGGATGGGGCTTTTGCCTTCAGTATAAGTACCTCTGTAGCAGCCACGATCGGTCTTCAAGAAGGACAGAAGTTATCCTCTACCGAGATCGAAAAGCTCAAGAACACCGAGCTATTTCATCGATCGCTCAATAGCGCGCTCAGATTTCTCAGCCCACGCCCCCGCAGTGAGGCGGAGATAAGGACCAGGCTGCGCCGCCACGGTTACGACGTCGACATAATCCAGCAGGTGATTGACAAGCTAAAAGAGCAAAAGTTGGTAGACGATACCGCTTTCGCCCAATTCTGGCGGGAGAACCGAGAGAATTTTAAGCCCCGCAGCCGCCGACTCATTGAGGTAGAGCTGAGGCAAAAGGGGGTAGACGCTGAAACAATTGCTGAGGTCACCGATATGGTCGATGATGAGATTGGTGCCTACAAGGCAGCGCAAAGAAAAGCCATCTCGTTAACAGGTTTGGATTACCTCAGCTTTCGTAAACGTTTGGGGACTTTCCTGAGACAACGTGGCTTTCCCTACGAGTTGATAAATATGACTATAGAAAGGGTATGGCAGGAGCAGGGCAATATACAACCCGACCTGCAGTCCTGCGGTACAGAAAGAGGGTTTTAAAAAATGGAAGTCAAAGTCATGTATGTGGTACTAACAGCTATAGCAACGCTCCTCATCGGGGGAGCAATCGGTTTCTTCATCAGAAACCTTATTATGGCGAGGAGAATTCATCTTGCTCGAAGAGATGCCGACAAGATTCTGGAAGAAGCATCTACCAAGCAGAAAGAGATACTGCTTGAGGCAAAAGAGGAGGCAATAAAGATCAAGGCTGAGGTTGAGAATGAGATTCGGGGGCGCCGTTCCGAGCTTCACCGCCAGGAAAGACGCATAGCCCAGAAAGAGGAGAACCTCGACCGTAAAACCGAGGGGATTGAACGGCGGGAACGCAACATCGGTTCCAAGGAGAAAGAGATAGATAAGTCTCTGGCACAGCTCGACGAGTTAAAGAAAAAACAGGTTCATCAGCTTGAGCTCATCTCGGGCATGTCCACATCAGAAGCTAAGACGCTGCTATTGAGCACAGTCGAGGAAGAAGCCCGGCAGGACATGGCAAAGCGCATCCGCGAGGTCGAGGCTCAACTAAAAGAGGAGGCGGAGCAAAAAGCCCGCGAAGTTGTCGCCTTTGCCATCCAGCGATGTGCCACTGATGTTGTCTCTACTACTACGGTCTCTCTGGTTCCTTTGCCCTCAGATGATATGAAAGGACGTCTCATCGGCCGTGAGGGTCGCAATATCAGGGCCCTGGAGAATGCTACCGGGGTCGACCTTATAGTAGACGACACACCCGAAGCCGTTACAATATCATGCTTCGACCCTATTCGCCGCGAGGTAGCCAGATTATCACTGGAAAATCTGATTCTCGACGGCCGCATCCATCCTGCTCGCATCGAGGAGGTGGTGGCTAAGGCTAAAGAGGAAGTGAATGCTATTATCCAGAAAGAGGGAGAGCAAGCAGCATATAAGGCCGGAGTGGTGGGACTCCATCCCGAGCTCATTAAACTGCTGGGACGCCTTAAGTTCCGCTTCAGCTACGGACAGAACGTGCTAATTCATAGCATTGAGGTATCATATCTGGCAGGAATGATTGCAGCCGAACTGGGCGCCAATGTTAATATAGCTAAGACAGCAGGCTTGTTGCATGACATCGGCAAGGGTATAGACCAAGAGATAGAGGGGCCACATGCCGCTATCGGCGCCGACTTAACAAAGCGGCTGGGCAAATCCATCGAGGTATCTCGAGCTATTGGCGAGCACCACGGAGAAACCGACTCTATGAGCGTCTATGGCTTCATAGTCTCAGCTGCTGATGCTATCTCCAGTTCGAGGCCGGGAGCAAGAAGAGAATCCCTGGAACAACACTTAAAGAGACTCGAGGCATTGGAGAATGTGGCTTCGAGTTTCCCCGGCGTGGAAAAATCGTTCGCCATCCAGGCTGGCCGCGAGGTCCGCATCCTTGTAAAGCCCCAGGAAATAGATGACCTGGCTGCAGCCAGGTTAGCCAGAGACATTGTGAAGAAGATAGAAGAAAACCTGGAGTACCCCGGGCAGATAAAGGTCACTGTAATCCGCGAGACGCGAGCAGTAGATTACGCCAAGTAACAATCAAATCGAGCCGAGGGAGGGCTATTGCGAATATTAATGGTTGGCGATGTAATAGGAAAACCCGGGAGGAAGGCTATATCGGTTTTACTCCCGGAGTTGCGCAAAAAACATGATATAGACCTGATCGTTGCCAACGGCGAAAATGCCGCCGGGGGCATCGGGCTTACCCCAGATACCGCCCAGGAGCTTTTCCAAGCCGGGGTAGATGTTATCACATCAGGGAATCACATCTGGTATCATAAGGAGATTGTTCCATATATAGACAGCGAGCCACGCATCTTACGCCCGCTGAATATGCCACCGGGCGTGCCTGGCCATGGCTATACGATTACAAATAAAGCAATGATAGTAAGCCTGCTGGCGCGCGTATTTGTGGGAAACTTCGATTGCCCTTTTCGAGCCATGGACCACCTTCTAGAAGAGGTCAATCCCAGACCGCCTGTCATCTTGGTCGACTTCCACGGAGAAGCAACAGCAGAGAAGATAGCGTTGGGATGGTACCTAGATGGCCGGGTCAGCGCTGTGCTGGGAACCCATACCCACGTCGGTACCATCGATGCTCGAGTTTTGCCACGAGGTACCGCCTTTGTCAGCGATGTCGGCATGGTAGGTCCTATGAACTCTGTTATTGGTGACGACATAGATTCGGTGATTGAAAGGTTCCTCACCTTAATGCCCCATCGCTTATCTGTGGGCAAGGGAAATCCGATTTTCAACTCAGTTCTGGTGGACGTAGATGAGGATAACGGCAGAGCCTCAAGCATCAGCCGACTAGACCTGGAGTTGACGGAGAGATGAGGGCAGACCTTCACCTCCACACCACCGCCTCCGATGGAAGGTTAACCCCTCAGGAGTTGGTAGAGAAAGCAGTTAAGCTTAAACTAGAAGTTATCGCCATCACCGATCACGACTCAGTAGGAGGTGTCCCGCCTGCTCTCGAGGCAGCTAAGAGCTTCCCTCAGCTTATAGTCATCCCCGGTGTGGAGATAAATACCGATATCCCCAAGGGCGAGGTTCATATTCTGGGCTATTTCATAGATTACCGTGACTCTGGCCTTAACCGCACCCTGGAGGAACTGCGTAATTCCCGCTATGAGCGTGGCAAAAAGATGGTAGCCAAGCTGGCAGAGATAGGCATTAATGTAGACTGGACAAGAGTGCAGGAATTGGCTGGCGGAGGCTCGATAGGACGCCCTCACATTGCTCAGACAATGCTGGAGCAAGGATACGTTTCCTCTCTTCGGGAAGCCTTCACCAAGTATATCGGGCGCAACGGCCCTGCCTACGTTGAACGAAAAAAACTGACCCCAATCGAAGCAGTTAAGGTAGTGCTCAATGCAGGCGGTTTGCCAGTTCTCGCTCACCCTGCAGATATCGAACCGCTCGAGCCCTTTCTACTCCAATTGAAGAAAGCGGGGATCGTAGGCATAGAAATCTACTACAACGGCTATAACTCTAAGACGATCGCTCAACTTAAGAGATTTGCCAAAAAGCTTGACCTTATAGCTTGCGGCGGCAGCGATTTCCACGGATTAGGCGAAGATATTGGCGCCGATATCGGCAGCGTAGACCTGCCCAGAGAGTCCGTGGAGCAGCTCATCTCCTTATCAAAACAAAAAAGGACGGTGATGCCATGATGTTAGGTTCCAGAGAAATCCAGCAAATTATCCCACATCGCTGGCCTTTCCTTCTGGTAGATAGGATTATCGACCTGAAGCCGGGCGAGGAGGCAGTGGGGATTAAGAATATTTCCGCTGGCGAGATCTTCTTCCAGGGTCATTTCCCTGGCTATCCTATCTTCCCCGGGGTACTCATCATCGAAGCCCTGGCACAAGTCGGTGCTGTGGCGATATTAAGCCTCGCTGAGAACAAGGGCAAGGTCGCCCTTTTCGCTGCGGTCGACGGATTTCGCTTTCGCAAGCCAGTGCTTCCAGGAGACTGCCTGCGCCTGGAAGTAAAGCTCACCAAGATGCGAGGCCCCATAGGCAAGGGTACCGCTAAGGCAATCGTAGAAGATAAGACTGTTGCCGAAGGCGAGCTAACCTTTGCTCTCACCGACTCGGGAGAGACCCCGGGAGAAAAACAGGAATGAGATGTGCCCGCCATCCCGATGTTGAGACTGACCTCAGGTGTGGTAAGTGTCTACAGCCCATCTGCCCAAAGTGCATGGTTCAAACCCCAGTAGGGGCGCGCTGCCCAAAATGTGCTGCGCTGAAAAAGCTGCCTGTTTATGAAATCTCGGCCATTTTCTATATAAGGGCGATCGCTGCCGGTTTAGCAACTGCTGCGGTAGTGGGCGCCATCTGGCCGTTTGTCCCCCTGGGTGGCTTCTTCTTATTCTTCATAGCTCTGGTCGTCGGTTACGTCATTGGGGAAGCAGTCAGCCTTGCAGCAAACAGAAAACGTGGCCCGGGCCTGCAGATAATTGCCGGGATAAGCGTGGCTGTGAGCTATGTAGTTAGAAGCCTTATTGAGGCGCCACCACAGCGCTTTTTACACACATTCGCCGACGTATACGGTCTAATCGCTCTAGTTCTAGGTATTATCGTTGCAATTGGTCTACTGCGCCGAAATTGACACATCTCACTTTTTGTGTTAATATCCCACAGGATTAATAATTTTCAGGAGCCTTATCCCCCGGAGACGGCAATGTTTTTAGTAAATATTATTAATTATTGCCGAGGCAAGATGGGATGCGGTATTTATGCGGGGAGTACTTTTTCGGGTCATTGTAGCAATAATCATCGGCATCGGGGGGTGGCAGCTAGGCAAGTTCATCGGTGGGAGGACAGACGCAAGTACTGAGCTAACTTGGATTTTAACTCTCGCTATCGGTGGCTATGTCTTCGGCTATTTGCTCGCCCCGTATCTTACTATCCGCCCCTGGCGGTGGGTTCGAAGGCGCATTCGTGTGATGCCGCGGATGCTCCAAGTGCCTAATCTTGTGGCTGCAGCCATAGGACTGGCGTTTGCTTTAGTTATCACAGCGTTGGCAACCTTGCCCCTGTCTTTGCTCCCAGGACCTTGGGGGAAATGGTCACCTCTTATACTCGGTTTATTTTTGTGTTTCCTTTTTGTTCCCATTATGGTACTACAAGGCCCTGCTGTTCTACGGTTTTTCTTCAGCGGTGCCCCCAACCTACCAGTGACTAGGGATAACAGAAATGACCTCCTTATACTAGATACAAATGCTATCATCGACGGGCGGATAGCCGACATCATCCAGACAGGCTTTATCCACGGCACTTTGCTCATCCCCAGGTTTGTCCTTGATGAGTTGCGGCACATCGCCGATTCCCCTGATGTGCTGCGCCGCAATCGAGGAAGGAGAGGCCTGGATATGTTGACCCAGCTTCAGAAAGGATCAGATGTCCCGGTTCAGATTTCTGATATTGACTTCGAAGATACCCATGAGGTCGATTCCAAGCTAGTAAGGTTAGCCAAAACACTGCACTGCCTCATTGTCAGCAATGATTTCAATCTCAATAGAGTAGCTACGCTTCAAGGCGTAAAGGTGCTAAACATCAATGAGCTGGCTAATGCTGTGAAACCAGTTATCTTGCCCGGAGAAGACATGACATTGCGCATTGTCCAGGAAGGCAAGGAGCCAGGCCAGGGCATTGGTTTCCTTGACGATGGCACCATGGTTGTGGTCGAAGGAGGACGCCGCCATCTCAATACAGAGATCAGTATCGCTGTTACCAGGGTATTACAAACTGCGGCTGGCCGAATGATCTTCGCACAACCCAAAGAACCCGTCGATGAAAAAAGTAAAAGGTAAAGTCGGCGCTGTAATCGTCGCTGCTGGCACCAGTACCCGAATGGGTGGGATAGACAAAGTCTTCGCCCCATTAAACGGAGAACCCCTGCTGGTTAAAGTGACGACTGTTTTCCAGGACTGCCCTTCAGTCAATGAGATAGTCATTGTATTGGCCAAAAAAAGCCTGGAGCAGGGACGTACGCTGGTGAAGGGACGAGGCTGGTCTAAAGTGGTTGCGGTATGCTCAGGAGGGCCAAGACGTCAGGATTCGGTGAAAGAAGGACTGCGGCGGCTTGCTGACTGCGACTGGGTAGTGATTCATGATGGCGCCAGGCCTTGTGTCAGCGCGGATTTGATCGAAAGAGGGTTAATAGCAGCTCAAGCAAGTGGGTCTGCAATTGCTGGAGTGCCAGTTAAAGATACTATCAAAATCGTCTCCCGCCGCGGCTTCGTGCAACAGACACCTGCCCGTCAATGCCTATGGGCCGCACAGACGCCTCAGGTCTTCCGCTACGACCTTATAGCAGAAGCTTACCGCCAGGTAGATGAGGATGTAACCGATGACGCCGCGCTGGTGGAAAAGCTAGGTCACAAGATCGCAGTATACATGGGGTCCTATCATAACGTCAAAGTGACCACCCCCGAGGACCTGGCAGTGGCCGAGGTCCTGCTGCAAAAACCTGGAGCAAAACAGCCCGCGACCACGGAGGCCTTATGCGCGTCGGTATCGGCTACGATGCCCATCAGCTAACCACAGGTCGTCCCCTTGTTCTAGGTGGCGTAGAAATATCCTTTGAGAAAGGGCTTAAAGGCTGGAGCGACGCCGACGTTGTAGTGCACGCCATAATGGATGCACTGCTTGGCGCAGCGGCTCTAGGAGATATAGGGAACCACTTCCCCCCCAACGATCCCACCTACAAGGATATTTCCAGCATTACCTTATTAAGTCGCGTTGGCGGTTTGCTCAAGACACAGGGCTGGCGCATAGGCAATGTCGATGCTACAATAATCGCGGAACGTCCCCTTCTCCAACCCTTCATCAGCCAGATGAAACAGAATATAGGCCAAGCCTTGTCTATCAGCGAAAGGCAGGTTAGCATAAAGGCTACCACCAACGAAGGTTTGGGTTTCACAGGGAGAGAAGAGGGAATCGCTGCCTATGCTGTGGCTCTGGTGGAAAAAGCCTAATGAAAATATATAACACTCTGTCCGGTCGAAAAGAGGATTTCGTACCCCAAAGTGATACAGTCAAGATGTATGTCTGCGGAGTCACGCCTTATGCTCCCAGCCACCTTGGCCATGCCATGAGCTATATAGTCTTTGACACCATCAGACGTTACCTCGAATTCCGTGGCTACAAAGTGAAATACGTACAGAATTTCACCGACATCGATGATAAAATCATCGCCCGTGCCAATGAGTCCGGTATCCCTACTCATGATTTGGCGCAGGGATTTATAGAACAATACTTCGCTAATATGGATACCCTGAATATAAAGCGGGCCGATATTTACCCCAAGGCCACTGAGGAAATCCCCGAGATGATCGAGGTCATCGAAGGCCTGATACAAAAAGGGCATGCGTATGAGGTTGGAGGCGATGTCTACTTTCGGGTTCAGAGCGACCCTGACTACGGCAAGCTCAGCCATCGAACACTGGATGGGATGATGGCCGGTGCCCGAGTAGAGATAGGCAAAGCCAAGGAGCATCCGCTGGATTTTACCTTGTGGAAAGCAGCCAAGCCCGGCGAGCCGCAGTGGCACAGCCCCTGGGGACCGGGAAGGCCAGGATGGCACATAGAATGCAGCGCCATGTCCTTGAAGTACCTCGGGGAGACTCTGGATATTCACGGAGGAGGGCAGGACCTCATCTTCCCCCATCATGAAAACGAGATCGCTCAATCGGAGTCTTTCACGGGTATCAAACCATTCGTACGTCACTGGCTGCATAATGGGCTGCTACAATTGGGCGAGGAAAAAATGAGCAAGTCCACGGGGAAGCTGGTAACCATAAGTGAAGCGCTAGCTAAGTACAGCCCGGACGCTCTCAGACTCTGGGTGCTCAGCTCTCATTACCGCAGCCCCATAACCTACTCCGATGAGAATTTGACAGCAACAGAGAAGGGGATAGAAAGGCTACGCAATACGAACAATCTTGACATTAAAGAATCTTCAGCAATTACCGTAGAGTCCCAAACGTATAAAGAACGGTTTATTGAAGCTATGGACGATGACTTCGGCACCCCTCAGGCAGTGGCGACTCTATTCGACCTGGCGCGAGAGATAAACCGCGGCAACGACGAAGGCCTGCATATAGGCGAAGCACTTAAGACATTCAGAGAGCTTGCCGGAGTGCTCGGCTTGACTCTAAAGGAAGTCGAAGAAAGACACCGTGTCGATGTTACTATTCCAGTACCTATAGGATCGATTTTGGCTGAAGGGATAGAGCCTGAGATTATCACTAATAATGGCATCGACAAAGACAAGGTCAACGCTTTGGTCAAAAAAAGAGAGGAGTCCCGCAAAGCGAAACAGTGGCAGCTTGCCGATGAGATTAGAGACAAACTAAAGGAACTCGGTATAACATTGGAGGACACTCCACAAGGAACGGTATGGAGATACAAAAAACCTTGACTTTGAGTTTTTTTACTTTTATACTTATATACTTAGTGCACTTTAACTAGAAAAGGTCGAAAAAGGCCCGAGTAGCGCAACGGCAGCGCAGCCGATTTGTAATCGGCAGGCTAGCGGTTCGAATCCGCTCTCGGGCTCCGGGCAGATACCGGAGGGGTGGGTGAGAGGCTAATACCAACAGACTGTAAATCTGTCGCCTGAAATGGCTACGCAGGTTCGAATCCTGCCCCCTCCACCATGCAGCGCGCCCACATAGCTCAGCGGTAGAGCACCTTCTTGGTAAGAAGGGGGTCACCAGTTCAAATCTGGTTGTGGGCTGAACTTAATCGGATCGGGAGGAAGATAAAGTGGCAAAGAAAGTGTTTCAGCGGACCAAACCACATGTCAACGTGGGCACAATCGGGCACGTCGACCATGGCAAGACAACCTTAACCGCGGCAATAACAAGGATTCTAGCTACTGCGGGGTATGCTCAGTTTCGCCCCTTTGAGTCTATCGATAATGCCCCAGAGGAGAAGGCCAGGGGCATGACAATCGCTATAGCACACATAGAGTATGAGACGGATAAGCGACATTACGCTCATGTGGACTGCCCTGGCCACGCCGACTATATCAAGAACATGATAACCGGCGCTGCCCAGATGGACGGAGCCATATTGGTGGTGGCCGCCGATGACGGAGTTATGCCTCAAACACGAGAGCACCTCCTCCTCGCCCGTCAGGTCGAGGTTCCTTCCGTGCTGATCGCCCTGAACAAGATTGATGCAGTAGATGACCCCGATCTGTTGGAAGTCACCGAGCTGGAATTGAGAGAGGAACTACTACCCAAATACGGTTTCCCTGGTGACAAGACCCCCATTATACGAGTTAGCGCCATCAAGGCTTTGGAGTGTGGCTGCGGCAAGAGAGACTGCCAGTGGTGTGGCAAAATCTGGCAGCTCATGGATGCAGTGGACAGCTATATCCCTCTGCCCAAGCGTCCTGCTGACAAGCCATTCCTCATGTCCGTAGAGGACGTCTTCGCCATTAAAGGACGAGGCACTGTGGCCACGGGGAGAATAGAGCGAGGCGTTATCAAAGTCGGGCAAGAGGTTGAGATAGTAGGAATGAAGGAAACCAAAAAGACAGTGGTCACCGGCGTGGAGATGTTCCACAAGACACTGGAGGAAGGGCAACCGGGGGATGCTGTAGGCTGTCTGCTGCGAGGGATTGAACGAGACGAGATAGAGCGAGGACAGGTGCTGGCTCAGCCAGGTTCAATAAAACCTCATACCCTTTTCGAAGCTCAGGTATATGTACTGACCAAGGAAGAGGGCGGCCGGCACACACCGTTCTTCAATGGCTACAGGCCCCAGTTCTATATTAGAACTATGGACATTACCGGAACTGCCGAACTGCCCCAGGGGGTTGAGATGGCGATGCCCGGCGACAACCTCAATCTGAAAGTGAAGCTGATTGTTCCCATGGCTTTGGAGCAAGGAGTTAGATTCGCCATCAGGGAAGGTGGCAGAACAGTCGGATCCGGCTTGATAACAAAAGTTCTAGAGTAAAAATGCCTAAAAAATCCGAAGCACGAAACATTATCTACCTCGCCTGTACTGAGTGCAAGGAGAGGACATATACCACGATCAAGAATAAAAAGAACGACCCCGGGAGGTTGGAGTTTAAAAAGTACTGCCCCCGCTGTCGAAAGCACACTTTGCACAGAGAGACAAAGTAAAACATAGAGAGCAGTAGTGAAGAGTCAGGCTGCGCTAAACAAACAGGGCAAACAAAGATTCAAGTTCGTTAATGACATCATCTCCGAGCTGAAGAAGGTAACATGGCCAACAAGGCGCGAGGCCACCTATTTAACCACTCTGGTGATTATCTTCACAGTAGTAGTTGCTATAGTCCTCGGGGTGATTGACTACGGCTTTTCTAAATTGATGAATGTTATTTTGCTCAGGTAGTGCTTGGCCGTGCAATAAAACAGCAGGATCGTGACAGTAGTTTCTACCTCGATGGATTTACATCCCTGAACATTGAATATGGATAAGACCCTTATGGAACAAAACGCAAAGAAGTGGTACGTCATCCACACTTACTCGGGATACGAAAACCGGGTCAAGACTAACCTGGAACATCGCATCAAGTCAATGGATGTGGGAGATAAAATATTCCAGGTGGTTGTGCCTACCGAAGATGAAATCGAGATCCGCGACGGCCAACGACGTACAGTGGCGAAGAAGATATTCCCCGGCTATATACTGGTTGAGATGATTATGGATGAAGAAAGCTGGCACGTTGTGCGCAATACCCCCGGGGTCACCGGCATCGTAAGCGCCCAGGATGATAAAGGCAAGGTGGAGCCTGTTCCTCTGGATGAGCCTGAGGTTAAAACAATCCTGAAACAAATGGAGGCCGAGACCCCCAGAGTCAAGGTCGGCTTCAGCAGGGGCCAGAGCGTTCGTATCATTGACGGGCCATTCATAGACTTCATAGGTGTGGTTGACGATATCAATGCTGAGAAGGGCAAAGTAAAGGTTCTGGTTTCTTTCTTTGGTCGGGAGACCCCTGTTGAACTGGATTTCCTACAGGTGGAAAGGCTCTAACCAAGTAAATTAAGTGACAGAAGGTTTAAGAAGATGGCAAAAAAAATCAAGGCGGTAGTCAAACTTCAGATCGAGGCAGGTAAAGCTAACCCAGCTCCACCGGTAGGTCCTGCGCTAGGGCAACATGGCGTTAATATCATGGCCTTCTGCAAGGAATATAACGAGCAGACTGCATCACAGGCTGGCTCGGTAGTCCCGGTGGAGATAACTATCTACGAAGATCGCTCTTTTACCTTCGTTACTAAGACACCACCAGCAGCCGATCTGCTGAAGAAGGCACTGGGTACGGAGAAGGGAAGCGATAACCCAAGCCGAAATAAAATCGGCAGCATACCGCAGGAGAAAATCCGCGAGATCGCCAAACTTAAGCTCAAAGACCTCAATGCTAAAGACCTCGAAGGGGCGATGCGGATGGTGGAGGGCACAGCAAGAAGCATGGGAATCGAGATCACAAGGTAGGAGCAACATGGCTAAACACGGTAAAAAGTATCAGGAAGCAGAAAAGCTTATAGATAGGACTAAGACATACAATCCCGAGGAAGCTATTAGTTTAGCAAAGAAGACGTCTTACACAAAATTTGACCAGACCGTTGAACTCCATTTGCGCATGGGCGTGGATCCACGCCACGCTGACCAGCAGGTTCGCGGTGTGGCTCTTTTGCCCAACGGCCTGGGCAAACCACTGCGAGTCTTAGTCTTCGCCCAGGGCGAGGCACAGAAAATCGCCCAGGATGCCGGAGCGGATTCTGTTGGCAGTGACGATATTGCTAAAAAGATAGAGGAGGGCTGGCTCGATTTCGATGTCGCCATAGCGACCCCCGATATGATGCCCAAAATAGGCAAGCTGGGCAAGATTCTGGGACGTAAAGGGCTCATGCCCAACCCGAAATCAGGAACTATCTCACAACCTGCTGACTTGCCGCGGGTTATCGCCGACGCTCGTAAAGGCCGGGTGGAATTCAAGCTGGACAAGACCGCTATTATACATACCCCAGTAGGCAAAGTCAGCTTCGACGACAAGAAGCTGCTGGAAAATCTGGCTGCAATAGTTGAAGCTGTAGTCAAAGCAAAGCCCAGTGGCGCCAAAGGTCAATATATAAAGACTGCCACACTAACTACCTCAATGGGACCGGGGATCAAGCTTGACCTAACGCCAACCCTCTCTCTCACTACCTCCTAGTAATTGGCTTTATTCCTATTCAGTTGTAACAGGCGTTTAGACACGACTGTGCGAAAGGAGAGCCAGATGGTAGGGATTGTTTCCTACGGCGCTTACATACCCATTTACCGCCTGAGCCGTGACATGCCCTGGTTGACCTGGGGCGGGCTGCCTGTCGGGGGCGAAAGATCGGTCGCCAACTTCGATGAAGACAGCATCACCATGGCGGTGGAGGCCGGGAATAATTGTCTGCAGGGATTCAACCGGGACGAGGTCGATGCCTTATTCCTGGCTTCTACTACAACTCCCTACAAAGAGAAGCAGTGTGCTGGCATTGTTGCTGAAGCGCTTGACCTCCAGCGCAACATCAGAACCGCAGACTTCACCAACTCTTTGAGGTCAGCGACCATTGCCGTGAGGGCTGCTATGGATGCCATTGCCGCTGGCTCAGCGAAGAAAGTGCTGGTAGTTGCCGCAGATTGCCGTATGGGGCAGCCTTCTACAGAGTACGAGCAGGCATTGGGGGACGGAGCTGCTGCAATTCTACTGAGCAACACTGACGTAATCGCAAGCATCGATGCGTGTCATACTCACTATGACGATATCATGGACCTATGGCGATTGGATAACGACACCTTCGTCAGGTCCTGGGAAGACCGCTTTATCGTTGAGAAGGGCTACCTGAATAACACAGCAGAGGCCGTCAAGGCCATCATGAATGAACAGGGACTGAAACCGGCCGATTTCACCAAGGCTGTCCTCTATGCTTTCGATAATAGAAGACACCAGCAACTAGCCAGAAATCTGAGCTTTGACTACAAGACCCAAGTTCAAGATAATATCTTCTCTAATGTGGGCAATACCGGCAGTGCCTATGCTCTGATGATGCTGGTCGGCGCTCTGGAAGAAGCGAAAGCTGACGACAAGCTGCTGCTCGCCAACTATGGAGATGGCGCCGATGCTTTCGTCATCACTATCACAAAGAGTGTCAAGAAACTAAAAGCGAGGCGTGGCATAAAATATCATCTGGACTCAAAGCTGCCCTTAATGAGCTATGATAAGTACCTGCGCTATCGCGGTATCCTGCAGGGATACGCCTTCTGGGAAAATCAATCGGCTGCCACTGTCTCATGGCGAGACCGCAAGTGGAACCTCAACTGCTGCGGCGGCAAATGCCTAGTCTGCGGCAATATCAACTTCCCGCCGCAGCGGATTTGCATGTACTGCCAGAGCAAGGACCAGTTCGAGGAAATCCGTCTCGCTGATAGAAGGGGCAAGCTATTCACCTACAGCAAAGACAACCTGGGCCCCAGCCTCGATTCACCTATTATCCTGTGCATCATCGACTTCGATGAGGGCGGGAGATTCTACGCCCAGATGACAGACCGCGACCCCGATAAGGTAGAATACGAGATGCCAGTAGAGCTTACCTTCAGATGGATGCACAGCGAACGAGGCATCCGCAACTACTACTGGAAGTGCCGCCCTTTGAGGGGAGCCTAAGGAAGGTGAAAGATGGAAAGCATTAAAGATAAAGTTGCCATAGTAGGCATGGGCTGCAGCAAATTCGGGGAGCGCTGGGACTGTAGCGCCTGGGACCTTGTTGTCGAAGCGACCTCTGAGGCTTTCGAGGACGCTGGGGTTGGGCCCAAAGATATTCAGGCAGCATGGTCCGGCACGCTTGGCTTCGCCGGAGGCCAGAGCCTGGCTTATCCGCTTAAACTAGACTATATACCTATCGTCAGGGTGGAGAACCTCTGCGGCACCGGCCTGGAAACCATTAGAGGGGCTACTTACGCACTAATATCTAAGGCTTACGACCTCGTTCTTTGCGTCGGTTTTGAAAAGACCAAGGACAGAGGCGTCGGAGGCCTGGGCTCCGGAGAGCCGATGGGCGGCGTACATCCTGTGTTCGGAATCCAGGCGACGCCCCCGGGACGCTACGCCCTGGCAGCCACCAGGTATTTCGCCCAATATGGGGCTGAGAAAAAACACCTGGCTATGATTTCGGTGAAGAGCCATTATAACGGGGCTCGCAACCCCAAAGCACACTTGCGGCGCGAGATAACACTGGACCAGGCATTGAATGCTCCCATAATCGCCTGGCCGCTGGGACTCTACGATTGCTGCGGTGTAACCGACGGCGCAGCGGCCGCTATTCTCTGCCGTGCCGAGGATGCCAAGAAGTTCAGACAGGATTACATCACCGTCAAGGCTCTAGGTAATTCAGCAGGCCCTGGCTGCGGCAAGATGATGACAACATACGACTGGGTGCACTGGGAAGAGACTTACAGAGCGACTCAGCAGGCGTATCAACAAGCTGGGATAAAGAACCCGCGAAAAGAGATAGACATTGTTGAGTGCCATGACTGCTTCTCCATCGCTGAGCTGATGTGTTATGAGGCCATGGGCTTCTGTGAGAGAGGAAAAGCCAAGTATGATATCGAAGCCGGCACGTTCGCATTGGATGGTGAGGTGGCTTTCAACGCTGGCGGCGGGCTTAAGTCATTCGGCCACCCTGTGGGAGCCAGCGGTGTCAGAGAGGTATACGAGATTTACAAGCAAGTCCAGGGCAAGGCCCAAGAGCCCTCCCGTCAGCTTAAGGATGTTCAACTGGGAATTGCTCACAACCAGGGAGGACACCCAGGCACTTTTATGTGCAGCATGGGCATTTTCGGTGTCCCCGGCCGCTAAAACTGGTCACGTCAAGAGTGTTTAACCAGACCCCAGCTTCCTAAGTCCCCCAAGACTGGGGGACTACAGGGGGTTGAAGAGAGATTAATTGAGAACCCTCTGATAGTAAACTTGCATAATTGAGAATTTTGATTTAGACTATACACAATTGAATAACGCTGAAGACAGCGGGTGCCTAAGTGGCTTAATCTTATGCCTGCCGAAGCAACTTTACTGAAGAGACGAAGGGTCCTTATGTTGCAGGCATAAGGACTCTCTTTTTATGGAGGACAGAAAGCATGCCTACGGAAAAGAAAGCCGAGATTGTGGAGCAATTAACCGAACTGCTCTCTCAGAACAAGTTCATAATCGCCGCTGAATACCGTGGACTATCGGTCTCAGAGATGTCGCAGCTTCGACGCCAGCTTCGTGAGATGAACGCCGAATTTCATGTGGTCAAAAACACCCTGGCTAAATTCGCCGCTGAGAAGGCGGGCAAACCCGGGCTTTCCCAGTACTTCCAGGGCCCGATAGCGCTTGCCTTATGTCAGGGGGATGCAACTCAACTAGCAAAAGCTCTTTCCACTTATGCCCGGGCCTCGAAGACTGCTCTCACTATTAAGGGCGGTATACTTGATGTACGGGTGCTCAGCCCCCAGGAAATATACAGTCTTGCCACCCTGCCTCCGATAGATGTCATGAGGGCGAGATTGCTCGGGGTGCTGCAGAGTCCTATCTATTCACTACACAATGTACTCAGCGCCAACTTACGTGCCCTGGGTGCACTATTAAATGCTAGAATTCAACAAATGGGAGGAATGGAAAATGCCTAATGAGGAATCCGCCGAGAAGAATGTAGAAGCACAGAAGGAAGAGGCCGGTGCAGTAGCAGCAGAGGAGGAAAAGGCACACAAGAAGCGCGCTCCCGCTGCCAAGAAGGAAACTACGAAGACGCTGACCAAAGATGAAGTCATTGCGGCGATAAAGGAAATGACCGTACTTGAGCTTTCGGAGCTGGTCAAAGCGCTGGAAGAGACATTCGGGATCAGCGCCGCCGTACCGATGATGGCCGCTGCACCCGGTGCCGCTGCTGCCGGCGCAGCCGCCGGTGCCCCTGCCGCTGCCCCTGTCGAGGAACAGACTGAATTTACCGTGACACTCAAAGAAGTGGGCGCCAACAAGATCAGCGTTATCAAAGCAGTGCGCGAGGTAACAACGCTGGGCTTGAAGGAAGCCAAAGAGCTGGTTGAGGCTGCTCCCAAGACAGTAAAAGAGGGCGTGAACAAGGCGGAAGCAGCTACCATTAAGGAGAAGCTCACCGCAGCAGGCGCCACTGTCGAGGTTAAGTAACCTCAGTTCGAAAAATCCTGTGAGTTAGACACAAGTAGGGGCACGGTGCACCGTGCCCCTACACGCACGGCTGAAAGCTCACGGCGGAAGGGGGAAAAGGTGGAATACTACCCACTCATCAGGGAACTCCCGACCGCGGAGCGCCCCAGGGAACGCCTCAAGCAATACGGTGCTGCCTCATTATCCAACAGCGAGCTTGTGGCAATCATACTGCGCACCGGCGCCGCCTCAGAGAGCGTGCTCAACCTCTCAGCAAGATTGCTCACCAAGTTCCGTGGTCTGGCGGGGCTGTCCAGAGCTGGTTTCGGTGAGCTCTGTCAGGAGCATGGCCTGGGAGAGGTAAAGGCGTGCCAGCTTCAAGCTGCACTGGAATTAGGGCGCAGGCTGGCATCAACTCAACCGGAGGAACGCCTGGTAGTCAAGTCACCCGCTGACATCGCCAACCTTCTGCAGGCGGAGATGAGCTTTCTGGAACAGGAAGAGCTGCGGCTGGTGCTGCTCAATACCAAAAATCAGGTGCTCGCTGTCCCCCGCGTCTATAAAGGCAATGTCAACACATCGCTGATAAAGGTAGGCGAGCTTTTCAAAGAAGCGGTGCGAGAAAACTGCCCCGCCCTGGTGGTGGTGCACAATCACCCTTCGGGAGACCCCACACCCAGTCCCGAGGACATCAAGGTCACCGAGCAGATTGTGAAAGCAGGCAAGCTCCTCGACATCGAAGTGCTCGACCACCTCATCATCGGCCAGCAGCGCTACATCAGCCTCAAGGAAAGAGGGCTCGGCTTCCCCAACACGTAGGGGCGAACCCATGTGTTCGCCCTTGTTCCTCCAGGGCAGACACTTGGGTCTGCCCCTACTTATCACAGACCAGGGACGATTCTAATAGCTTTTGTAGTTGCCTGATTCATCAGGCAATAACCGCCCAATAAATTGGGCAACTACTCGCCCTACAGAAACACAATGCCGTTCGTTTTATAGGTGCTTCACCCTCACCTAGCCCCTCCCGTCAAGGGAGAGGAATTTATGATAGTACGCAGGGGCAAAAATCTTCCCCAGAATCCTTGACATGCTGCCTTTAGTGATTTATATTAGCCCAGCACGAACCTCCCGCGTCACCCTCACTTCGTGGTTTTTGCTCTGCTTCCACTGAGGAGCAGACCCACTTACCAAGTACGATTGCATTTGCTGTGTCCTCAGAATAGTTCATGGGATACTCTAGCAAGCAGGATATAGGCTGTCATTCCCGTTTATTAAGAGGGGGTGGATGATGGAGAGGCCGACTGTTACCAAGGAATCACAATCGCTGCAAAAACTGACGGAGGCTCTGGGGACAAAGAAGGGACGTATTCAAGACGGTGTGCTCTCCTGGGCAGGTGGCAGTATTGCTCGTTACCCATGGCGTCGCGCCGGAAGCACTCCTTATGAAGTCCTTATCGGCGAAATATTAATCGGCAAGACTACATACGCCGTCGCTAGCCGTGTATATCGTCTTTTCCTTCGCCGCTTCCCCTCCTTAAACGCATTAGCCGAAGCAAATGAAGACGAGTTAGCAAAAGCCCTTGACTTTTCTTACATGAAACGATATGGGGCTTTCATTAAGGCAGTAATCCAGGACCTACTGAATAAGGGGATAGCAAAAGTGCCAAGCGATTCCTACGCACTCCGAGCTCTGGGACTTCAGCCCTATAATGTCAATGCTATCATGTGCTTCGGCTATGGCTTTCATTTGGCAGTCATTGATTCCAACGTATCGAGAATGTTGTCCCGGCTCTTCTGCAACAGCCTCCCGGCTCAACCACCGCGAGGGCTTATCCAGGCTATTGGTGAGGCACTGCTGCCCGATCGCAATGCAGCTCAGTACAATGCTAACCTGTTAGACCTGGCAGACCAAATATGCAATTTCGGTCGGCCTCTATGCGCGCAATGCTTGATGCTGGACGTGTGTGACCATGCCAGTGTTTGCGTTGACATCTCATCTATTCAGAATAAGGGTTAATTCAGGCTACTTTGTTTAAGCTCCGGTATTACGATGCCAGTCACCCTCAGGGCAGCATGAAGCGCTAACAGGGAGGCATTGGCATGATTGCTGAGGATTCGACCATGCTCATTACAAACGGCTGAGCTACTTGGTATGGCTAGGTATCATCCTTGTTTGTCCGATAGGAGAAAATGTCCTCTATGGTGACATTAAATAGATTCGCAATCTTGAAAGCGAGTTCCAAAGAAGGGTCGTACTTCTCTTTTTCAATGGAGAGCACTGTTTGTCTCGTTATACCCAGCTTCTGCGCCAGTGCATCCTGGGTCAGGTCGTGCATCGCTCTATAGACTTTCAATTTGTTCTTCATTTTCCTGAATGCTTCCTAACTTTTTCTACTATGGTAGGCATATGAGATCAAATATAGAACCAAGAGACCACAAGCGCAAAAGGCTAATGTGAGCCCTACATCTCTAAAGAGAGGAGAGTCATCAGTACTCACTGCGGTCAAGGTAATGCCGGTAATCGCTGTTATCAATGCGAAAACTTGTATGGCAAACCTCGATGCTTTCTCACTAATTCTGTAGTTCCTCTCGTCTTGCACTACATCCTGTACCTGTCTCCTGAGTAGATATAGCAGCACTACAGCACCAAGCACTGTGGGTATCGGTACCACTGCATTTTCAGTTGCTATAGACCAGCCGAGCAAAGCTACCATTGCCACAGTGATGGCAGCACCACAAATACGAAACCATCTCCTACTCATGATTGAAACCTCCATGTATAGTTAACTTTACTTATTGTAATATATGTATAACAATTTGTCAAGTGTTACTAACTATCTGGGCATCACATTTTTCTTTCTGTGGGGAATGCGATTAGAATGTAGCCCTTGCAACCCAATCAGGGCAGACACGTCGGTCTGCACCTACGCCATCTCGTCCTCGGACAGCAGCCCTATATCAGCCTCAAGGAAAGATGGCGGGTTCGGTTAACAGTTCACGCTTGAGGGCGGGTTTGAAACCCGCCCCTACAAATTACCCATTTCGCAATTGCCTCCGCCTTAGTATTGCAAAATTGTTTCACATATGATACAATGCCCTCCAAAATGCTGTTGCTCTTGTCAAATCTGGTTTCAGATGTTAAACAGGAGGTGTGTAGTGGCAAAAGTTGCGCTGAGTAATATAGGGCAACTGCTAAGGGATAGAAGGGGCAAGGGGGGTATCCGCGAGGTTGCTCGCGAAATAGGAATCAGTCCAGCAACGCTATCCAGGGTGGAAAACGGCAAACTACCTGACCTGGATACCTTCTCCAAAATCTGCAAGTGGCTGAGGATAGACCCGGGCGAGGTACTGGGCTGCAAGAGCGAGGTTCTGAGCTCAAGCTTGCCTCAAGATAGCGTCATTTCCGCCCATCTGCGTGCCGATAAAAATCAAAGTCCGGAAGCCGCTCAAGCACTGGCAGAAATGATCCTGGCGGCACAGCGCATGATCTCAGAGAGCCACAGAAAATAATAGGAAGTTGAAATGTTGGAAAGAGGTTTCAAAACCTGGTGTGAAAATGTGTCCCTCCAGTTACGCACGGAACTTGGTTTGCCAAGGACAGCCCCTCTGCAGCCCGAAGCCTTAGCCAAGCACCTCAATGTTTTGCTCTGGAAACCTATCGACATCCGGGGACTTTCACCGGAAGCACGCGTAGTGCTACTTAGAAAGGAAAGAAACTCCTGGTCGGCAGTCACCGTATCTTTTGCCGGAGTAGATGCAGTAATCTACAACTCCTCTCATTCCAAAGCCCGACAATCCAGCGACATAATGCATGAGTTGTCGCACATCCTTATCGGCCACGAGCCGGGTAAGATATTCCTGTCACAAAACGGCCAGATTATGCTGAGAACTTATGACCAGACCCAGGAAGAAGAGGCATCATGTCTTGCCAACGCCCTGTTACTGCCCAGAGAGGTCCTCCTTTTCATTAAGCGAGCAGGGATGAGCGACAACAAGGCTTGCGAAATTTACGGTGTAAGCCGCGAACTGCTGAAATTCCGGATGAACATCAGCGGCGTGAACCGCCAGGTGAGGCAGACAATGGCTGCCAGCGTGACATAAATTAACTGGAAGATGCTTCAATAGTACCAAGAACCATGTCAGGTAGAAGATGAACCGTTCAGACAGGCTAGAAACGCTGGTGGGCGGCGCACAATTCGATGTCTGCAGCTACAGCGCGGGCATGACCAGCGGCTACTCCGGCCGCTCTCCCCTACGCTTCATATACAGGGCAGCTCTGCCCGGCGGCGGCACGACTCCCTTATTTAAAGTCCTGCTGACCAATGTCTGCGTTAATGACTGCGCTTATTGCGCCAATCAGAGCGGCAGGGATTGCCCCAGATTTGCCTTCCAGCCCGACGAGCTAGCCAAGCTGTTCATGGAACTCCATGCCAAGAGGCTGGTGAAAGGCCTGTTCCTTTCCTCCGGCATAGCAGGCAGCGCTTCCAGAACGCAGGAAAAAATGGTAAATGTCGTGGAAATCCTGCGCCAACGCTACGAGTTCAAGGGATATATCCACCTCAAGATTCTACCCGGGGCTCCCTTCGACTGCGTGGAGGCTGGCTGCAGGCTGGCGGACAGGGTATCGCTCAACATGGAGGCTCCGACCGCCCACCATCTGGCCAGATTGAGCTCAAAGAAGAATCTACATCAGGGAATCGTGGAACGAATGCGCTGGATAAAGCAGGTTATGTCAAACAACGAAGGGCTGGTGAGGTCAGGGCAGACAACCCAGTTCGTGGTGGGTGCCGCCGGCGAGACAGACCGTGATATTTTACATACTACCAGCGCGTTATACAACGAGCTGGAGTTGAGAAGGGTCTATTTCAGTGCATTCTCCCCGGTATGGCGCTCGCCGCTGGAAGACCACAGCCCCACCTCACCACATCGCGAACACCGGTTGTATCAGGTAGACTGGCTGCTCAGGGTCTACCGGTTCTCCCCTCAGGAGATCGAACTGGCTCTGGGAGAGAAGGGTAATCTCCCTATAACAAAAGACCCCAAGCTTCTTATCGCGCAGAGACAGCCCTGGCTTTTTCCTGTAGACGTTAACAGAGCCAGCTACGATGAGCTTCTCCGTGTCCCGGGTATCGGGCCAGTATCTGCCAGCAGAATAATCGAAGCACGTAAAGGCCACAGTATTTCCTCGGTGGAGCAACTGAAGAAGATGCAAGTGGTGACCAAACGAGCGACTCCCTTTATCTGGTTTCAGGGCATGCTTCCCTCCGAGAAACAAGCCACTTTCCTGCCTCAACTCGATGAGGAGGTGCTTCCTCAAACTCCTGTGCTGGCAGGATGCCTTACATAGGCGAAAAACACTGGAAGGCGATACGTGGGGATGATAGAGCTCAAGGATTTTCCTGCCAACTCCAGAAAGTTGACAGAATTACCTGGAGCTTTCTTGTCCACCTGAAATGTCGGAGAGGAACACAAACGAGAGCACGAAGAGGATGGCAATAGCCAGGAATGCCGTCCATAACTTTGTTACTGCCAGGGCAGCCAGTATGCCCACCGCTGCGAGCAATATGACGGCGACTATGACATACTGGACTGGTGACCGTTTCATGGATGCCATTTTAGATGGTCTGCTCTGTGACGTCAAGGGCACTGAAGTAATCAGGGCAGACGCATCGGTCTGCCCCTACATAAATTTCGATAGCTCCCAGTGCAGGCTAGAGAACTATGCTGGTCCGGGTAGCGAGCCCCTTGTCCTGCTCTGTAAAAGCCTTCTCGATCTGCTCCAGGGGATATGTACAGCAGAGTATCTTTTCGAAGGGATATCTATCCTTGGAGCGACTCAAGAAGTCAAGTGCTTTCTTCAGGGCTTCGGCGGTATAGAGAGCGACAGCCACAATGCTTTTGCCGCTGATAACCAGCATGGCAGGGTCTAGCTCAACGGTCTTCAGAGGACTGACGTTGCCGATCTCCAGATAGCGCCCTCCGTTGCCTAACATGTCCAGGCCTTCAGGGATAACCCGGGGGAAGCCCACAAGCTCGGCGACGACATCCGCTCCCCATCCGCCGGTTAGCTCTTTCACTCTGGCCGATCGCTCGTAGGGCTCTTTGTATTCCTTCATGTCTATCACTTCGTCGGCGCCGAAGGCTTTGGCCAGCTCCAGGCGCTCATCGATGCCATCTATAACAATAACCTTCGCCGCCCCCATGTCTTTGGCTACAGCGGTAGCATAGATGCCCAACCCCCCCGCTCCCTGGATGGCGATGGTCTCCCCGAAGCTAAATTTTACCTTCTCCAGGCCGTAGATAACCTCAGAAAGGGCGCAGTTGGCAGGGGCCGCCATCTCGTCAGTCAGGTCATCGGGTACTTTAAAAACGGTCTGATTGGGCATGAGATAATAATACTCCGCATAGGCCCCACGGAAGTGAGGAGGCGGCTCGCTGGGGTTTACCACGGTGAGGTAGGCATTGGGGCAAGCAGCATCGTTCCCCTTCAGGCATGCTTTGCAGCGTCCGCAGGGGACGAAGTATCGATAGACTACCCTGTCTCCCTCAGCCAGGGGCTGGCCTGCCGAGTCGGTGGTTACGCCTTGTCCCAGCTTGGCGACTGTGCCTATCATCTCATGTCCCAGAATCGCTGGCAGCGGCTGTCCCAAGGCAGCAAGGTCGACATCACCACGCCACATATGGAGGTCTGAGCCACAAATATTTGCTCTCCTCATCTTGACCAGGATGGCACCTGGCTCCGGGTCGGTCACCGGATATTCGACAATCTCCATAGGATGGCCCAGCCCTTTATAAATTGCTGCCTTACCCTTTTCAGATTTAGCCATCTAGTCGCCTCCTTACTTTTATTGATTGATAAGAATAAACTGCCCTTGTGCGCTGATTTCTAACATGGCAAGAGGGGCTTTGTCAAGCGGAAGCGTAGGGGCAATTCATGAATTGCCCCTACAATTGAATTATTTCAGGCTGTGGATGATAACATCCACAGCAAGCCGAAAACAGTAGTCGCAATACTATCGCAATACTATATAGAATAGACTATGGAGATTGGTTCTATAGCACCGGCGGGTCGCAACGAAACGTAGAGAGGTAAAACAAAGGGGCTCGTCCTTCCTGCGGAAGGACGAGCCCCTCCAGCATTTACTAAGCTAAACTATCTTACTTCAGCGAATACGCGCCGTGCTTCTCAGGAGAGAAGTAATCGCCGGGCAGATAGGTCGTGCTCTGAGCGTACTTGGTCGGGCTGTACTCCTCTAGCTTGAGCGCCTTTCTCTTATCATCAATGTGAGCTATGGCATCCTTCACTGCTTTCTTGTGGTCCGGTTCGAAGTAGAAGGATGCGCCGACTTTCTTCTTCCAGCCATCGGTTATTATCTTGGTGACCTCAGGGCTTCCGCCAACCGGTGAACCCACACCCATCCAGGTCGTAACACCGGAGGCTACGAAGTAGATGCCAATGGATATCGCCTTCTCAGACATCCACTCCGGAGCGAATCCAGCCACAGGCAGGTCGCTGATATCCTCGCCCAGACCACCCTCGCAGGCTGACTGTGATAGTACGGTCAGAATACGGGTATTGTCGACGCAGGAGCCCATATGCAGCACCGGCGGGATACCTATGGTCTGGCAGATTTCCTTGAGGCCGGGACCGCACTGTTCCATGACCTCGGGAGTAAGTAGGCCAGCCTTGGCGCAGGCTATGGCGTTACATCCAGTGGTAACCACCAGAATGTCGTTCTTGATCAGCTCCTGAACAATGTACAGATGCGGGTCGTCATGAGTCACCCGGGGATTGTTGCAGCCAACCACGCCGGCAGCGCCGCGTATGCGCCCCGCCATAATAGCATCGTTCAAAGGACGGAAGGACTCGCGCAGACTGCCACCCAGCATATAGGCAATATATTCATGGGAGAAGCCAGCGACCAGGTGGTCCTGGATATCGGGGATATGCACCTTGCCCCTCTTGGGATAGTTGTCAATAGCGGTGCGGAGAATAGTCTTAGCGATCTCCATCGCTTTATGCTCTTCGAACTCGATGTGGGTCGCACCCTCGATCTTTGCCTTGGGGGAAGTGGTAATTATCTTGGTATGATAGTTCTTGGCAGTCTCCACAAGACCCTGCATGATGCACTGGATATCCACCACCATAGCATCCACAGCACCGGTAAGAATTGATAACTCCTGAGCCAGGAAGTTACCCAGCAGAGGCACGCCCTGTCGCATCAGGACCTCGTTGGCAGTGCAGCAGATGCCGGCGAGGTTCACTCCCTTGGCGCCCTTAGATTTGGCGTAATCGATAATCTCGGGGTCGCTGGCGGCAGCTACAATCAACTCGGAGAGCGTAGGCTCGTGACCATGAATGACAACGTTTACCTCGTCCTCGCGGAGCACGCCGAAGTTAGACCCCGACGCTATCGGGCCCGGGGTACCGAACAGTATGTCGCTGATATCGGTACTGAGCATAGAGCCGCCCCAACCATCAGCCAGAGCAGCGCGCATGGCATGATCCAGAATATGTTCAGCATCCTGGTCAACGCCCATATGCGTGCGGTGTAGTGTCTCCACGATTTCGCGGTCAATGCCTCGCGGTGTAATACCCAACTTGTGCCAGATGGCCTGACGCTTGGGGGGAGCCCTATGGGTATAAATCAATTCCCCTTGCTGACGACCGAACTCGGCGAGGGCTATCTTGCCCACGTCTGCGGCAATCTCGTTTGTACTTCGCCCATCCACCGGCACGCCCAGGTAGCCAGCTACTCTCTTTAGCTTCCTCTCATCCTTCACACAATAGTCAGGTGCCTCGCCCTCGGCGGCAGCCAGCAGCGTCAAAGCCATGCCACGCCCGTGGTCGGAGTGGGCAGCCGCCCCGCCTGCGCACATGCGGGCTAGATTTCTGGCTGATACAGTTGACTTCGTGGCACCGCAAATGCCTACCGTAGTTTTACCAGTTAAACGGCATGGGCCCATAAAGCAAATCTTGCAGCAATTCCCTTCATGTCCTATGGGACAGGGCTTGGTTTCGTCAGCTCGCTTGAAAGCCGTGGAAACACCCTCATCTTCAGCTTTTTTGAGCATTTCGACTACTACTGGGTCTATACTCTTTTTGTCGGCCATCTTCACTCCTTTAGCGTGAGGTATTTAGACTCGCAATTCACCATCTTCCATTTTATCACATGGCAAAGGGCATGTAAATCACTGTCTGCAACATTTGGCGGGAAGCTACTTCAAGATAATCAAAAGTTAGCTACGACAAACCGGCTCATGCTTATGGAACTTCCCCTGAGGCGCTCCACAATGGGGGCAGCTCCATTCTTCAGGTAGGTCTTCAAATGGAGTGTCTGGTTCTATGTCTCTTTCTTTGTCCCCCGCCGTAGGCAGGTAGACATACCCACAAATACTGCACTTGAATTTCGCCATCATTCTGGGCACCCCCTCCAAGTTTTATTTGCCATCTCTAATACCGCGACAAAATTAGCATAGTCATAGCCTATATGAAAATAAGGGTCCCGGTCTGTGACTTATGTCTCATTTCTATAACTGATTGCCAATACTAGCCATACCCCTCAACTGTGTCTCGTTGCTATACGTAGGCTATTGAGCTATAATCGGGGGCATCGGGGCCTAGCGCAGCTTGGTTTAGCGCGCAGCGTTCGGGACGCCGAGCGCCCCATTACGGCAATAATATTTTATGTCAATGAGCCGGGGAGTAGCGCAGCTTGGATAGCGCGCCACGTTCGGGACGTGGAGGTCGTGAGTTCAAATCTCACCTCCCCGATTTTATTTTTGTCCACGCCTCTCCTTTTGCTTAGATTAACTCCGTTGCTACACTGCTCCAAACGGGGATAATATGTGGAATCTCCAGTTACCTTCTTGATGTCAAATTGCGGGAGTAAGCTCTGAAGTGTCCCTTATCCTATGCCTATGCCTACTATGTGCCTCATTTTCCCTGATGCCGAACTCTTTACCCTTACTGAATCCGCCGCCATAAGGCAAGAAGTATCTATTCTGCAGAACGAAACAGGACGATCTCGTGAAGTGCCGTCGCCGTTTCCTTGTTGGTTCCTCCACCGCGAGTCACACTTATCTCGAAATTGGATGCGAGCCTGAAATAGCCCGGCCTCAGTCGCAATAAATACTTTGCGATGAGCCTGAGAGGCAAACTGAAGTTCTCAAGCATATCTTGGCTTTCCAAGATATCTTTGACACTGAGGTTTATCTCAAGTTCATCCGGAACCCTGATGACAAGCTTCTTGGGATAGCTATGTTTAGCTCTCGAATTGTACTCAAAATCCTCCTTGATGAAGTCGAACTCTCCTGTGCTGAGTACTACTTCTCTTCCATCAGCCATCATCAGGACCTTGACCGCATGGTTGCCCATCTTACGATTGCACTGGATGAAAGCGTAGGATACGGTATAGCGTGGTGAATAGATTCGTCCCCACATCCAGTAGTCGATTATTCTCTGGAACTGGAAATCCAGCCAGTTGTGATCATGGTAGCCAACGCCCTTGGCCTGTATCGTATGATTCCCGTCTGTGACTGTTCCCTCTACGGAAGCCCTCGCAAAGGGAACTACCCATGCAAAGTAGCCCATATCCCCAAAGTGAGAAACGCCTGTCCCGGGTTTCCAACCATTTACCTCAGCTCTATATGTGAGATGGCAGCCAAGGTCTTTTTCCTTCACATAGACCTCATAGACAGGTAGCTCTCCGGGCAATTGTTGGACCCTCAGATAGTTCTCGCCAATTTTGACATCAGCCCGGTCACGAGAAGCGGCGAAAATTGATTTGCTGTATGGCACGAATTTCTGGGTCTTGCTACCATCCGGTCTGAGCAGGGTGATTTCCACACCGGTTTTGCCTGCTGCTCCGGGGTTGGGGTTTGCTGCGTGGAAAAATACCACGATCGTGTGACCGGTTTCCATATGTGCGTCGAAGTACCACCACTCGTACATGCCTTTCTTGCGCATGTCGATATGAAGGCCGTCTTCTTCAGGTTTAAGCGGCGTTATTGTGATATCGCGTCTGCCAGGCCCTGTCCACCCTTCTCTGACCGGAGGCTTTCCCTTGTCAATCATGGATTACCCTCTCCTTTTCATCAGATGCCCTGAAATCTATCATGACTTTTGATCGTCCTCTGGTTCAGCGTAGAAGAAGGGGTCTGAGGCGGTATTCGGATCTAATGCCTTCTTTATCTTGCTCATATATTTTGGATAGTTACGGCAGGCCGGGCCAAAGCGCTTATTCATCTCACAACCGAACGCAGCAATCGGGATTCCCATCGCTTGCTCGATCGCCGCATTGCAGCCAGCTTCTATTATTTCTGCGGAAGCTCTTACCGCTTGGGGGTCTCCAGAGGCATACAAGTAGATACCTTCCAGATACCCGAGATGAGCATTTTCAAATGTGCCACCACAGCCCAAATCACGGCCGTCGTCGAGGAAGATTCCCTTTTCTATGTACTTCTGTTTCGCTTGAGCAATCCATTCTGCTTGAGTGACCCCCATATCCCAGGTGTCAAACGAACCCAACATTGTGGACATCCCCTGAGAGGGGCGGAAGGTTGCCTGTGTGTTGACGGCATTCCGCACCAGCAGCCAGAATAATCTGGAATCCTGCACCAGCTTTTGCTGTTTTCCCAGGGGGATGCTGTGGATCATATCCTGTAAGACTGGGAAACGGCGCACAATTGCGAGTGGGTCTTTCACATGTTTCAATAGAGGGCCGGCGATACGCAACATTCTCGGCGTTATTTTAATGTACATAGGTATTCTTACGCCGCCTGTTTCCTTCATTATCTGTTTCATCGCTGCCATTTTCCACTTGAATTCACCATCCGAGTAACCGATAACCGAGTTGACCATTACATGGTGCATTATTTTATGAAAGACACCACTTTCCAACGCAACCTTGAGTTCTTCATTATTCTCGGTCATACCGAGAGCAGTGAAGAACATGGGAGTGCGGAAACAGGCGAACTCAATCTCAGCCTCACCGAGCTTGTAGCCGGCGTCCCTCATAGCCTTGCCTGATGGGAACGCGTGCACATTCATCGCCATTCTTTCCGGCAGTTTATCGAGAACGTAGACCGGGGATTTTCCGTGGACTTCCCATTGGGCCGGTCCATTCCACTTGTACAGTTTCACAGCACATTTTGTGAAAACTCCGAGTCCTCCGAAGGTCCCTTGAAAACCACGCATAATGCCTCGCAGCGAAGGCCCGGGGCCATCAGCGGTAAACCAGCCTGCGCCAACCCCGCCGCTGCCAAGGGTCAGCACTTCGCCGGTGGGCAATACCCATTCTACACCCAGCAGATTACGACCGCTGTAGCTAGTCGATGGTCCACTTGCACCGTAGCCCCATGCGGCTGTGGTGGACGCCAGAATAGAATGATTGGAACCTGAGGACACGGTGTGAACAGTTAGTCCATGCTTGAAAATCTCTGTCTGCAGGTCAATGGCGCGTACATAGGGCTCGATGATAGCGACCTGGTTTTTGGCATCAATATCAATGATCTTGTTCATACGCTTGAGATCGAGGATTATCACGCGATCCCTTGAGGCGGCACATACAGCGTGAAATCCTGTCGATAGCGGTTTAACCATGAGGTGAGTCGTATTGCAGAAACGCATGATCTCCTGAATCTGCTGTGTGGTCTCGGGCAGCACAACAGCGACGGGACGGGGGAGCCATGTCGAGCCATCTGTTACCACGGTCTCTGGATTCATGTAAAGGGAATAGGTATCCATCATGCAGGGAGCAGTGGATACCCACTCATGGCCGACTATATCCTGAAGTGCTTTAGTCTCTTTTTCGGTGATCATACCTGCACCTTCTCTGTCACTCCCGTTTTCCGTGAGTAAATCATATCAAAGCCCCCATTTGCCATTGTTCAATACCCTGTTGGGATCAAATATCCCCTTCACTTTTCTCAACACCTCATGGTTCAAAGGGCTTTGTTTGAATACTACCTCGCCGGCCGAGCCATACGGTCTGCTGAAAAAGGCCCCACTCTCTGCCAATCTCACAACTGATTCCTTTTCGAGTTTACGCATGACCTCGATGTCGCTTGGTACTCCGGGCTTGAATGGGCACATGAGCTCCACATGGCAGGCGTGGTTTTGCACTACAGGCTGGATATATAATCCGATACGCTCTTTTTCTACGGCACGTTTTCCAGCCAGATTGATGAAGGTATCTACAAGCCCGGACACCCTATCAAGGGTCGTCAGGAAGAACAGGGAAAGGCAGTGCCCCCTCAAACGATGGCGCCAGTCAATTTCGCCACATGGACGTGTTGCTATATCCAGCAGGGCCTTTGCTGCAATCCTACCCTGAGACGTGGTCATGCTCAGCTTGTTCTTGTTGGCGATAGATTCGATGTCCTTGCGCTGATATTCGACCCGTTTCCTGGGCATTCTTTCGAATCCCGCTATGCTCTGCAGACAGATATATCGAGGCAGCGAGCTACGTATAGCTTCGAAGTCACCGCCGCCCTGCGCACTCATGAGCATAGCCGCCGCGGTGTGATTGAGAACAAAGGAATGCTCCCCCAACCACTGCCGTTGAACCTCGTAGATAAATGGAATCAATTCTAAAAGTGAATCGGCACCGAGAAGGAAAGGTTGTTCGATGGTCGGTCTCAGCTCTGCGCGCATTGTAATCCACGTAACGACGCCCATAGTACCCTGAGAACCCTGGATAACACGGTGAAAATCTGTTTGAGACGGTCCAGCGGAAGATTTCTGCGCGCCTCCCACAGCACGCTGCTGCTCGAGTGTTCCAGGCCCGCCTGCAGCGCCAGTGCGGAATATCTCTCCGTTTCCGAAAATGAACTCCGTGCTTGCTACCGGGTCACCGATGTCCCACTGTCTATTGGGCCATGAAGTCGGTTCCCGATCCATTACCGATGCGATGACGCTCTTGCCACTTCGGGGTGACAATGGCATGGAGATGGTCATTCCATGTGGCTGAAGGGCCTGCAGTAGCTCTCCGTAGGTAACGCCGGGTTCAATTAGGCAGACCCTGTTTCTCCTGTTGATCCAGGGAATCTGCTTCCATGGAGACAGGTCTATTAGGATATTTTCCTTCGTTGCTGCGAACCCGCCCTTGCTATGGTTGCCTGTAGAGGAGGCCACCGTCAGATTCAGACCAGATTTATTAGCTAGCCGTAATAGTTCTTGTAGCTCGTCCACTTTTGAAGGGCGCACTATATGAGAGGGCTTTATGGCTGAGTCTATGACAGGATTGGATAGTTGAAAAGTGGCGATATCTTTGGGATCGTCACTGAAGCTACCCTCGCGCAAAACAGACCGCAGGCGTTCGCCAAGTTCAGAACCGGGTATCAATCTTCAACTCACCTCAATCGATATCCGCAGCCTCGAATACCAGGTCAATGATATCGATAACCGGAAGCAGCGGTTTTTCCAAAGACTGCTGGGGTTTAGACAGATTCGCTCTGCAGTGATGGCATGCGGTGACAAGACATTCAGCCCCTACGTCTATCGCTTCTCCCAGCCGATCGAGGGCTGCTGAGCGTGCTAAATCTGGATATGCCAGGGGGACTCCGCCACCTCCACCGCAGCAATATGAGTATTCACGGATCCGATACATTTCGATAAAATCGAGCCCTTTTATGGCACGGAGTATCTGCCGCGGCGCATCGTATACTCCATTCACACCTCGGTTGATCTCCTTAGGGGGGTCGGTGTAAGTCATGCACCCGTGGGTTACCTTGTACTCGCCTTTCCATGTGAGAGGTGCTTCACTCTGGCGGCCAAGATAGCAAGGATCGTGATATGTCACCTTACGCTTCACCGGCTTAGGCAGGCGCAAACGGCGGTCTTTTATCAATTGGGCCAGCAACTCAGTTGCGTGCAGTACCCGGGCCTTGGGAGCCCTGGCATACTCGGGATACTTTGAACGTAGAGCTCCCAGGCATGAACCTGACACGGTAACAACCGTTTGGATTTTCATATCGTCAAGTAGATTTACGAGACGGTTTGCCGTTTTTGTGAAAGTATCTCTGTGTCCCGTCCAGTAAGCTGGCAGTCCGCAGCTCGTTTCATCCCGCATAATACCGAAATCCACACCTGCGTGCTTCAGAAGGCGTGCAAACTTGCGGGCGACATCAGCGGCTCCAGGATCACTGCACTGCAGACAGCCTGTAAATAAGAGGACCGGAGCACTCTCGTCTGGCAGTATCTTCAGTCCCAGGTCTTTGGCCCAACTTGAAGCTGGATTCTCTATTTTCCCTTCTGGATGTCCGTACTCTTCCAGATTCTTGATCATCGACTGATGGGCAGGCGGGGCAAATCCTTCGTCCACAATGTGCTCTCTAAGCGCCATGTTCACAGAGTGGCGCTCTGCCTCCATAATGAACTTGCAGGAAACGTCACAGAGCCCGCATGCGGTGCAGGCGAAGGTGATATCTGCCAGTGTTTGATCGACTTTGATGCGACCGTTAACTAAGGAGAGAGCCATGATATTCTTGCCAGACCCAGAGTATCCGTGGAAATGGAATTGGCGGCTGGATGGACAGCCATCTGAATACTTAGGATTCAGCACCGTTGGTAGTGGCACCATTTTGCATAAAGAGCATCTGAAGCACTTCTGCATCTCTGCTTCGAGCTCTTTTAGTCGAGATAAAGCCATCTCACCACTCTTTATTCTGTATATCTTGAAAACAGGTCGGAGGTCGACTTCTGCTGCAGAATGAACCTCCTGATACAGACTGTATCTGATAGTTACGCTTGCTCCTACTTGATTTCGAGCTTATCATGCGATTTGCGCAATGTCAAATAGTGTTGGTTCAGAATTGACCCTCTTCATGCAGGGTATAGTGGAAGGCAAATCATTCGAGGAGCGGATAAGCAATCCCACCTTCTGGCCACGCGTCAGAGCTGGTGCGCATAATAGGCCGCTCAATGAATTTTTGAGCAAAGCTAGCGGCTCTGTGAGAAAAGAATTTCACAATGAAGTGACTTATGCGTCCGTTCCGCTTGAAACAGTTGATTGGAGCTTTTTCGATATTGTAAGCGTTGACCTACTCCGGAAATATGTCCTTGGGGAGCAGCAGGCTATCCAATGAAATGGCCGGAGTAACAATCCGCCCATTGTTTGAGGTCGATACGGGGTACTGATATAACGAGACTATTGATGAAAAACAACGGGACTGCACGGCGAAATTCAACGATCGTCATGTATATTATCCCTGATGGTGGTAGGTAGCACAGTGGTTTTGTGGTGGGTAAAATAAGCCTGACTGATTCCGGTGAGGTGCACAATCGTCTGGGGGGCATAGCTACCCGCTGTTTTGGTTGCCTGCCGGCCCTCAGGTGGCGGATTTTTACATCGGACAATTGAAGCCGGCTGCCTTTCTAGGCTTGCACGGCCACCTCATGTTGAACGGACTAGGTCCACAGAAGATTCACGCCTACCACTTGAAACGCAACAGTATCTACTGTCACAGATATCGTAGCATTGGACGCTAGTGTGGCCTCACCAGGAAAATGGGGCTTGACACTCCCAGCAGGACTCTCTCGGCTACACTGCCAAAGACCCACCTACTCAGCCCGGAGCGCCCGTGTGTGGACATTACAACTAGATTGACGGGATTTCTATTCACGTAATCAACAATCGTTTCAGCAGGCTTACCCATCAGCAACTCTGACTGAACCTTTAACCCAGCATCCTTGAGCCGCTTCTCAGTCTTGGCAAGATACTCCTCAACCTCCTGCTTGGACCTAGCAATAGTATCGCCCCAGTTAATTGGGACAGTATAATAGAAGTAGTACACTGCAGGCGGTATGGGTTCCAAGACTTCGAGCAGGACGACATCTATCAGTTCGGTACCTCGTTGTTTAGCTATTGCTTCTACCTGAGGGAGTACAGATTCCGCCAACTCCGAGCCATCCAATAAGACAAGTATTTTCCGCATTGGCCATTTGTCGAAAACAGTCTCCGGAGGGATCCCAGCCCTTACAAGCCAGATTGGCACCTTGGAGGCACGGAGAACCTTATCAGCCACGCTTCCCATCGCCCAACGCTTGACCCCTGAGCGACCATGAGTTGCCATGAGGATCAAATCAATACCCTTATCATCAGCGCAGCGAATGATTTCCTCCGCAGGATAGCCCTCAGCCAGCTCGCCATGGACTTTTATTTTTTCGCTTACAGGTTTAGCCCCCGTCTTTGTCTGCGTCTCCAATTGACGCTTCATTGTCTCAACCTTCCTGTCTATATATGCTCGTCTCATGGGGAGTAACTCTACTTCCTCTGGGCTGTAGACATGGAACAGAATAACGTCCAGACCCAACCTACTGGCAAGTTCTCTCGCGTAAACAAAGACGACTTCAGCCAGTTCCGAGCCATCTAGGGGAACAAGCATCTTCTTGTACATCTTAATTCCTCCGACTGTGTAACTAATAATACCCTACATGTCAATCTCAAAGAGGAGCAAGATGGAGGAAAAGCTCAGGAAATTTGTGTAACGAAGTGTGATCCAACAAAAGGCCATCTAGCGCTGAGGACTACTTGCTTCTGCGAGGCCACTGCCCTGCTCTATAGCGGTTCTGTTGTAGTTCCTTGTTGCTTGCAAGGTCCTGCGCTTTGCCTCCTTCCCCCTCTGTATTCCTCGAGATGTCTGCCTGTGGAGCCTGTTATCAGCGGAAGTTGTTCTGAACCTCCCTGAACTCCAGCAGGGCAACAGAGGCCGGCTTGCCCTGGGAAATAGGCAATTGTAGGCGATAAGCCCGCTTTCCTCGGAAATGCCAGCGCACTTGGTAGTCACCGAGCCGACATCAACACCGAGGTAGCCGTCCATCTTTACCCTTCGTCACCTTGAGCTATCGCCAGGGTCATTTGGGCTGTGTGCCTTCTTTTTTCTCTTTCTTTTTTCTAGCGTCGTACGCTCTCTTTCTAGCCTGAATCTTCTCCGGAGGATGGTCCATTACTCCCATCCACCCTTGAGCCCAACCATACTCATCCTCCCAGATAGGCGTAAATAGCTCTTCGACTTCACTGCTATATTTATTCAAACGTTCACTCAGTTCAGGATCGGTAAAAGTCTGCTCAGCCCCTTCGTGAGTTGGATAAGCGCCCCACCTTTGAATAGCAGTGCGCATTATTTTGGGGTGGTCAATAATG
>JACWAE010000010.1 GCA_014874385.1 Dehalococcoidia bacterium | reverse complement strand
GCTTCATAGGAAGCGCAGGCAACCACGCCGCGGCCTCTGGGGTCGCCTGTGGTGGTCGGCGGCGACCCCAGAGGCCGCGGCGTGGTTGCCTGCGCTTCCTATGAAGCACGAGCCTACGGGTTGAAGTCCGGGATGCCTTTGACTCGCGCACATCGCCTGTGTCCCCATGCTATCTTTCTCAGCGGCAGCTTCCATCGCTACGGCGATGCCTCGGAAAGATTCATGGCTATACTCAGTGAGTTCACACCCGATATCGAGCCGCTGGGGCTTGAGGAGGCCTATCTAGACCTCACCGGGTTCGAATCACTTTACGGCCCTGCTAAAGAAACTGCGCTGCGTATCAAGCAGCGGATAAAAGACGAACTGGGTATCACGGCCTCAGTAGGCATAGCAAGCTCGAAGGTGGTAGCCAAGGTGGCCTCCGGCCTGTCCAAGCCCGATGGACTGATTGAGGTTGCTCCTGGCCAGGAGCGGGCTTTTCTGGCACCGTTGCCCATAGACAAACTCCCCGGTGTGGGGGCTAAGGGTGAGAAGGTGCTGAAGGGGATGGGCATCAAGACCATAGGCGAGCTTAGCCGTCTGCCTCTCTCCTTTATGAAGCAGACCTTCGGCGTATGGGGCGAGGTACTGCATCGCCATGCCCACGGCGTAGATAACAGTAAGGTGGAAGCAGCGCTGGGGCCGCCCAAGTCCATAAGCCGTTCCACCACTTTTGCCCAGGATACCCTGGACCGTAGCTTCCTTAAGGCTATGCTGCATTACCTCGGCGAGCGGGTGGGCGCTGAGCTACGGGCTCAGGGCAAACAGGCGCGGTGCATAACACTGAAGCTCAGGTACACCGATTTCGAGACTATAACCCGCAGCCATACCTTGAAGCAAGCTGCTGATACCGACCGGGCTATCTTCGAGGTAGGCTGCAAGCTATTAGATAAGGAAATCGAGCACAGGGCTGTGCTGGTGCGGCTCATCGGCATCGGCGTATCGAACCTGGTTGAGGGGAGACAGCTCAATATGTTCGACCCCTGGGCTGAGGTACTGGAGCAGCTCAATCAAGCTATAGACCGCATTCGAGATAAGTACGGTTTCACCGCTATCGAATCCGGCAGCACCTTGCCCCTAAGAGAAGTTTTCCCCACCGAAGATGGCCGCTATATGCTGAAAACCCCCTCGCTGTCCCGGTAGAGACACAAAAATTTGTGCCCTGTAGGGGCGACCCGTTGGGTCGTCCCTTTCTATGCCATTCCCGCGCAAGCGGGAATCCAGGTTCTCTCCCAGTATCATTGCGGCAATCTCTCCGTCCCTGTGTCACCCTTGGGTAGCTTGGAGCACCCGCTCCAATCCGTCGTAGGGGCACAAGGCATTGTGCCCATTTATCCGTAGGGGCGAGGTTGCCTCGCCCAAAATCTTCTCGCCCCTTGCGGGAGAGACGAAAGCCTGTCCTGAGCGCAGTCGAAGGATGATGGGGGAAAGTTCCGTTCGCCCTGAGCTTGCCGAAGGGCCTGCCAAATGTCATTCCCGCGCAACTTGTCCCTGACTTGTTCAGAGAGCAGGAATCCAGGTTCCCATCGGGTAGCTTGGAGCATTGTTGCTAAAGAAATAACGACATTAATTTGTCCCGTAATTGTTTGCCACCGCACGTAATGCAGAGGCGGAGATGGAGGTCTTCAGGATATATTGCTAAATGAACGCCTTTTTTACATGGGTTGTTTGTATTTCGAGGCCAGTCAGCTAGAATCTTGTTTACCTTAGGCTGGATTGAGGGGTCGGAAAAGGAAAGCATTTCAAGCCGAAGCAAGACTTCCAGGGTTTCCAGATTCCTCGCATTAACTAAGGCTGACCGCCATTCGGCAGGGAATAGTAGTTCACCATAATCGAGGAGACCACAGAAAGCTTCAACACATATTCTGTGAGTGACGCTGAGGTCTAGTAGATGCGTAGAATGAAAGAAGTCGTTGCGTCGGTCTCGGCGAATTTTCATGCTCGAATGAATGTCTTGGATAGCGGGTAAGTCTTTCGGTCGTTTTGCTTTGATTACTTGCTGGATCTCAGACATTATTTCATAGTAATTCTTAAATCTTCCATTATGGTTTTGGTCAGACCACGAAGGGTTATCAGAAAGCAGGAATAGCTTAGATACAAGTTCTGTGTAATCGTCACAGAGGATGAAAGCAGTCTTGAGATATTGCCCGCCCGTGCGTCCGGTGTAGTAGATTTCTACCCCGGCGCAGAGTTCGTCCATCAGGTAGATGAGCGACTGGTTCATTGCGCTGCCTCGGAACCCAATAGCCGTGCCTCGAACTTGGCCTTGGCCACTTCCCATTCTCGCGCTGCTTCCTCGCGCAAGCGGCGAATATAGTCCAGACGACGAAGAATTTCATCCGCCAACTGATCTTGAAGATCGCCGTTAATTGACGGGAATGGTAGCTTGATCAGGTCATCGCGGTTTACGCGGTAACGGCTTGGCGTGGCCCCACGAGCCTTTGAATAGATGAGATCACGATATAGTGAAGTCCGTAGCGTCCAAAGGACAACCAGAGGATTCCATCCTTCGTGACACCTAAGAACGAGGAATTCGCCAGAGGCCACGGTCTGGCGGCAAGTCCTAGGACAGAGGATGAATTTACGATTAAGGATCGTCGGCCCAAGACGCGCGACAAGCACATCGTTTTCATTCACTGAGAAGAAACTTCCTTCGATGTCGCGCCCGAAAGCCGTTCGAGGGGTTTGGCCTTCAACAGGCTGATTCTCCAAGTCATCGATTCGAATCCAGTCCCACTCAACATCTCCCCCCGCTATAGATGGGGTGACCTTATCTTGGATGATCTTTGCGACACTGTCTATCGTTGTGCCTTTGATTCCATTTTCCAATACGAGGCCGCGGTATCGTTCGGGGTTGAGCGGGCCATCAAGTTGTCGCGCTCGAATCGCGAACGTACTTTTAGAAAGGCGCATGCTACTTGTTAGTCCAAGGCGTTCGAGAACAAAAGCATCGAGGCCTGATAGCAGGGCGTCGGCCTCGGTCAGTTTGCGCTGCCGTGACTCGCGTGCCAACTCCATCTCCCTAACCATCTCCTGCTGGATCGCCAAGGGGGGAACAGGGATGGGCAGCGCATTGAACTGTTGACTGTTTATGCTCTGAACGGTTGTGCTATGCTTGGTGATGATTGGTAGGAGTCTTTGCCCAAAGATGTGAAGATAGAGAACGAGGTATTCAGGCTGAACCTTTTTATCGAGAAGGAGCGCTTTGATGTCCTGGTTGACTGCAAGTCTGGCTTTTGCCAGCGCAACCGGTAGGGTGTGCAACAGAACACCGCTTCGATAGACCACGAGAACTGTCCCCGGTGGGAGAACTCGCAATCCGGTTTCTGCAATAGCTTTCTCGGTAATGTGATCCTCTGAATCGTTTATCGCTATATCAGAGAAGTCTTTTGGGCTAACCCAAGGGATGGTGCCGCCCCAATATGAAGGCTCAGATTTGCTTGGTGTCCCACCATTGTAGGTGATGGCAATCTCATCAATCCTGGCACACTCATATCTGGTGTTTGGCTGCTTCTGAAGCAAAGGGTTATTGAATCCTACATCCAATCGGCTTTCGATTTCGCCCCGCTTGACGGCAAAGCACTGGACTTTGCCCGGTTCGGCAGGGCTCAGACGAAAAAAGGTGTCGGGTCCTTTTCGAAGACCCGGTATTGCTCGGCTACCTCGGGCAACTGGTTCTCGCCCTTGCGGCCGGTAGCGTCATAGCCTATCTTTTCCGGCGCGGCCATAAAGATGGGTTCGTCATCGTTAGGCTTTTCGTTCTTCGCGCGACGGCGCAGGAAAACGAGGCTAGCCTTAACGCCTGCGCCGAAGTGGGCAAACGCCGTTTGCGGCAGACTGACCACGGCGAGTATTTGGAAACGCTCCAGTAGGAAGTCGCGGACGTATTGCAAGCTGGAGTTGGTGAGAATACCGTCGGGCAAGACGACGGCAGCGCGGCCAGTGCCGGGCTTGAGGAATTGATAGACCCGTTCAATAAAGAGGATTTCAGTCTTCTGGTTCTTGCGCGGCTTCCTTTTGCCCTTGTCGTCCTCCTGATTTCCGAGGTCGAAATCGAGCAGATAGGGCCGTTCGGTGAGGTTTACCTGCGCGCCGAATGGCGGATTGGTCAGGATGAGGTCGAAACGGCCTTCGGCGAAACCGTTGTTGCCGGTGCGTTTACGAATGGCGTCAGGGCGGTCGAGGGAATCGTCCCCGGCAATGTTAGAGTGGCCGTCATCATGAAGAATCATATTCATCTTAGCGACGCGGGCGATTTCATCGTTGATCTCTATACCAAAGAGGTTCTGCATGGCAAAATCGTGCCAATGACGGAAGTGGTCTTGTGAGCCTATCTCGTAGTATTCGGACGCCTCGTGCCGGACATGATCGAGGGCGTAAAGCAGGAAGCCGCCGGAGCCGCAGGCGGGATCAAGGACAAGTTCGTCCGCCTTGGGCTGCATCATCTCGACGGCGAAGGCTATAATCTCGCGCGGTGTGAAATACTGGCCGAAATCGCCCTTGAAAAAGCCGTCCATGAACTGCTCGAATGCTACGCCTTTCGTGTCGAGGTCAGTCTTGCTGAAACTAATAGCTTCCATATGCGAAACAAGGGTGCGCAGTGTGGCATCGTCTATACGGATGGTATCTGTAAAAACCTGCGGGTCTTTCTTCTTGGCCTCATCGTAAATAGACTTGATACGCTCGGCAAGTTTGCGGCTCGGCTCGTGCGTCTTGATTTGGAATGCGTAGGGCTGCCCATTTTTGCGCGGAGTCTTTTCGTCCTGAATTTTGACAAAGAGGAGTTTGCAGAGTTCTCCGAATGCCATCGGGGGCGAAAGGCGACCACCGCCCCAGAGGGTTTGATGGCATTTCTTGATAGTTGCAATGAGTGTTTCCTTGCTGACAGGCTGAATATCATCTTTCGTGCCCTTGAAAAAACGCCATTCCTCAGGCTTTCCGTACTGGCGCGGCAGGTCGGCAATGATATTAGCCTCACGTTCGAGGACGCCGTACTTCTCGGAAAAGTCAAGAAAGCGGCGGGTATGGCCAGCGATAACCCCGACATATTGAGCGCGGAACTTGGCCCATGTCCCATTTCCACACGCTTGTTCGACAGCTTGGGTAAATTCAGCATCGGTCACCCCGTCGCGCTTGCACTCAATGACTGCGAAGGGGCGGGTTCGGGCGTCGTCAAGAAAAACAACGAGATCAGCAGCGTCCTTGGGCGTACGGTCGGGGACGACGACCTCGACACCGATGCGGGCTGGTTCATACCCGTAGCGGAAGATGAGTTCAGCCCAGTATTCGGCGCGCACCTGCTCTTCGAGGTCGGCAAAGCGCTCGGAGTGGTTAACGGCGACGTAGGTGATGCGCTGTTTTGCTCCTTCGCCTGAAAGGGCGGCATAGCCTTTTTCAAGTGCTTGTTCGAGGTATGTCATTTTGGCCTCCAATACAAAGTGTCCGTAATCAATTCTCTTGGTTTAGATGTGTAGCATTGCATTTTTAATTAATTCTCTTGCGACAGTATTATATGTGGCACAAATATTAGAGTCAAACCCCGCGACATTTTCCCCTTGACAAACTAAGAACTAATGTTCTATCATTGTCCCCAAAACCATATTGTGGTGCGGGTTCCGTGAAAGACCGGAAACGCTGGGGAGTCGGGACATCCCCTCACTACTTCCATCTGTCAGTAGCGGCGATGTGGTAGCACAGTTGCCTTCCGCCGAAACTGACTAAAGTCCCCGGAGCTTGGGGAAAAAATAGAAGAATGTGTAAACGAACCCGGACTGGGGTTATACCCTTTTCGAGGTTGAAATCTACGTTCAGCCGAAGTTGAGCCGGAAACCCTCGTCAGCGACCCAAAATTGCATAAAAATCGTTTCAGTCAAACCTCGGGCCGTGCTATGTCCTAAAATCACCGGAGCGCGCAGCTAACTGTGGATTAGAGGCATCCTTGAACTGAATCCTCTATAAAGCTATACTGATTCATTATGAAATACTGCGTTGTCATAATAGATGGTGCCTCGGGCTGGCCGCTCCACGAACGTGGCGGAAAGACCTGCCTGGAGCTGGCACGCACCCCCAACCTTGATCAAATGGCAAGGGAGGGTACACTTGGCCTGGTGCAGACTGTACCAGAGGGGATGGAGCCCTCCAGCGCCTGCGCCTGCATGTCCATATTGGGCTACGATCCCAGGACCTACTATAAAGGCAGGAGCGCTATCGAGGCTGCCAGCATGGGCATCCCCATCAATAAGGGTGAGGTCGCCTTTCGCTGCAATCTGGTCTCAGTTCGCGATGGCAGTATGTGGGACTATAGCTCAGGGCATATCGGCGACAGCGAAGCCCATGCCTTGATTGGAGCCTTGAATAAGGGCCTGGGCAGCGGAGAGATACATTTCTACCCTGGTGTCAGCTACAGGCACATCTGCAAGATAGAAGGACATACGGATACGCTTCAGGCCACCTGCACACCGCCGCACGATATTCCCAATAAGCCTATCGCTGAGTATCTTCCGCATGGGCCGGGGAGTGACCTGCTGCGAGACATCATGGCGCGCTCTGTGGAAGTGCTGCGAAATCATCCGGTGAATAAGGCACGTGAAGCTCGCGGAGAGCCTCCTGCTACCATGGTTTGGCTTTTCTGGGGCAGCGGCGAGATACCCAGGCTGCCTTCCTTCAAGAACGTATATGGACTCAGTGCGGCCCTGACCTCGGGCGTCGACCTGCTTCGGGGTTTAGCCAAAATGGCGGAGATAGATAACCTGGATATCCCTGGCGTCACTGACGGTATGGACAACGATTTCACTGCACAGGTAAACGGTGCCCTGAAGGCGCTCGATAAACATGACCTCGTAGTTATACATATCGAAGCGCCTGATGAAGCTGCCCACGGCGGTCATATCGACGACAAGGTAAAAGCCATCGAGCGCGTGGATAAAGAGGTGATGGGACGTATCCTTGCCTACAAGGAAGACAGCCTGAACGTACTGGTCATGCCCGACCATGCCACGCCCATCGAGGTACGAACGCATGTCGCAGACCCTGTTCCATTCCTGCTCTGGGGCAGTGGTTTCAAGGCCGTAAGTGCCAGAGCGTTCAGCGAAAAAGAAGCGAAAAGCGCTGGAATTTTTATTAAAGATGGCTATACTATCATGAGTAAGCTAACACAGGGGAGCAGATAATGGCAATCGTGGTGCGGAAATACGGCGGCAGCTCGGTGGCTGACGCCGATAAGATTAAAAATGTCGCCCGTCGGGCCATAGAGGCCCAGGAGGAAGGGAAGCAGGTGGTAGTTGTAGTCTCAGCTATGGGCAAGACCACCGATGGCCTGGTCAAACTTGCCCAGCAGGTCTCGGACGAACCCGATGAGCGGGAGTTGGACTTTCTCCTGTCCACTGGTGAGATAGTGTCCTGTACCCTGCTCGCTATAGCATTGAAGGCGATGGGGGCAAAGTCGGTCAGCCTCAGCGGGGCTCAGGCAGGGATAAAAACCGATGCTGTCCATAGCCGGGCACGTATCTTAGGAATCGATCCCCGACGTATACATAAAGAACTCGATAGAGGTAAGATCGTGATAGTCGCCGGTTTTCAGGGAATTACAGATAAGATGGATATCACCACGCTGGGCCGCGGCGGCTCGGATACCACCGCGGTGGCTCTGGCTATAGCTCTGGGAGCGGATACATGCGAGATATATACCGATGTCGATGGCGTATATACCGCCGATCCCAGGCTTGTCCCCGAGGCGAGGAAACTTGATGAAATTGGCTATGAGGAGATGCTGGAATTAGCGTCCCTCGGTTCGAAGGTTATGCACTCACGAGCTGTGGAGTTAGGCGAAGTATACAAGATGCCTATACTGGTGGCTTCTAGTTTCGGTAACAGTCCTGGTACTCTTATCCATGGAGGCGTTTCAATGGAAGCTCGGAATAAGGTGCGGGGAATCGCTCATGACCTGAATGTGGCTAAAGTGACTGTTGTCGGTGTCCCCGACAAGCCGGGGGTCGCCAGTGCTATATTCGACTCCCTGGCCAAGGCGAACATAAGCGTTGACACCATAGTTCAGAATGCGAGCATAAAAGGTATCACCGACCTGACTTTCACTGTCGCCAGAACAGACCTTAAGAAGGCGATGAAGGTAATCGAGCCTGTAGTCAAATCTATTAAAGCTAAGGAGTGCGTCAGCGATAGCAAGCTGGCGAAAGTGAGTGTCGTTGGTTCCGGGATGCAGACTGCAGCGGGGTATGCAGCGATGATGTTCCGCGCTCTTTATGAAGCTGGCATAAATATCGAATTGATCACCACGTCGGAGATAAAGATAACCTGTATTATCGATGAGGCTAAGACAAGCGACGCAGTGCGCGCTCTACACAAGGCATTTGAGTTGGACAAAGGGGTATAGACTATAAATTCTAATCGAGGGCTATCAGAACCATAAATAGAGGCGTTGCACACGCAGGGTGCAACGCCTCTTTAAACTCTTTAGACTTCGACTACCTCGACTACCTCGGGCACCTGCTCCTTTATTACCCGTTCCACACCGCGATGCAGGGTCATAGCTGCCATAGGGCATCCGCCGCAGGCTCCGGTTAGCTTGACCTTAACCTTGCCATCACTGACATCCACCAGTTCCACATCTCCGCCGTCTGCCTGCAGGTGTGGTCTTATCTGGGCCAGAGCAGCCTCAACCTTCTTTTTCGTTGTATCTTGATCGTTCACTTCGTTCCTCCAGATATTACAGTAGGTGTCTTTAAACCTTAATTCTACATTACCATTGTGAGGAGGGGTTGTCAACTTTAGCGCAACTTGCCGAACGTGAGAGGCTTTCTGACGGCGGTTGAAAAATGTCTGGGAAGGGCATCCTAGAGAGACTTGACAGGGTTAAGAAAAACTGCTAAAAAATCCTTGCGTAATAGATACAAAATAATACTTTTTGAGATAGTTTGACAATCTCCACAACTAATCTTGACAAATTTACTGGAATAGCTTAAACTATAAATTCGTTCAGGAATAGCACCTTAACAACTGGATAGTGGAAGGAAGTAAGGTTTTTAAACTGCGAGTTTGATCCTGGCTCAGGATAAACGCTGGCGGCGTGCCTTATGCATGCAAGTCGAACGATTCGCCGCAAGGCGGATAGTGGCAGACGGGTGAGTAACGCGTAAGTTACCTATCCTTGAGTGGGGAATAACCCCGGGAAACTGGGGCTAATACTGCATGACGCGCTGAGAATAATATTTCGGCGTCAAAGCCGCAAGGCGCTTGAGGATGGGCTTGCGCCCTATCAGGTAGTTGGTAGGGTAATGGCCTACCAAGCCGATGACGGGTAGCTGGTCTGAGAGGATGTCCAGCCACACTGGGACTGAGATACGGCCCAGACTCCTACGGGAGGCAGCAGCAAGGAATTTTGCGCAATGGGCGAAAGCCTGACGCAGCAACGCCGCGTGGGTGAAGAAGGCCTTCGGGTCGTAAAGCCCTTTTGTTAGGGAAGAAGTTCTGACGGTACCTGACGAATAAGCCTCGGCTAACTACGTGCCAGCAGCCGCGGTAATACGTAGGAGGCGAGCGTTATCCGGATTTATTGGGCGTAAAGCTGTCT
>JACWAE010000009.1 GCA_014874385.1 Dehalococcoidia bacterium | reverse complement strand
GGCAGCGGCTGCAGGCCAGGCTGGGATACCTGTCGCCGGCCACTTATGCCCAAAAATACTATGCCGGGTTACTGGCAGCATGAAAGGTTTGGTGTCCACTATTGACATCCGACACCAAAGAGTCAGGCATGCAAGAATGGCTCGACTTAGAGCATGTACAGGATAAACTTGGATTCATCTCGGACAAGTCCGACAGGGAAATCATTCGTGATTTCATGGTGCAGGGCGCAGATGTTCTCCTTACGTCTGATGATGATATTCTGAGGCACAAAGCTGAACTTGCCCGATTGGGTGTAAGGGTGATGAGACCGCATGAGTGGATTAATGAATTCCTCAAAGAATTACGGGAAGACGAAGACGGGGTAAACTGGGTGGAAAGAATACTATTTACAGTAGGCTCGTAGGTCTATAATCTCGTATTGTTCCCATGTAAGAACAATCCTGATTTTCGGCTTGGAAGAACATTATGCCTGAATTGATAACGGCAAGTGAAGTGGAACAGGTAATTCGTAAGTACCTTGAAGGAGATGGGTGCAACATGTCCTCATCCAGAAAGTGGGGAGAAACCGGCGCAGACATCATCGCCACACGCGGCAAGTCTACTTGGTATGTGGAGGTTATCGGCTTTCATTCCAATAAATCTATTCGCTCGCGTAAATTCTATGAAGCTTTCTTTCGTGTCGTGTCTAGAGACAGAGATAACCCAAACGATATGCTCATAATTGGCCTTCCAGTGCGATTCAAAGATGGCATGAGGCGACGTAGAAACCAGTACCCCGTGGCATGGGATAAGTTAGGTGAAGCCTTCCCCAACCTTCAAGTATGGTATGCGGACACCGAGCGGAAGACAGTTGAGAAATACCCTTGGGCTATTCCATTCGCCTAGCATGGCGTCACCACTTACAGAAAAAGCTTATTCTGTTGAGAGCTACTAGGCACTATACTGCTTGAGAGTACTCGCCTGAACAATTAAAGATAGCCACCTAAGGGCGCATGGCTGTGCGCCCTCACTGCAACCGATTGACAAATCGGTTACAATTGAATCCTCAAATCGTGCAGGAATCTGATTTTTTGGAGGTCGAAATGGCAAGGGTACGAGGAAGCACACTTGTAGGCAAAGCTTTGAAGAATGAGAAGGTCAGGACTATCTTCACCCTCAGCGGCGAACTGAGCGAGATTTATGATGCCTGTATAAATGAAGGGATTCAGTTCATAGACATGAGACATGAACAGGCTGTGGCTAACGCTGCCACGGGCTATGCCATGGCGACCGGTGAGCCGGGGGTCACTATGGTCACGGCGGGGCCGGGAGCCATCAATATGGCAGCGGGTATCGCTGCAGCCTGGTATGCCTGCGCGCCTGTTGTCGCCATCTGCACCTCCACGCCATTCTGCTATACCGGCAAGGGTGCTGTCCAGGAATTCGACTCCAGAGATGCATATCACCCCATCACCAAGTGGAGAGGTTACCCCACCTCCACAGTACGCTTGCCAGAATATGTAGCCACAGCCTTCAGATATGCTGCCACCGGTCGCAAAGGCCCCGTGCTGTTAGATATTCCCTACGATTTGCTGCTGCTCGAAGTAGATAAGAAGGAAGCTCCGATTGTTTCACCGGAGAGGTACAGAACCAGCGCCCGCCCCTATGGAGACCCGCAACTGGTCAAGAAAGCAGCCAAATGGCTGCTGGATGCCGAGAGGCCCGGTATCTTGATCGGTAGCGGCATACTCTGGTCCGGCGCCTCGAAAGAGCTGGTAAAGTTCGCCGAGTCCCTTAAGATTCCTGTTTGTTACGCCATAGGTGGGAAAGGGGGCATACCGGATGACCATCCGCTCTGCGGTGGCCCTGTCGGACTCGACTTCGGCAGTATAGCTGGAGCCGATGTATTGCTTGCCATCGGAGTCAGGTTCGAGGAAATACTGAACTTCGGCAAGGGCAACTTATATGCACCCGATGTGAGAATAATCTCAGTGGACATCGAACCCCTGGAGATCGGTAGAAACAGGCCCATCGACCTGGGGATATGGGGGGACGCCAAAGCCGTCCTTACTCAACTAACCGAGGCTGCTGAAGAGACGCTTAGAGCCTCCGGCAAGAGACGCAGGGAAACAGAGTGGGTGAAGAATGTAAAAAGTATCGCTAAATCTATCCAGGATACGTTGACATCAGGGGCATCAAGCTCAAGTAAACCCATCGACCCCAGGAGGCTGGGCAAAGAAGTGAGCGAGTACCTGGGGGACGATTCCGTCATCGTGATGGACGGCGGTGACATACACGCTCACGTCACGCCTCTGTACCACGCCAACTCGCCGCGCAGCTATATAAATGCTCTGGGAGGCTCACTGGGGCATCTCGGTGGAGGAATCCCCTTCGGGATAGGTATCAAAACGGCAAAACCGGACAAAAAAGTCGCCGTGGTAACAGGCGACGGCTCCTTCCTGCTCAATGCCAGCGAGATCGACACGGCAGTGAGACACAAGAAGCAAATCGTCATCGTCGTAAGTAACGATTGCCAGTGGGGTATGGTGAGACACGACCAGCAGCTCAACCAGTGCAGGGAGGCCTGCTCTATACTGAGCGAAGACGTGAGATACGACAAGTATGCGGAGAGCCTGGGAGCCTACGGAGAGCTTGTGACAGAAGCGGAGGAAATCAAGCCCGCCCTCAAGAGAGCTTTCAAGTCAGGATTGCCTGCGGTGCTCGATGTGAGGACTGACCCATCGGTGTTGAGCTTTGCGGACTATAGAGGTGTAGAAGCGAGGAGCACGCTGGTAGAAATACATAAGAGATGAGCCCTGTCTCTACGGCTTTATCAGAATCTTCCCACCCTCGCCACGCAGTGCCATCTCAAACGCCTCGTTGATTTTAGCAAGGGGCATCTTGCGCCTCAGCAAAGGCGCCACATCTATTTTATTATTCTTGATGAGCTTTAAGGCAACAGCGTATTCACCCGGCGAAAAGCACATGGACCCTTTTACCGTAAGTCCTCTCAGGTTGATGTTACTGACTGGCAACTCAACTGTTTCAAAGCATATTGCTACAATAACGACAGTCCCGCCTTTCCTCACCAGGGCGATTGACTGCTGCGTCGTCGCGACAGCTCCAGCACATTCGAAGACAATGTCAGGGCCTCTCCCATCTGTCAGCTCAAGAATTCTATCTACAGGATTAGTCAATTTCACGTCTATGACCTCATCTACCGCACCTCTGGCCATTTTGAGCCTCAGTGGGCTAACCTCTGAAGCATACACTGCCTTGGCACCTGAGGCCTTTGCCACTCGCGCTACAAGTTGCCCTATGGGGCCCAGACCGAGCACGGCCACGATGTCGCCCTTCTGCATTCCAGCCACCTTGATGGCATGCAACGCACAAGTCGTGGGCTCGATTATGGTTCCTTCTTCATAACTCAGCCCTCTGGGGAGCTTATGCAAGTGATAATACTTGGCCTTGGCATAGGTAGCAAATGCGCCCTTATATTCCACCAACGCAATAAAATATTGCTCGCAGAGGCCCAATTCACCACGCTGGCACCAAAAGCACTCGCCGCAGGAGATAATAGGTTCAACCGCTACCCTCTCCCCCATTCTCCACCCCTTCACATCCGGTCCCATGCCAACGATGTCTCCTGAGTACTCGTGGCCGAATCCCACGCCTGCGCCCTCTTTGAAAACGTGCAAGTCTGACCCGCATATCCCGCAATACTGCACCTTTATCAGCACTTCATCTTTCTCTAAAACAGGCTCCGGCACCTCTTCTATCACAAACTTCCTCTTGCCTTCTAATACCGCTGCTCTCATCTTATCCCCCTCAGTCTCCAAGTAACTCTTCCGCAGATAACTCATTATGCACAGACGCTAAAGAAATTTCAACAGGATGAGATGGTGCGTTTAATTCATACTAAACCATATCCCAAGGGAAAGCGATGACTTCATCTATAGACGCTGCATCGCAAAACAGCATGACTAAACGGTCAATACCCAGGGCAATGCCGCCGCACATAGGAAGATTAGACAGAGAATCAAGGAACTTTGCCGGCAGGGTAATACCGTATTTCCCTTCTCGCTCTAATGTCTCGATCTCCTGCTTGAAGCGTCGCTCCTGCTCGGCGGCGTCGTTTAGCTCGCTGTAAGCATTGGCCAGCTCCAGCCCGCCGATAAAGACTTCAGCGCGTTCCGCCACCGGAGGCTTCCCATCTCTTATCCTGGACAGAGAAGCCATCTCTACAGGATAATCCATGAGCACAGTGGGGCGGTTCGGAGCAAAGCTAGGTATCACTTTCTCAACCAGGTCAACATCGAAGCGTTCCTCGTCAAGGCGCTCGAACGGGTCCCAGCCAGCCGAATCCATAAAGGCCTGGCGCACCGTTATCCTGGGCCAGGGAGAAACAAGATTGATCTCTGCACCCTGATAGCGAATTGTTGTACCCATACGCAGCCTGCTGGCAAGGGCAAGCACCAGCCGCTCAGTACCCTGGATAATCTGCATGTAGTCAGCTCCAACTCGATACCATTCCAGCATGGTAAATTCCGGGTTGTGCAATTGGCCTCGCTCACTCTTGCGGAAGCAGTGGCAAATCTGGAAGATTTTACTGTAGCCAGCGGCAAGAAGGCGCTTCATGTGCATCTCCGGAGAAGTTGAGAGAAACCAACCATTGACAGTAAAGGGGGTAATATACTTTTCCGGAGCAACCGTCGGAACCTGGAGGGGCGTTTCTACTTCGAGGAAGCCTTCGCTACGAAAAAAAGCTCGAATTACATCATGGATAAGAGCCCGGCATTCGAGATTGGCCTTGATTTGGGAGAGGCGCAATGATTCGTCCCCGGCCATAGTCCACACACTTCACTTTTTCGTGGTTACCCGTTCAACATAGGTATTGGTGCGTGTGTCCACCTTAACGATGTCCCCCTCCTTGACAAAGGGGGGCACTGCCAGGATACCACCTGTTTCAAGCTCAACCATCTTAGACTGAGCGGTGATTGTATCGGTCTTGGTGCTAGCAGCACCCCTCACCACCGCCAACTCGACGAACTTGGGCAGGGTTACCTCAAGAACCTTGCCTTCCATCACCGAGACGGTGACCGCCAGGCCATCCTTGAGGAATTGGCTCTTTGTACCAAGCAGCCCTTTGGGCACGGAGTGCTGCTCAAAGGTCTCATTATCCATAAATACGTAATTGTCACCCTCTTTATAGAGATATTGCATCTCGCTGCTGCTGACACGGACCTCGTCAACCTTATCTCCGGAATGATAGGTCTGGTCTCGGGTAGTGCCGTCGAAGAGGTTGCGCAGCTTGAGGTAATACATTGCGCGGCCTTTGCCAGGCTTAACGAACTTTACGTCTTCTACAGCAAAAGGGACGCCATTGATCAAAAACTTTGTGTTTCTGCTTACCTCACCGATATCCAATACCAGCGTACTCCTTTTGCTCCGAAGTCAACCATTCACTACAGGCTTAACAGCAATAAGCTCCGTCGCTTAAGCTATACCGTCACAGGATTGCATGGAGGCTATCTCTTTCGATACTGGCGCGCCTTACGAGCCTTTCTCAGCCCGTACTTCTTTCGTTCCTTCACTCGTGAATCCCTGGTAAGCAACCCGTAGCTACGAAGCTGGGTCCTGAGGCTTTCATCCATCCTGACCAGGGCACGGCTTATGCCATGACTGATGGCTCCTGCCTGCGCTACGATACCACCGCCCGTCACCTTGACTACCGCACTGAGTTTATTCGAGGTATCAGTGACCTTGAACGGTTCGAGTATAGTAGCCTGCAGCCGCTCTATCCCAAATACCTCCTCCAGGGGCTTGCCATTGACGATTATAGCGCCCTTACCTGTCATCAGCTTTACCTGAGCTACGGCTGTTTTACGTCGTCCTGTGCCACGAAAATAGGCTTGTTCGCTCAACCTAATTCTCCTTCTCGGCCGCCTTAACCTGTGCCTCGTGGGGATGCTCAGACCCGGCGTAGACTTTAAGCTTCTTAACCATAGCAGCACCCAGCCGATTATGCGGCAACATTCCCTTCACCGCATGTTCGATGGCTCGGGTAGGATGAGTCTCAAGCATCTTTTCCAGACTGATACTCTTCAACCCGCCCGGATAATTAGAATGGTGATAGTAAATCTTATCGGTGAGTTTCTTGCCTGTCACTTCTATCTTGGCTGCATTTACTATAATGACATAATCGCCTACATCAAGATGGGGCGAGTAAATCGGCTTGTGCTTGCCTTTCAGCAAAGCCGCTGCCTCGGTTGCCAACCTGCCCAGGGTCTTCCCTGAGGCATCAATAACCCACCACTTCCGCTCGATATCAGACACCTTGGTACTATAAGTCCTCATTTATTTGCCCCTTGCCGAACTTGTGCTCAGAATAGTTCACTCTCATCAAACAGAGGCCATGAGCAGGCGCTACCGGCGCTGCCAACCCCGTCCTTTTCGCTTGAATTATCTTCTTGAACTCCTCTACTGTTAGCTTCCCTAATCCCACCCTCACCAGAGAACCTACTGTGGCCCTCACCTGTTTTGGCAGAAAAGAGTCAGCAACCATGTCGAAAAACACCGACTCTCCTTCTCTGGACACCTCAGCCTTATATACGCTACGCTCTGTTCTTCTGCCCCTCATAGGGCCGGTGAACGAGGCAAAATCCTGTCTTCCCAGGAGAGCTTGACACGCCTCATTCATAGCCTTGGTATCCAATGGCACAGGCACGAAATAGATATAATCTCGCTGCAAAGGAGAGGGGGTCGGGCTATTCGAAATAGTATACCGGTATTCCCGACTGATGGCATCTCTCCTTGCATTAAAGCTGCCCTCAACTATATTCCCAGCTTTAACAGCAATATCCGACGGCAGATAAAAATTTACTGCCCTGATTAAGGTCTGGAGAGACAACCTTGAAATACATTTAAAGCTGATAACCTGTCCTCTTGCGTGGACTCCAGCATCCGTACGACCAGCCCCAACAATCCTGATCCTCTCTCCAGTTACTTTCGTCAGAGCACTTTCTAGCGCTCCTTGAACCGTTGGCACGCTGACCTGCGCCTGGAATCCATGATACCTTGTGCCATCGTATTCCACAATTAGAGCCAGTTTCCCACCCGGCGGCAACTCCATTTAAACCAGTTCTAACTGGGCCATCTGTGCTCCATCTCCCAACCTCGGCCCCAGTTTAACCACTCGAGTATAGCCTCCCGGCCTCTCAGCATACCTGGGAGCAAGCTCAGCAAATAACTTATCTACAACATCCTTATCATAAACGAAAGAGAGCGCCTGGCGGCGAGCATGCAAGTTCTTTTGCTTGCCCAGGGTAATCACTTTCTCAGCCAAGGACCGCGCTTCTTTGGCCTTGGCTTCAGTGGTAACAATCTTCTCATAGCGTAAAAGATCGGTAACCAGATTACGGTAAAGCGCCATCCTGTGGTCAGTTGATCTTGAAAGCTTGCGACCTGCTACCTTATGTCTCATCGTCTCCTCACCAGATAGAAACCATGCCTAGATAAAACTATTCTTCTCCCCCCGTGTCCTCTTCTGTATCCTCTTCAGACATTTCATCCCGATGCAACTTTTTATCTTCATCCTTAACTTTGGGCCTCAAATCAAGTACTTCAAGTCGCTCCTGCACCTCCTCCAGAGACTTCTGCCCAAAGCTCCTTAAAGCAAGCAAATCATCTTCGTTCTTCTCCAGAAGTTCCCCGACCTTGGTTATACCGCTCCGGCGCAAAGAGTTGAAGGTACGAGCTGAGAGCCCCAGCTGTTCCAGCGGCATCTCATATTTCTCGGGAGGTATGGCGGGCGCAAGCGGCTTCTCTCCTTCAACGTGCACCTTGCCCAATTCCGAGAACAGGGAGAAGTGCTTAGCCAATATCTCAGCGCTCTGGGCGAGTGCTTCCCTGGGCGAGATAGTGCCATCGGTCCACACCTCCAGGGTTAGCTTGTCGTAGTTACTCACCTGACCGACGCGGGTTTTCCCAACAGTGTAGTTTACCCGGCGTACAGGTGTAAAAATAGCATCAACGGGGATCACTCCCAAGGGCAGGCCGTCGCCGCGGCCAGCAGGAACATATCCCTTACCCTGCTCCACATAGAAGGTAATGTTTAGCTGAGCATCCGCAGAATCAAGGGTGGCCAGATGAAGTTCGGGATTCACTATTTCAAACTCGGCGGACGGCTTAATGTCGCCAGCGCAGACTGCACCTTCACCACTAGCCTCAAGAAATAGCCTCCCGGGCACATCGGAGAGAGCCCTAAGCCGCAATCCCTTTACATTGAGCAGTAACTCTATCACATCCTCTTTAACATGAGGGATACTGGTAAATTCGTGCTGCACTCCCTCAATCTTGACTGCGGTGACCGCCGCTCCCGGGAGCGAACTAAGCAGGACACGGCGCAGACTATTGCCCAATGTGATTCCGAATCCAGTATCCAAAGGCTCGACAATAAACTTTCCATAGGTTTCAGAGCTACTTTCGGATTCTACTTTTGGGTTCAAAACCTGCAGCAACGCACCGCCTCCTCAGAAAAATTGAAGCCTACCTTGAATAGAATGCTACGATGAGCCTCTCATCAATGGCAGATTCGATATCATTGCGTGATGGTTTGGCAAGCACGCGGCCTGACATCGTATCTCGATCCAAACTCAGCCAGCTTGGTATAGTCTTGCTCTCTATATTCTTAACTACCGTTTGGTATAACACCAGTTTGGTGCTGCTTTCCTTCCAGGAAATGACATTGCCCGCCTTTACCTGATACGATGGGACATCGGTTACATGACCATTAACAGTTATATGGCCATGAAGCACAAGTTGCCTTGCCTGGCGGCGTGAATCAGCAAAGCCAAGACGGTAGACTGCATTATCTAACCTCATCTCCAGTATCTGTAACAGGTTCTCTCCGCTCATACCAGGAAGCCGCTCAGCCTCAGTGAAATGCTTCTTAAACTGGCGCTCAAGGACACCATAAATAGAGCGTGCCCTTTGCTTCTCCTTTAGCTGTAAACTATATTCAGAGACCTTACGGCGAGAACTACTGTGCTGGCCCGGGGGAGTATGCCGTTTCTCCACAGGACACTTAGGGGTAAAGCATCTGTCCCCTTTAAGCATCAGTTTATCGCCTTGACGTCGACAAATCCGGCAAGCCGGCCCCGTATAACGGGCCATCTTAAACCTCCTCTAGATCCTTCTCCTCTTAGGGGGACGACAGCCATTATGAGGGATAGGGGTCACATCCCTGATGCTGGTGATATTGAGACCCGCAGCCTGAAGAGAACGAATCGCCGCTTCCCGTCCACTCCCCGGCCCTTTGACATATACATCCACCTGGCGCAAGCCATGTTCCATCCCCTTCTTCGCCGCAGCCTCGGCTGCCCTCTGCGCAGCATAGGCTGTGCCCTTGCGCGAGCCCTTAAATCCGGCAGTCCCAGAGCTACCCCAGGAGATGACATTGCCTTGGGGATCAGTGAGCGTGATTATAGTATTGTTAAAAGTTGACTGTATATAAGCTCGACCTCGCGGGATCGCTTTCCTCTCTCTCTTACTAACCCTGGATGTCTTCTTCTTGACCATTTAATTACCTCCACTTACTTCTTAGACATGCCACGGCGTCTGCCTCTGCCGGCCACTGTCTTACGAGGCCCTCGCTTCGTTCGAGCATTGGTTTTAGTCCGCTGACCACGAACTGGCAAACCTCGCCGATGCCGCAGGCCGCGGTAGCTGCCGATCTCGATGAGCCGCTTGATGTTGAAATTAATCTCCTTCCGGAGGTCACCTTCCACCTTGTATCCCTTATCGATAACCTCGCGGATACGGTTTATCTCATCATCTGTGAGATCTCTAACCCTTGTATCTGGATTAACATTCGTTTGCTCCAGGATTTTTTTACTCAGCACAAGTCCGATCCCATACAGATAGGTCAACGCTACCTCTACACGCTTATCCTTAGGTATATCAACGCCCGCAATCCTCGCCATTGCCCCTCCTGAGAAAACTAACCTTGCCTTTGCTTGTGTCTCGGGTTAGTGCAAATGACTCTAACCACGCCTTTACGCTTTACAATCTTGCATTTTTCACAGCGAACTTTAACCGAAGCTCTTACCTTCATTACACCCACCCCTGGAATTGCTCAAACATATCACTTAAAACGGTAAGTAATCCTTCCACGTGTCAGGTCATAGGGGGAGAGTTCCACTAAAACCTTATCACCACGGAGTATCCTTATGAAATGAAGCCTCATCTTCCCAGAAGCATGCGCCAAAACTTGATGCCCATTGGGCAACTCAACGCGAAACATAGCATTAGGCAAAGGTTCTACCACTGTTCCTTCTACCTCAATGACTTCCTTTTTGGGCATAGACTGCAAGCCCACCCTTTCCAAATACCCCTAGAGCATAGTCAGTATCTCCGGCACACTTTCAGTAATAGCGATGGTATGCTCAAAATGAGCGGAAAGTTTGCCATCGGCTGTGAGGACTGTCCATTTATTATCAGCCAACCTGGTACGCCATACCCCGGCGTTAAGCATGGGCTCCAACGCCATGGTCATACCCTTTTTCAATAAGATCCCCTCCCCAGCAATGCCAAAATTGGGAACCTGGGGATCCTCGTGCAAATCCCTGCCTATACCATGCCCTACATATTCCCTCACCACAGAGAAATTCCTGGATTCAGCATACGCCTGGATTGCTGCAGAAACATCTCCCAGCCTGGCTCCATTCCTGGCGGCTGCAATACCAGCCTCTAGGGCTCCTTTGGTAGCTGCGATAAGCTTCTGAGCATCTGCACTTATGGTGCCTACGCCCAATGTAACTGCCGCATCCGCATGAAAACCATTCAGCATTGCGCCAACATCAAGAGAAATTATATCACCCGCCTTCAGCACCCGGCCTCCAGGTATGCCATGAACCACCTCTTCATTTACCGAAGTGCAAATCGAGGCTGGGAAACCCCGGTATCCCTTGAACGATGCAACAGCCCCACGTTTCTTCAACTCGCGAACAGCCACACTGTCAAGCTCGCCTGTTGTTACTCCCGGCCTGACCTCTTTAACCAACGCTGCAATAACGGCAGCTAAAATCCGTCCTGCCTCCCGCATTACAGCGATTTCCTGAGCGGACTTTACAATGATGCCTATCTCTTCTCGGATCGGTTGCATCGCCTACTTCTTCGACCGGATGACAGCTATTAAATCACTGCCAACTTCCTCAACACTCTTCTCGCCATCTATCTCAACCAGCTTGCCCGCCTCGGTGTAATATTTTATCAGGGGTGCGGTCTGGGTAAAATAGACATCGAGTCGCTTCCTAGCGGTCTCCTCTGTATCATCGGCGCGCTGGTAAAGCTCGCCTCCGCAGTGATCGCACTTGCCCGACACCTTCGGCGGCAACTCAACAATATTATACGGGGCCTGGCAATTGCGACATATCCAGCGCCCGCTTAGTCGTCTCAAAAGCTCCTTGTTGGAGACCTTGATATACAGCACCTCGTCGATACTTTTTCCCTCGGCTGTTAATGCTTTGTCCAGAGCCCTCGCCTGCTCCAGTGTTCTGGGGAAACCATCCAAGATAACCCCCTTGGCACAATCAGGAGAGGAGATCCTGCCTAAAACCATCTTCACAGTTATCTCATCAGGGACAAGCTGCCCTTTTTCCATGTACGACTTGGCGATTTTCCCCAACTCGCTCCCGCTCTCCTGTTCCTTGCGGAAGAGGTCTCCGGAAGCGATGTGAACCAGCCCCAGCTTCTTAGATATGGTGACCGCTTGAGTCCCTTTACCTGCCCCCGGTGCCCCCAAAAGAATCAAATTCAACTGTTTCTGTTTACTCATTTAATGAACCCTTCATAGTGCCGCATCAGAAGCTGCGCTTCAATCTGCCTCATGGTATCCAGAACCACGCCCACGACAATCAGAAGACCTGCAGCCGAAATAAGCATAAGATTAGCACTACTAGTTGTGTTACCGACCAACCAGCGCGACAGTATTGGAGCCACTGCTACCACGGCCAGGAACAATGCTCCACCCCAGGTAATACGAACGATTACTTTGTTCAAATAGTCGGAGGTAGGGCGCCCCGGGCGTATCCCGGGTATGAATCCCCCCTGCTTCTGCAGTGTTTCAGCCAAATTTTGCTGCTGGAAAATCACCATAGTATAGAAGAAAGTAAACCCAACTACAAGGAAAAACAGAAGAACCCAATAAGCATTTCCAGTCACCCCAAAAATATTCTGAATATGGTTAGCTAGATTGGCAGATTGCCCTGCAGGACGTGCAAAATAGGAGGCTACCGTTGATGGGAGCACCAGAATTGAGTAAGCAAAAATAAGAGGTATCATTCCCGCCGTGTTCACCCTGAGGGGAATATGGGTACCCCCTGATTGCCGATACATCTTCCCACCCCGAAACAGGCTGCGTGAATATTGAACCGGGATGCGGCGCACCGCCTCGGTAACATAGACTATGAAGGAAGCAATCGCCAGCAGGAGTATGATCGTTTTAATCAGGCCCCAGGCACCCGATGTCACCAAAGTCTGCCCCATATTACTTGGCATACCAGTTACGATGCCACCGAAGATTATGATAGAGATACCATTGCCAATGCCATTCTCAGTAATGCGTTCTCCGATCCAGACAAGGAAAACTGTGCCCGCAGTCATCGATAGCACCATCGCTGCGGTAGGCAACAATGCGTCACCACTCAACCCAATTTTTACGCCTGCCTGGAAGACCCCTTCTCTCTGGAAGAGAATCAGTTGTCCATAGGCTTGCATCATGGCCAGAGGCACCATCAGCCAGTGAGTCCACTGGTCCAATTTCCTACGCCCTTCCTCTCCTTCCTTCTGAAGCGATTGAAGTCGAGGAATTATCGGCACAAGGAGCTGCATTATGATAGATGCAGTGATATAGGGATAAACACCCATCGCTGCTACACTTAGGTTCCTCATTGCGCCGCCACTAAACAGATCGAGCATGCCCAGAAGAGCACTGTTCTGGAAAAGACTGCTTAGTGCCTGACGGTCAACACCGGGAACAGGAACATGGGCCACAAAACGAAAGACAATCAGCATGGCTAAGGTGAAAAGCAGCTTCCACCTCAGATCAGGCAGTCTGAAGGCATCGACCATAGCCTGGATCAATCGTGGCATGGAACTCTTCTGTGGCCGTTGCATTTTACAGTTCTTCTCCTAAATCTCCTCAGCCCTTCCGCCTGCGGCTTCTATCTTCCTCCTGGCAGACTCGGAGAATTTATTGGCTTTCACCACCAGAGAGTACTGAAGTTCGCCGTCTCCCAGAATTTTAATAGGTTTCTTAAGCGATGGTATCAGGCCAGCATCAAGCAACATCTGCGGGGTCACCTCGGTATCCGGTTTAAATACTTCCAGCTGTTGCAGTTTCACGAGTATATAATCGGTTTTGAAGATATTAGTGAAGCCACGTTTATGTGGCAATCGCTTAACTAGGGGGGTCTGCCCGCCTTCGAATCGCAGAGCGATCCCTGCCCCGGAGCGCGACTTTTGGCCCTTTAGTCCACGACAGGAATAAGTGCCGTGTCCGCTGCCGTCACCACGACCAACCCGCTTTCTGCTATGTTTAGACCCCGAAGCGGGTCTGAGCTCGTTCTGCCTCATCTTCTACTCCTCGGGTGCCTCTTTTACCCGCACTAGGTGTCTAACCTTGTTTATCATACCTCGGATTTCCGGAGAGTCGTTGTGCACAACAGTCTGGTTCAGGCAACGGAAACCCAACGTCCTAAGGGTTATCTTCTGCTCCTTAGCGTATCCGATCGCACTCTTCTTCCAGGTAATGCTCAGTTTAGCCACCGGAACCCTCAGCGGTTGTAGTTACCAACTTTCTCCTCGCCAATTCCTGCTTGGGATCCCTCAACTGACTTAGTGCCAGCATAGTAGCCCTGACCACGTTTACAGGGTTCGGGCTTCCCATCGATTTGGTCAAAATGTCCTTAATCCCCGCAGCCTCCACTGTGGCCCGTACGCCGCCTCCGGCGATAACCCCGGTCCCCGGCGCGGCAGGCTTCAACATGACCTTGGCTGCTCCAAACTTGGTTATGACCTCATAAGGTATGGTACTGCCATCCATCGGCACACGAATGAGGTTCTTTCTAGCAACAGCGCCAGCTTTGCGAATCGCCGCCGGTACTTCTCTGGCTTTGCCCAACCCAGCCCCAACATGCCCTTCACCATCGCCAACTACCACCAGGACGCTAAAGCTGAACCGCCGTCCTCTCTTTACTACCTTCGCCACACGATTAACATGGATCAGTTTCTCGGTCAGGTTCAAATCGCTGGGGTTTATTTTCTCTGTCTGCTCCATAATGCTTAAAACCTCAATCCTGCTCCACGGGCGGCATCAGCTAATGCTTTGACCCGCCCTTGATATTTGTAACCGCCACGGTCGAATACGACCTCTTTTATCCCCTTTTCCTGGGCTCGTTTGGCAACCAGAGCACCTACCAACTCAGCCATTCCTTTTTTGTTTTTTTCACCCGATCCGTTCTCTATATCAGCATCCAGGGTTGATGCACAGGCAATGGTATGCCCGGAACTATCGTCTATCACCTGAGCATAAATATGCTTCAGACTGCGAAAGATACATAGGCGGGGACGAGAGGCAGTGCCCGATACGCGCTTTCTCACCCGCTCATGTCTTCTTTTCCGCGCTTCTCTGGGATTTCTATCGCCAGTCATAATATTCTATTTCTTTCTACCCACCTTACCTGCTTTTCCAGCCTTGCGTCTAACCCGCTCGCCCGCGTACTTTATCCCTTTCCCCAAATAGGAGTCAGGTGGTTTTACCGCTCGAATTTTTGCTGCTACTCCACCGACCAGTTCTTTGTCAATACCCAAAACGCTGATCTGTGTAGGACCTTCGGTAACCAACGATATCCCTGTTGGAGGAGTAATCTCCACAGGTTTGGTATACCCCACCTGCAACACAAGTTTATCTCCAGATTTAGCAGCGCGGTAGCCCACTCCATAGAGTTCCAGGCTCCTCTTAAAACCCTGGCTCACCCCCTCAACCATGTTGGCAAGTATGCTCCTGGTAAAACCGTGCAAAGAGCGATGACGCCTGTTGTCTGTAGGCCTTGATACAGTAAGTATGCCATCCTTTAACGAGATGCTCATATCCTCAGGGAAAGAGCGAGAAAGCTGTCCCTTGGGTCCTTTGACCGTGACCTCATTGCCCTTGATTGACACTTCCACACCCTTGGGTACTGTTATCGGCCTATTACCTACTCTGGACATGGTTATCTCCCGACTGCCTTACCACGCATAACACAAAACTTCGCCGCCTAAGCTCTTCTTCCAAGCTTGCTGTCCCGTCATCACCCCCTGGGAGGTAGAAATGACTGCGATACCAAGACCCCCGTAAATCCGAGGTATCTCCCCTTTCTGGCAATAAACTCTCATACCGGGTTTACTTACCCTTTGTAATCCGGTTAATGCTGGCTGTTTTTTCCCTGTATAGCTGAGATAAATCTTTATTACCCTCTGTGGAGTATTACCCTTCAGCACCTCGTAATCCTTAATGAACCCTTCTTCCTTGAGCACCTTGGCAATTGCAATCTTCGTCCTGGAGGCAGGCACAAGAACAAATTCATGCCTGGATGTGATTGCATTTCGGATTCGAGTCAACATATCAGCGATAGGATCAGTAAGACTCATGTCAAACCCTCAGAAATAATCACCAGCTAGATTTTCTCACGCCGGGGAGCTGGCCCTGGAGCGCAAGCTTCCTGAAGCAAATCCTGCACAACCCAAACATACGGATATACGCACGTGGACGACCGCACAATTCGCAACGGTTGTGATGTTGCACTCTGTATTTGGGAGCGCGTTTCGATTTTACAATCTTTGATACCTTAGCCATCTTCTATCAGCTCACTATCTACTGAATGGTATACCCATCAGTTCCAGAAACCTTCTGGCTTCCTCATTAGTACGCGCTGTGGTAACAATGCAGACCTGAAGCCCGCGAACCTTATCCACCTTGTCATAGTCGATCTCGGGGAATACAATCTGCTCCTTTATACCCAAGGTATAGTTGCCTTGACCGTCGAATGCATTCCTGGGGGCACCTTGAAAATCGCGAATACGGGGTAAAACAGCGCTTACCAGTCGGTCAAAGAATTCATACATGCGCTCACCCCGCAGAGTTACCTTAATTCCAATAGGCATACCAGCTCGCAATCTGAAAGCGGCGATGGACTTCTTGGCTCGTGTAATCACAGGATGTTGCCCCGAAATCAAAGATAAGTCATTGGTTGCGCCTTCCATAGCCTTTGTATTCTGAATAGCTTCCCCCAACCCTATGTTTAGCACGATCATCTTCAACCGCGGTACCTGCATGGGATTTTTGTACCCCTGCTCTTTCATCATTGCGGGTACGACCTCTTTCTGATACCTATCCTTAAGCCTGGACACTAGTCAATCACCTCGTGACACTTCTTGCATACTCTAACCTTGGTCTTGTCCTCCAAAATGAGAAACCCGACACGGGTCGGCTTATTGCACTTAGAGCATATAAGCATAACATCGGAGATATGAATAGGCGCTTCTCGCTCTATTATACCCGCTTGCCTTACGTTTGCACGGGCTTTCATATGGCGCTTGACCATATTTACCCCATCCACCACAAGCCGGTCCTCCCGAGGGTAGTAACGGCGAACTTTTCCCTTTTTCCCCCGATCATCCCCGGTGATCACCAGCACTTCATCGTCTCTGCGAATCTTCATTACAACACCTCAGGAGCTAAAGAGACAATTTTCATAAAGTTATTCTCTCTGAGTTCCCGCGCTACCGGCCCAAAGATACGACTACCCTTGGGATTGCCCTTCTCATCAAGGATCACCGCGGCATTCTCATCGAATCTGATATAAGAGCCATCAGGGCGACTATGCACTTTAACTGTGCGGACCACAACAGCACGTACGACATCACCCTTCTTCACTGCTGCCCCAGGGATCGACTCTTTTACCGATGCCACAATGACATCACCCAGACGGGCATAACGCCTTCTGGTGCCACCAAGAACATTAATACACATAATCTTCTTGGCCCCAGAGTTATCCGCTACCTTGAGTCTGGTAAATGTTTGGATCATCGCTTACCCTATCTCTGCCGGCTTAACCTCGATCGCCTCCGCCTTGGCTAAGATTTCAATTACTCGCCACCTTTTATCCTTAGATAGGGGACGAGTCTCAACAATCCTCACCAGATCGCCGACACCACATGTATTGCTCTCATCGTGGACTTTGAATTTCGCTCTATAAGTAACAACACGTTTAAAGCGAGGATGACGACGGCGGGTTTCCACCTCCACCAACACTGTCTTATCCATCTTATGGCTCAACACGCGACCAAGACGAATCTTCTGTTTCTTTTCCATTGTTATTCCCCGCTAAGTTCCCGTTCCCGCATTATTGTCTTCATCATAGCTATCTTCTTCTTTACCTTGGGTATCTCACTATAATTGGCCAGTTGCCTGGTTGCATGCCGAAACCTCAGGTTAAACAACTCCTGGTAAGCATCTTCAAGCTGCTTAGACATCTCCGGCGTACTCAGGGCTCTTATCTTATCCACTCTCATTGCTATCACCAGCTATGAAGCCACTTCGGCAAAGGTTTCCCTGACGACGAACTTGGTCTCAATCGGGAGTTTATTCGAAGCCAAACGCATCGCCTCCCGCGCTAGATCCTCCTTAACGCCAGATATCTCGAACAGCATCCTACCTGGCTTAACCACTGCTACCCAATGATCAAGAGCGCCCTTGCCGCTGCCCATCCTAGTTTCTGCCGGCTTAGAAGTCACCGGCTTATCAGGGAAAACACGGATCCAAACCTTGCCACCCCGTTTAACGCTGTGCACGATTGCGCGGCGCGCTGCCTCGATCTGCCGGGCGGTGATCCAAGCCCTCTCCTGGGCCTGCAGACCAAATTCGCCAAAGGTCACAGCATTACCTGCCTGCGCAGCTCCTCTACGGCGACCCTTATGTGTTTTACGATACTTTACCCGCTTTGGCTGTAGCACTGTTGCTATCCTATTCTATGCTTCAGTAGCTGTTGCAGCAGGAGCCCGCTCAGGGAGAACCTCGCCTGTCCCTGTTTCCTCCGCTGGCTTAGCTTCAGGAAGAATCTCTCCCTTGTATATCCACACTTTAATCCCGATAAGACCCATAGCAGTGAACGACTCGGCAAGACCATAATCGATATCAGCTCTCAAAGTATGTAGAGGAACGCTGCCCTCGCGTGCGGTCTCATGCCGAGCGATTTCTGCCCCTCCGAGTCTGCCCGAGCACGTTATTTTTACCCCTTTAGCGCCGCGTAGCATAGTACGAGAAATAGACTGCTTCATAGCCCTGCGGTAGGAGACCCGCCTCCTGAGCTGTTCTGCGATGTTCTCTGCTACCAGTTGCGCATCCAGTTCTGGCTCCCTTATCTCGTGAATATTAAGACGAACCTTCTTCCCTGTCTTCTTTTCCAAAAGAACCCTCAACTCATCCACCCTTTGCCCACCACGCCCAATCACAATACCCGGCCTCGAGGTGTGAATAGTCACCGTAATTTCGTTAGCCTTGCGCTCGATTTCAACCAGAGAAATGCCAGCTTCGTCATAAGCAGAACGAATCATGCGGCGAATATTTATATCTTCGTGCACCAACTCGGTATAATGTTTCTCATCATACCACCGAGAACGCCAGTCCTTGATTATGCCGAGCCTAAAACCGAAAGGATGAACCTTCTGCCCCAATCATTCCTCCTCAACGATGATAGTGATATGGCTAAAACGTCGGTGATACGGGCTTGCTCTCCCACGCGCGTTGGCATGGTACCTTTTCAGAGTTTGTCCCTTATCAGCAAAGGCCTTAACAATCTTGAGCTGCGCTGGTACCAATTGATAGTTATTTTCGGCATTGGAAGCGGCGGACTTAACCACTTTTGCCACAGTCCGAGCCACGGGCGTTGGCATGAAACTGAGTATAGTCAAGGCTTCGCTGACTTTCTTCCCGCGTACTTCGTCCAACACCAACGCTACTTTTCGCGGCGATACTCTTATTTGTCTTGCGCTTGCTGTTACTTCCACTTCAGGAACCTACTAAACTTTATTTCGCCGGGGCTGCTGGTGCAGCCGGCTGTTTTATGGCAGTCACCTTCTCTGCCCTGCCAGTATGTCCTCTATAAGTCCTGGTAGGCGCGAATTCACCCAACCTGTGGCCCACCATATTCTCAGTTATAAAGATAGGCACGTGCCGCCTACCATCGTGCACCCCAATAGTGAGCCCGATCATTTGAGGGACGATAGTTGATGCCCTCGACCAGGTTTTGATTACCGCTTTCTGATCGTTCCTGATCAGAGTGTCTATCTTCTTAAGCAACTTGGGATCAACGAAAGGCCCTTTCTTGGTCGACCTCGACATTGCAGTTTTAGCCCTCCCGAGAAACTACTTCCTTCTCTTGACTATCAGCTTGTTGCTGCGTTTATTGCGTCTTGTCTTAAAGCCCAGTGCCGGCTTGCCCCAGGGTGTCTTCGGGCCTGGCAGTCCAATGGGAGACCTGCCCTCCCCACCGCCATGAGGATGATCGCGTGGTGTCATTGCCGAACCGCGTACCGATGGGCGCAAGCCCCTGTGCCTATTACTGCCAGCCTTGGCCAGGTTAATATTGCTGTGGTCGATATTACCTACCTGGCCTATCGTAGCCATGCATCTCTCATCAAAACGGCGAAGCTCCCCAGAAGGCAACCGCACTAAAATATAGCCTGCTTCTTTGGCCATAATCTGAGCAGAAGCCCCGGCGCTACGCACTATCTGCCCACCCTTGCCCAGATGAAGCTCAATATTATGGACTGCGGTACCTGGCGGAATCAAGTTCAACGGCAGCGTATTACCTGGCTTTATCTCAGCACCTCCCCCAGAGGAGATAATATCACCTACTTTGAGGCCGAGCGGAGCCAGTATATAACGCTTCTCCCCATCAACATAATTGATCAGGGCGATGTTCGCCGAGCGATTGGGGTCATACTCGATAGAGACCACTTTACCCGGAATACCTAACTTATCACGCTTGAAATCGATGATACGGAGCTTCCGTTTAGCACCGCCACCACGATGGCGCACCGTTACTTTGCCCTGATTGCTTCTCCCCGCATTCCTCTTAAGAGGCAGGAGCAGCGATTTCTCCGGCTTCTTCTTAGTTATTTCGGAGAAGTCGGAGCCAACCTTACCTCTTTGCCCTGGTGAAGTGGGGCGATATACCTTCAGTCCCAAAATGATCTCCTTTTGCTTTAGCCTAGCTTACGACTGCACTCCCTCAAAAAGCTCGATCTTCTGTCCCGGTTCCAGGGTGACAACAGCCTTTTTCCAGGGTGAGGTCATCCCTCGCTGTCTTCCAGCACGGCGCATCTTGCCCGGGACACAGATTACATTCACTGATGTTACCTTAACTTTGAATGCCTTTTCCACCGCCTCTTTTATCTGAGGCTTGTTAGCATCCCGAGATACCTCAAAGGTGTACTTGCTCTGAGCCAAAAGCATCGAATTCTTCTCAGTTATAATGGGCCGACGTAGCACTTCGTAAATGTGCATCCTCTCCCCCTAAGAGGTCTTTGCCTCAGAGACAGCCGGTTCCTCACCCAACATCGCCTCCACCCGCCGCACCGCATCGACAGTCATAAGCAAAGTATTATGTGATATAAGGTCGACAACATTCAACATGTTAGCCGGCAGCGTCTTTACCTTTGCAATATTGCGAGCCGATTTAAATACATTCATATCGATATCAGCGGTAACCAGCAAAACCGGAGCCTTGATGTCCAGCGCCTGCAAAACCTGCGCCATTTGCTTGGTCTTGGGCTCCTCCAAACCAAATGAATCAATCACCTTAAGCTCTTCACCGGCTGCCCTGGCTGAGAGGATACTCCTTATGGCCAGGCGTCGCATCTTTTTAGGCATCGCCTGCCTATAACTTCTGGGGTGAGGTCCAAAAATTACCCCACCACCGCGGCGCAACGGCGATCTCTTGTTGCCAGCACGCGCCATCCCGGTGTGCTTCTGACGATACAGCTTACGGCTGCTTCCTGAGACCTCACGGCGGGTCTTGGTGTCGGCAGTTCCCTGACGGGAGTTCGCCAACTGCCTCACCAGCGCCTGATGGACCACCGCCTCATTCGGCTCTACCCCGAATATAGCCGCATCAATATCGACCTTGTCGATCTCTTGCCCCGCATTATTATAAACTGAAATCTGCACAGTGTCTCCCAACTACTTTCCTTGCTTCTTAGTCTCTTGCTTCGCAGTCTCTTGTTTCCTGACAACTTGTCTCTTGGATTTTCTTATCTCCAATAGCCCATTCTTAGCTCCAGGGACAGCCCCTTTGAGCAAGAGCAGATTGCGGTCAGGGTCAGCTTTGACTACTTCGAGACACTTAACAGTGACCCTCTGGTTACCCATATGACCCGCCATCCTTAGCCCCTTGAGTATATGCCCAGGGGTAGTGCCAGAGCCAATTGCACCAGGGGCACGGTGACGATCAGACTGGCCGTGGGTCTTGGGGCCACCTGCAAAATGATGGCGCTTGACCACGCCAGCAAAGCCCCTCCCTTTGGATAAACCGCTTACATCTACCAGGTCCCCGGGCTGGAACAGGGTAACATCGACCCTGTGTCCCACCTCGACATCGGGAGTCTCATCGAGTCTGAACTCCCTTAAGTGTTTGAACAATCCCAGCTTGCCCAGGTGTCCCTTCTCCGAGGCATTGAGGCGCTTTGCCTCTCGAAAGCCCAACTGGACAGCATTGTACCCCTCTTTGGCAACCGTCTTAATCTGGGTCACAGCGCAAGGCCCGGCCTCGACGACAGTCACCGCTTCCACCCAGCCTCCTTTAGTGAACAACTGAGTCATGCCTATTTTTCGACCGAGAATTCCTTTAATCATTATCTACAACCTGAAATCCACTACAGCTTTATCTCGATGTCCACCCCTGCAGGCAGATTCAACGTGGTCAGAACATCGATGGTCTTCGAGGTAGGATCGACAATATCGATCAATCTCTTGTGAGTCCTGATCTCGAACTGCTCACGTGAATCCTTATCCACATGGGGCGAGCGTATAACGCAGAATTTCTTTATATGGGTAGGAAGGGGCACCGGGCCTATTACCGCTGCCCCGGTGCGCTCCGCTGCCTCCACAATCTGCACCGCAGACTGGTCTAGAATCCTGTGATCATACGACTTCAGCTTGATGCGTATTTTTTGTTTCGGCATCTAGCTCCTCATTCTGGTTATTATCTCACGCGCCATATCTCTGGGCACTTCCTGATAACAGTAGAATTCCATAGAATAGGTTGCCCTTCCCTGGCTTATCGACCTTAGGTCAGTAGCATAACCGAAGGTCTCAGCCAGTGGAACATAGCAACGAATTATATGCGTCCATGCCCGCAATTCAATAGCTTCAACCCTGGCCCTTCTGGCATTGAGATCACCCATTATGTCCCCCAGGAACTCTTTGGGTGTCGCCACCTCAAGCTTCATTATCGGCTCAAGAAGGATAGGATCGGCTTCTTTTACTCCCTCTCTCACCGCCAGAGATCCTGCCATCTTGAAAGCTATCTCCGAAGAGTCCACCTCGTGATAGCTGCCATCGACTGCAGTTGCCTTTATATCTATTATGGGATAGCCAGCTAGGACACCATTTTCCAGCGCCTCTCTGACGCCCTGCTGTACAGAGGAGATATACTGCCGGGGTACAGCTCCGCCCTGTATTTTGTTTACGAACTCAAAACCCTTACCCCGTTCCAGCGGCTCAAACTCAATCCAAACATGCCCATACTGCCCATGCCCACCAGTCTGCTTGACAAACCTGCCCTCCGCACGTACAGAGACAGTAATCGTTTCCTTATAAGCGACCTGCGGCCTGCCCACCTTAGCGTCAACCCCAAACTCGCGCATCATTCTATCGACGATGATATCTAGGTGAAGCTCACCCATACCAGAGATTATAGTCTGGCCGGTCTCCTGGTCGTAGCGGGTCTTGAAGGTAGGGTCCTCGTCGGCAAGTTTAGCCAATGATTCACCCAGCTTGTCCTGGTCTGCCTTTGTCTTGGGCTCTATTGCTACAGATATAACAGGCTCGGGAAATTTGATAGATTCCAGGACGATAGGCTTGGTAGGTTCACAGAGTGTATCTCCCGTGAAAGTATCCTTGAGGCCGACAGCGGCAACGATTTGGCCGCATCCCACCTCGCTTATCTCCTCACGTCGGTTGGCATGCATCCTGAGCAACCGCCCCAGCCGTTCCTTATGCTCCCTGATCGAATTATAGATCTGGTGACCAGTCCGAGCCCTGCCTGAATACACTCGTAGATATACCAGACGGCCTATGAAAGGGTCGGAGACTATCTTGAATGCCAGAGCTGAGAAAGGGGCGCTATCGCTAGCCTCACGTGTTACCTCTTTGCCCGTACGGGGGTCAGTACCCTGAACTGGCGGCATATCCAGAGGTGAGGGTAGATAGTCTACTACAGCATTCAGAACCGGTCGTATACCCTTGCCCTTCAAGGCACTGCCACAGAGCACGGGGACTAGCCTGGTAGACAGCGTTGCTCGCCTGATCGCTGCCTTAAGCTCCGGGACGGTAATCTCTTTACCTTCCACATAGGCGCTCATGAGCGCTTCGTCGCTATCAGCCACCTTCTCGATCAACTTCTCGCGATGGCGGGCAACAGCTTCCTTGAGCTCTTCGGGAATGGGCACCTCGGTGGGAGCCTGGTCTCTGTCATCAGAGAAAAGCCACGCCTTGCCCTCAATCAGGTCGATAACACCTTTGAAATCTGCTTCCACCCCGATGGGTAACTGTATCGCCACCGGATTAGCCCCAAGGCGGCTTACGATTGACTGCACCGTTGCCAAAAAGTCTGCTCCGACGCGATCCATCTTGTTGACAAAACATATCCTGGGTACACTGTATTTATCCGCCTGCCGCCAAACCGTCTCGGACTGCGGCTCAACCCCGCACACGGCATCGAATACCACCACCCCACCATCGAGGACTCTGAGGCTGCGCTCCACCTCAGCAGTGAAGTCAACATGGCCTGGGGTATCGATGATATTAATCTGATGGTCCAGCCACTCACAGCTGGTAGCGGCAGCGGTAATGGTTATCCCGCGCTCACGTTCCTGCTCCATCCAATCCATCACCGCCGTCCCGTCATCCACCTGCCCCACTTTATAGGTCCTGCCGGTGTGATACAGGATGAGCTCGGTGACGGTCGTCTTACCGGCATCGATGTGAGCGATAATTCCGATATTCCTCACCCGCTCCAGCGCCAGACCCTGCGCCATGAACCCTTCCTTCTCAACTAAACAAGCTTTGCTATTACCCACAATACTTATTACCCTCGTTTACCACCGGTAATGGACAAAGGCCTTGTTCGCCTCGGCCATACGGTGTGTATCTTCTCTCTTCTTAATAGCAGCACCCTGATTTCGAGAAGCATCAATCAGCTCCTCCGCCAATCTATTCGCCATCGGCTTGCCCTTGCGTGCCCTGGCTGAAATCACTAACCAGCGCATCCCCAGAGCCATACGGCGCTCCCCCTTAATGTCGACAGGCACCTGATAGGTCGCGCCGCCGACCCTGCGCGGCTTGACCTCAATAACCGGTGTCACATTCTTTAATGCCTGTTCGAATACATCCACGGGATTCTTCTTCAATTCTTTTTCGATGATCGACATAGCTCCATAGACAATACCTTCAGCCGTGCTCTTCTTGCCCCGGCCCATTATCTTGTTAATGAACCGTGCCAGATTCACGCTCTGGTATTTGCCGTCAGGTGATATTTTTCTCTTGGTTGCTCGAGCTCGCCGCGGCATTTTCCTTTCCTCAAACCATCCTTTCAATCAAAGAGCTTCTATAAATTAGAAGCTCCTACAGACCATTTATCTTAAAAACCAAGGTTTGCCCGTTTATGGGTTAGCCTTGGGCTTTTTGGTTCCGTATCGGCTGCGACCCTGACGGCGATTTTCCACACCAGTAGCATCCAGAGCACCCCGGATTATGTGATAGCGCACGCCCGGAAGGTCAGGTACTCTTCCCCCACGGATCAGCACCACCGAGTGCTCCTGCAAACTGTGACCCTCACCCGGGATATAGGCTGTTACCTCCATCCCATTTGTTAACCGCACCCGTGCGACCTTGCGCAATGCGGAGTTCGGTTTTTTAGGCGTAACAGTCTTTACCTGCAGACAGACCCCCCTCTTCTGAGGAGAGCCCTTGCTGCTCCGCTCGCTCTTACTCTTCAGAGTATTATACGTATAGCGAAGCGCCGGCGCTTTGGCCTTATTCTTCAGTTTCTTGCGCCCTTTCCTGACCAACTGGTTTATTGTAGGCAATATTCCTCCTGACCCTTTGAGAACGATTTAGGCGCTAAACTGAAAGTATAATGGAACTCAAGATATATGTCAAGGGTAATGGCAAAGTTCACTCTTTGCAGGAGAGTGCCTAATGACTTATAATCCCCTTATACAATCGTATGAGGGGAGGCAATATGAGTCAGGAGGCACATTCCAACACGATCACGATTCATGAGTTGCATTCAGGGGCGCTGGGG
>JACWAE010000008.1 GCA_014874385.1 Dehalococcoidia bacterium | reverse complement strand
GAATGGAACTGTCGCCAATCCCGCTCATCGACGAAAGACGAGACCAATTCGCGCAGGTCGCTCACCCTGGTAAGGCGGGCATCTATGACCCACCACCCTCCTAAAGGCTATTACCGCTCTCCGTACAGCTGTAGTTGCGGCAGTTCCACGACAGACGCCGGATTGAACTCTCGATTCTCCTCCCGCCCGGAGTACCCGAAGGGATTGCAAACCACCCTGGTCTTCCCTAACCCAAGTTTCGGCTAGCCAGGCCGGATCCTACTAATATATGGTAGTTATGATCGAAGAAACCTTGATTCTACTGGGCTGCCCACCTGAAAACTGAAAAAAGTGACTTAAAATTTACATGCACTTCCGAAAATCTATTGTAATCTGGGAAGCCGTCTATTACAATGGGAGTATGTTTATTCGAGAGTATGTCATAAACAACAAGAAAACAGGCACTCGCTATGTAACTCACCGTTTGGTGGAAACCTTTCAGACGGATAAGGGCCCCCGTCAGCGGATTATAATGCATCTTGGCACACTGACCCTGCCCAAATCTGAGTGGCGCAAACTCGCGGCGCTACTGGCGTCACGCCTGGCTGGCCAGATATCATTTCTTGAGGAAGATTTTTCGGCTATAGCAGATGCCGCCAACAAGGCATTTGATCATTATAGATTCGTTCAGTCACAGCGTAAGGAGCACGCGGTTAAGGAAAGCAACAAACAAATTGTCCCTATTGACATGGCAAGCATATCGACTGGTTTTTCACGTTCCTTGGGTCCGGAACTCGTGGCAGATTCCACATGGCGCCGATTGGACTTCGATGGGGTCCTAACAGAGTGCGGCTTTAATCAAAAACAAATATGTCTGGCAAAATCAATTATTGTTGGCCGCCTCATTTATCCAGGGAGTGACTATAGAACGTGGCAGTGGCTTCAAAAGAAAACAGCATTGCTTGAGATGCTCCCGGTAGATTTGGCATCTACAGGGAAGGATCTGTTTTATGAGATTGCTGATGAAATATACCGCAAGAAACCAAAATTGGAGAGGGCGTTGCGGGACCGTGAAACAACTCTATTCTCATTTCGAACCACCTTGCTTCTTTATGATCTTACGAACACTTACTTTGAAGGAAGCTGTAAATCGAATGATTTAGCAAGGCGAGGCAAGTCAAAAGAAAAACGCTCTGATTGCCCATTGGTGACGTTAGCATTAGTCGTTGATCAGCTTGGATTCCCGGTTTTCAGTCAGATATACAATGGTAAACAATCGGAACCAAAGACGTTAATAGAGATTCTTGATGAGGTATATCGAGATGGCGAGGATATATTTAAAAACAACCTGCCGACAATTGTTATGGATCGTGGAATTGCAACGGAAGCAAACCTGGGGATTATCAAGGCAAAATCGTACCCTTACATTGTAATCGAACGTCGTGAAACCGAAAAAGACTTTACGGAGGAATTCAAATCAATAAAGGAAACTTTTGAATGTATTGAGACCTCCGAACATAACGGGCACACCGCTCCAGCAACTCAGAAAGGTGACACAAAGTCTAATTTCTCCGTATATGTAAAAACGGTACCATTTGAAGATGGTTGCCGTGTACTCTGCTACAGTGAGGGGCGTGAGCAAAAGGAATTAGCTATTCATACGCTTAAAGAAAAGCGCTTCTTGGAAGACTTCGCCAAACTCCAAAAGTCAGTAGCTAAGGGTAACATACGCATGAGGGAGAAGATTGCACATAGAATCGGGCGTATCAACGAGCGTCACGGCTCAGCATCTCGGCACTATGATACAATAATGAAGCTTGACGATACAGGTAATAAAGTCGTGACACTAAAGGCAATCAGAAAAGCAGATGAGCCTAAGCAAATCAGCCTACATGGATGTTATGTTATCGAAACTAGTCACAAAGATTTGTCAGCAAAGGAAATATGGCAGTATTATATGACGCTAACCAGGGTTGAAAATGCTTTTAGGTCCTTAAAAAGTGAACTCGGTATTCGTCCGGTTTTTCATCAGAGCGCTGAACGCACAAAGGCTCACCTGTTCATCTCGGTTCTTGCTTATCACCTACTCATCAGTATTGAACATGAGTTGCGGATACATGGAAATAATCGCAGTTGGCTTACGATACGGGAGCAACTTTCGACGCATCAGCGTAGCACGGTAATTCTCACCGATAATGTAAACAATATCCACCACGTTCGTGTCTCTGGTATGCCGGAACCCGATCACCAGGAAATCTACACTCTACTCAAGGTCAAGGACACTTTGCCGAAGAGGCATCGCCTCGCATCTTCAAGGTCATAGCAAGCCAACAAGGGAGGGATTCGCAATTGCCAGTTTTTAACTTGTAGTGACTGAAAAAAATTCAAAAACCCAGTGATATCAAGCTTTTTCGGGGACCCAGACGAAACTTGGGCTAAGGGAATCCTGCCGGTCAATAAAATATTCAAATAGTGTAATGGGCTGCCCATAGAGATCTGCGACTGGCGGGTAGTCTGGTTCCTTTACGCTGGTCGGGATGTCTGCGCCTGATAGGTAAACCTTAGTCCGCAGCAGGTCTGCCGCACGGGTGCCGGGAAGTACGCGGGAAAGAAGGGAGATGGCGGGGCGCATGGGAGGTAATCCGCCCCAGGGGGGCGAATAGATGCTCCCAAAGGG
>JACWAE010000091.1 GCA_014874385.1 Dehalococcoidia bacterium | reverse complement strand
AGCTCTTCGACTTCACTGCTATATTTATTCAAACGTTCACTCAGTTCAGGATCGGTAAAAGTCTGCTCAGCCCCTTCGTGAGTTGGATAAGCGCCCCACCTTTGAATAGCAGTGCGCATTATTTTGGGGTGGTCAATAATGGGGCAGGGAAGCAAGGTGTTATAACTGAAGGGCTGCATTTCTCTCAATCCCCTGAAGAAGGGCGAGTTCAGCGCCTCCGCTAAAGAGCAATTCTTAATATTGTGGGTGGCGAAATGCACGAAGATACAGGGCTCCACGTCACCCTTATGGTTGATATGAAAGTAGATACGTCCTCCGTTTATGCAGCCAGCCGTGAGCGGACCATCGCTCCAGAAATCAATCATAAGTATGGGTTTTGTCCTGCGAAAGCGATTTACCGCCAGGCGCAATTTGTTCCTCTGCTCCGGCGTCGGCATCAGAGAAGGATCAGGACCACGTCCTACAGGTATGTAAAGGAAGTACCAGCCATAAATAGCACCCCTGTCAATCAAAAGGTCCATGAACTCGTCGCTGGTAACAACATCGACATTCTCACGGTCCACCATGACGCTGAAGCCGAAAAGACAACCGGCTGCCCTGAGATTATCCATGGCTTTCATCGCTCTCTCGAAGGCGCCCTTGCCTCTGCGAGCGTCTGTCTGCTCCTCAAAGCCCTCCAGGCTTATCATAGGTGCCACATTGCCCATGTCGACCAACTTTTTGGCCATCTCCTTGTCAATCAATGAGCCGTTAGTGTAAGGCTGGAAGCAGGCCTTGGGGTGTTTCTTGAATATATCGAGCAAGGGTTTGTAAACGAAGGGCTCCCCCCCCAAGTATGGGCATGAACTTAATACCGATTTGCTCCCCCTCGGTAATTACCCTATCGAATACCTCGGGCGGTAAATCATCATCCCTGGTATAGTTTGCTGCATAGCAGCCACTGCACTTGTAGTTACATCTCATGGTAGGGGAAACCAACATCACAGAAGGAGGATTAAAGCCGTACTGCTTCCTGATTCTGTCGTATATTTGCTGGTCGCGGAAGAACAGGCTAACTATCATATTCGCCAGATAGTTCTTACGTACTTTGGGATTCAGACCCTTCAGAATCCTGGTGAGGAAGGGCCCCCCTGGATTGCCTTCTGCAAGCCAGTTATCGATCCAGGCAGCAATCATCTTTTGATGTTCCGTCTTGGCGATCCTGCCGAATGTTGCGCCCAAGCGCCGATAATTATTCTCTGAAGAGTGGCTGAGTAGCATCAAGGATTGGCTGAGGACGTTTTCCGCAATCTCACGCTTCAGCTTCCCGTAAATCTCTTTACCCTGTACCAAGACCGTACTCATTGCCCTTCCCCTTAAGAAGATTTGCCCGGTATCGTCGGAGCAACTAGCTACATCTTAACTTCTAGGATTCTAACCCATCCTTAGACTTTGAGCATAGGGTACAACACCACTATGCAAGAAACCCCTGGCTTCCGCTGTTGCCAAACAGTATAGTATAGAAACATCGAGCAGGTCAAGCCTTCTAGACCGCCAAATCACGAACAACGACCTTACATAGTTGTTACATCGAGGTTCAATGCGAGGAATATCTCAGCTAATGGCGTTTTCGATATGTTCCAACCGTGAAACCCTATTGTCAGGGGTGAGTTCCACAGCCACTACATCGATACGCCAGGACGACGGCTGATTCCGAAGGGTTTGGAGATAGGCATCCGCCAGAGAAATCAACTTCTCCCTCTTGGATAATGTAACCGACTCCTCGGGGGTACCGAACGCAGTATTCTTTTTAGTTCGTACCTCTACAAATACTAGGAATTCGCCCTTCTGGGCAATTATGTCAATCTCGCCCTCGCGGCAGCGGTAATTCCTCTGAATTATTTTGTAGCCACGCTTCTTCAGGTAATCTGCTGCCAGCTTCTCACCGATAGCTCCGACCTCTTTTCGTTTTGAGAGCATATCTTTAGTCATTACACCTTATACCACACAGATAACATGGTTAGCTTATGTAGGGGCGTTCGGCCGAACGCCCTGAGGGGTAGGTTGGAGCAAGTGTTTTAGGCTACCCAGTCCTTTTTAAGCATATAGACTATCTAGGACGAAATCCCCCCTCCCCCACCCTCATTAGTCTTTCCACTCTTCCATCCAGTTCTTCCTTCAATTGAAATACTATTAGGGGCGTTCAACATTTTTCTCTCTAGCTGACAAATTTCACTAAAATTAAACTATTTAAAAACATACTCGGTTTTATGTTCACAAAGACATCTCTCAATCAGCGTGATAATATCATTGAACTCACCTTCCGAAACATCGTACCAATCCTCTTCAGTGACTGGCTCAATTTCCCAACCAAAACCGTAATTGCTGTTTTGGGCAGCCCAGTAATAGGTTTTTCCTTTATCTTCAACTGTTCCGCCTGCAAGCCAATCATCAAATTGATTGCGATAATATTGGGAATCAATAATTATTGTAGGCATATTTTTATCTCCCCCTTTCAACAATTCCAAATAGTTCCCTATTCTCGTTATGGACTAGGGCAGAGTTATATAATTCCTCCAACTCCATGTAAAGCTTAAACAAGAATCTATCTTTAAATACTCTAAACGGCGTTTGATTGATGTACTGGCTGAAGAGACCCTCCTCCTTAGTACTTGGGCCAATTATGAAAAATCTAGTAAAGAATCTTTTCGGGATCTTCAACAGCCTGTCCAAGCCGGATTTTACCCTGGTTGTTTCCTCTACTTCAAAAGCATAGACTGGGAATAACCCATAATCATCTTCATCAAACCACAAGGTATCTATTTCTCTAATCTTTGCCAAATTAGGCCCCTTAAAAATATCGGTACAATCGGAGACAGTTACAAAATCTCTTAATGGTCTACTTTGGAAAGTCCTAACAGTTTGGTCATGTGGTGGTACATAAGTTTCATACCCATAAATTTTTCCTAATGTTACTAACATTCCTTGAGCAATTCCATGATCTATCTCAGGTTCTTCTGTGAAACCTTGTGCCTCCGGCTTTATTGATATTTCTTCTACCAATTTATAAATACCGCTTCTCTCAGGTAGCACTGGCTCGAATATCTTATATTGCCTCACTACTCTTCTTATCGTATCCCGCCAAGTCGGATTAGTCTTAGTTTTAGGGTGGCCCTCTATTATTTTGTTAATTTCCGACAAATGTCCTTGACCACCCAGTTCTGATAACGCATCTTTTACTAAATCTTTCCAGGTCAACTTTTCTTTGTCCATTTTAGTCACCATACCCTACTTCCTCTGCCTTACGTTTACTTTGAATATGGGTTGCCCACTTGCCCCTTTGTCTAAAGCTCCAGACAGTGGTTTGTTCTTCTTGAAAATCCCTGGGGTGCAGCGTTTTTACCCTTTTGGTGACATTCAGGGCGCTGATATTGATTCCCTTGGACTTAGTAATAAGCCGCTCAAGGTATCTGTAGGTAATCCCATATTTCCGGCCTATCTCGACATCGGGAGTTCCCCTAGCCTTCTCCTCCAGGATAGCCGCTTGAAGCTCTTCTTCAGTTTTGAAACCTAGTTTTGGATTAACCATTGCGTCCCCCATTTTACCATTTCAAGCCCGCCGTGTCGCCCCTACATGTGGGCACAATGCCTTGTGCCCCTACAAAAAAATATGTTCGTGGTTCGACAAACTCACCACGAACGATGCATATCGGGTGAATTGCAGCATCTGTTCCAACCATTAATTCCCCCTTTGCTAAAGGGGGCTAGGGGGATTATGGCAGTTTCTGCAGCGGCGCCAGGCTGAGCAGGAGTTTCTTTATCCCGGCCTCACCCTTGAAAGCGATGGTGACCTCATGGTCATCTCCAGAGGCCACACAATTGACCACAATGCCCTCGCCGAACATAGCGTGGCTTACATGCTCACCTGCCTTAAGGGCTGGCTTCGAGGGCAAAGGGCTGACGGCTGGCGCCATATAGCGTTTAGCCCCTTCTGTGGTTTGTAATGTAGGTGAGGTGAGCAAATGTGAAGGGATATCCTTCAGAAAGCGTGACGGTGGGTTATGGGCGCTGCTCCCCATGAGGCTGCGGCGCAGGGTATAGACAAGGTATACCTTTTCCTTGGCCCTGGTTATACCCACATAGCACAGACGGCGCTCCTCCTCCATCTGCTCCGGGTCGGGCAGTGACTTGAAATGAGGTAGAACGCCTTCCTCCATCCCTACGATGAACACCACGGGGAATTCCAGGCCCTTGGCCTGATGCAGGGTGATGAGGGTCACTGCATCGACCTTCTCGTTGAGCTCATCTACATCCGATACCAGAGCAACCTCTTCCAGAAAAGCAGACAGGCTTTCCCTGGGCTCGAGGTCACGGTATCCGGCAGCCACGGTGCGCAGCTCCAGGATATTTTCCCACCTCTCCTCACCATCTGCGCCCTCTAGGGTGTATTTCTTATATCCTGTCCTCTCCAGCACCAGGTCGAGGAGGTCAACCAGGCTCAGCTCCACGCTCTTGCCAATGAGCCCATCGACCATGTTTGCGAAATTACCCAGCGCCTGGCTGCTTCGAGAAGAGAACGGTGTAGACTCTTCACCCTGTGCGATGAGTTTGAGAGCGTCAAAGTAAGACAGCCCCTTCTCATTTGCCCAAGTAGTGAACTCGGCGATGGTGCGCTGCCCGATGCCCCTGCCAGGGACGTTGATTATCCGGGTGAGGCTGACGGTATCGTGAGGGTTGTGTATCAGCCTGAGGTAAGCGATTACATCTTTGACCTCGCGCCGCTCATAGAAGCGAGTAGCGCCCACCAGCCTGTAGGGCAGTCCGTAGCGGACGAACTCCTCCTCTGGTGCACGCGACTGGGCATTGGTGCGGTACATGATGGCGCAATCGCCAGCCTTCCAGTGACCGCTCGCTACCAGCTTCTCCACCTCGTTGACCACAAAGTGGGCTTCCTCCTGCTCGTTGTAGGCCTGGACTACAGTGATGGGTACACCCACCTTGTTCTCTGTCCAGAGCTTCTTTTGTTTCCGCTGCTGATTTGCGGCGATTACATGCTCGGCAGCCTTGAGAATGGTCTGAGTGGAGCGGTAATTCTGCTCCAGGAATACAATCTTGACCCCCGGGTAATCTTTCTCGAAGTCCAGGATGTGACGCAGATTGGCCTGCCTCCAGGAATAGATAGACTGGTCGGGGTCGCCCACCACACAGATATTTTTATACTTGCCCGCCATCTGTTTGGACAGGATATATTGTGCCAGATTGGTGTCCTGGAACTCGTCTATCATGACATGGAGGTAGCGTGATTGATATTTTGCCAGCACCTCGGGCTGGCTGCGAAAGAGGTGCACAACCTTCATAATCAGGTCATCGAAATCGAGGGCACTGTTCCCACCAAGCAACTCCTGATAACGCTCATAGACGCGCGCCACCACCTCCTCGTAGTAGCTGCCCACCTGGCTGCGGTATTCCTGTGGTGCAAGCAGCCTGGCCTTGGCAGCGGAGATAGCCGTTCCTATAGCACGCGGAGGGTACTGCTTGGGGTCGAGCCCCACCTGCTCGATGCTTTGCTTTAAGAGGCTGACCTGGTCTCCCTCGTCATAGATAAGAAAGTCCTTACTGATACCGATATGCTGAGCCTCTATGCGCAGGATGCGCGCGCAGGTGGCATGAAAAGTGCCCAGGGTCAGCCCCTCCACAGTGCGTCCCAGAAGGTGATAGACCCTCTCCTTCATCTCCCGGGCTGCCTTGTTGGTGAAGGTAACCGCCAAAATGCGATAGGGGCTGATGCCGCAGACAGTTATCAGATAAGCCACGCGGTGAGCGATGACCCTGGTCTTGCCCGACCCCGGGCCGGCCACGATGAGCACCGGGCCTTCGATAGTCTCGACAGCTTCCTTTTGGGCTGGATTGAGGCCAGCTAGAATGTCCATAATTTGATTCTACCACGAATGTAGGGGCAATTCATGAATTGCCCCTACATTCGTGGTAGAATCAAATTATGGACATTCTAGCTGGCCTCAATCCAGCCCAAAAGGAAGCTGTCGAGACTATCGAAGGCCCGGTGCTCATCGTGGCCGGCCCGGGGTCGGGCAAGACCAGGGTCATCGCTCACCGCGTGGCTTATCTGATAACTGTCTGCGGCATCAGCCCCTATCGCATTTTGGCGGTTACCTTCACCAACAAGGCAGCCCGGGAGATGAAGGAGAGGGTCTATCACCTTCTGGGACGCACTGTGGAGGGGCTGACCCTGGGCACTTTTCATGCCACCTGCGCGCGCATCCTGCGCATAGAGGCTCAGCATATCGGTATCAGTAAGGACTTTCTTATCTATGACGAGGGAGACCAGGTCAGCCTCTTAAAGCAAAGCATCGAGCAGGTGGGGCTCGACCCCAAGCAGTACCCTCCGCGTGCTATAGGAACGGCTATCTCCGCTGCCAAGGCCAGGCTGCTTGCACCACAGGAATACCGCAGCCAGGTGGGCAGCTACTACGAGGAGGTGGTGGCGCGCGTCTATGAGCGTTATCAGGAGTTGCTTGGTGGGAACAGTGCCCTCGATTTCGATGACCTGATTATGAAGGTTGTGCACCTCTTTCGCAGCCAGCCCGAGGTGCTGGCAAAATATCAATCACGCTACCTCCATGTCATGATAGACGAGTTCCAGGACACCAATCTGGCACAATATATCCTGTCCAAACAGATGGCGGGCAAGTATAAAAATATCTGTGTGGTGGGCGACCCCGACCAGTCTATCTATTCCTGGAGGCAGGCCAATCTGCGTCACATCCTGGACTTCGAGAAAGATTACCCGGGGGTCAAGATTGTATTCCTGGAGCAGAATTACCGCTCCACTCAGACCATTCTCAAGGCTGCCGAGCATGTAATCGCCGCAAATCAGCAGCGGAAACAAAAGAAGCTCTGGACAGAGAACAAGGTGGGTGTACCCATCACTGTAGTCCAGGCCTACAACGAGCAGGAGGAAGCCCACTTTGTGGTCAACGAGGTGGAGAAGCTGGTAGCGAGCGGTCACTGGAAGGCTGGCGATTGCGCCATCATGTACCGCACCAATGCCCAGTCGCGTGCACCAGAGGAGGAGTTCGTCCGCTACGGACTGCCCTACAGGCTGGTGGGCGCTACTCGCTTCTATGAGCGGCGCGAGGTCAAAGATGTAATCGCTTACCTCAGGCTGATACACAACCCTCACGATACCGTCAGCCTCACCCGGATAATCAACGTCCCTGGCAGGGGCATCGGGCAGCGCACCATCGCCGAGTTCACTACTTGGGCAAATGAGAAGGGGCTGTCTTACTTTGACGCTCTCAAACTCATCGCACAGGGTGAAGAGTCTACACCGTTCTCTTCTCGAAGCAGCCAGGCGCTGGGTAATTTCGCAAACATGGTCGATGGGCTCATTGGCAAGAGCGTGGAGCTGAGCCTGGTTGACCTCCTCGACCTGGTGCTGGAGAGGACAGGATATAAGAAATACACCCTAGAGGGCGCAGATGGTGAGGAGAGGTGGGAAAATATCCTGGAGCTGCGCACCGTGGCTGCCGGATACCGTGACCTCGAGCCCAGGGAAAGCCTGTCTGCTTTTCTGGAAGAGGTTGCTCTGGTATCGGATGTAGATGAGCTCAACGAGAAGGTCGATGCAGTGACCCTCATCACCCTGCATCAGGCCAAGGGCCTGGAATTCCCCGTGGTGTTCATCGTAGGGATGGAGGAAGGCGTTCTACCTCATTTCAAGTCACTGCCCGACCCGGAGCAGATGGAGGAGGAGCGCCGTCTGTGCTATGTGGGTATAACCAGGGCCAAGGAAAAGGTATACCTTGTCTATACCCTGCGCCGCAGCCTCATGGGGAGCAGCGCCCATAACCCACCGTCACGCTTTCTGAAGGATATCCCTTCACATTTGCTCACCTCACCTACATTACAAACCACAGAAGGGGCTAAACGCTATATGGCGCCAGCCGTCAGCCCTTTGCCCTCGAAGCCAGCCCTTAAGGCAGGTGAGCATGTAAGCCACGCTATGTTCGGCGAGGGCATTGTGGTCAATTGTGTGGCCTCTGGAGATGACCATGAGGTCACCATCGCTTTCAAGGGTGAGGCCGGGATAAAGAAACTCCTGCTCAGCCTGGCGCCGCTGCAGAAACTGCCATAATCCCCCTAGCCCCCTTTAGCAAAGGGGGAATTAATGGTTGGAACAGATGCTGCAATTCACCCGATATGCATCGTTCGTGGTGAGTTTGTCGAACCACGAACATATTTTTTTGTAGGGGCACAAGGCATTGTGCCCACATGTAGGGGCGACACGGCGGGCTTGAAATGGTAAAATGGGGGACGCAATGGTTAATCCAAAACTAGGTTTCAAAACTGAAGAAGAGCTTCAAGCGGCTATCCTGGAGGAGAAGGCTAGGGGAACTCCCGATGTCGAGATAGGCCGGAAATATGGGATTACCTACAGATACCTTGAGCGGCTTATTACTAAGTCCAAGGGAATCAATATCAGCGCCCTGAATGTCACCAAAAGGGTAAAAACGCTGCACCCCAGGGATTTTCAAGAAGAACAAACCACTGTCTGGAGCTTTAGACAAAGGGGCAAGTGGGCAACCCATATTCAAAGTAAACGTAAGGCAGAGGAAGTAGGGTATGGTGACTAAAATGGACAAAGAAAAGTTGACCTGGAAAGATTTAGTAAAAGATGCGTTATCAGAACTGGGTGGTCAAGGACATTTGTCGGAAATTAACAAAATAATAGAGGGCCACCCTAAAACTAAGACTAATCCGACTTGGCGGGATACGATAAGAAGAGTAGTGAGGCAATATAAGATATTCGAGCCAGTGCTACCTGAGAGAAGCGGTATTTATAAATTGGTAGAAGAAATATCAATAAAGCCGGAGGCACAAGGTTTCACAGAAGAACCTGAGATAGATCATGGAATTGCTCAAGGAATGTTAGTAACATTAGGAAAAATTTATGGGTATGAAACTTATGTACCACCACATGACCAAACTGTTAGGACTTTCCAAAGTAGACCATTAAGAGATTTTGTAACTGTCTCCGATTGTACCGATATTTTTAAGGGGCCTAATTTGGCAAAGATTAGAGAAATAGATACCTTGTGGTTTGATGAAGATGATTATGGGTTATTCCCAGTCTATGCTTTTGAAGTAGAGGAAACAACCAGGGTAAAATCCGGCTTGGACAGGCTGTTGAAGATCCCGAAAAGATTCTTTACTAGATTTTTCATAATTGGCCCAAGTACTAAGGAGGAGGGTCTCTTCAGCCAGTACATCAATCAAACGCCGTTTAGAGTATTTAAAGATAGATTCTTGTTTAAGCTTTACATGGAGTTGGAGGAATTATATAACTCTGCCCTAGTCCATAACGAGAATAGGGAACTATTTGGAATTGTTGAAAGGGGGAGATAAAAATATGCCTACAATAATTATTGATTCCCAATATTATCGCAATCAATTTGATGATTGGCTTGCAGGCGGAACAGTTGAAGATAAAGGAAAAACCTATTACTGGGCTGCCCAAAACAGCAATTACGGTTTTGGTTGGGAAATTGAGCCAGTCACTGAAGAGGATTGGTACGATGTTTCGGAAGGTGAGTTCAATGATATTATCACGCTGATTGAGAGATGTCTTTGTGAACATAAAACCGAGTATGTTTTTAAATAGTTTAATTTTAGTGAAATTTGTCAGCTAGAGAGAAAAATGTTGAACGCCCCTAATAGTATTTCAATTGAAGGAAGAACTGGATGGAAGAGTGGAAAGACTAATGAGGGTGGGGGAGGGGGGATTTCGTCCTAGATAGTCTATATGCTTAAAAAGGACTGGGTAGCCTAAAACACTTGCTCCAACCTACCCCTCAGGGCGTTCGGCCGAACGCCCCTACATAAGCTAACCATGTTATCTGTGTGGTATAAGGTGTAATGACTAAAGATATGCTCTCAAAACGAAAAGAGGTCGGAGCTATCGGTGAGAAGCTGGCAGCAGATTACCTGAAGAAGCGTGGCTACAAAATAATTCAGAGGAATTACCGCTGCCGCGAGGGCGAGATTGACATAATTGCCCAGAAGGGCGAATTCCTAGTATTTGTAGAGGTACGAACTAAAAAGAATACTGCGTTCGGTACCCCCGAGGAGTCGGTTACATTATCCAAGAGGGAGAAGTTGATTTCTCTGGCGGATGCCTATCTCCAAACCCTTCGGAATCAGCCGTCGTCCTGGCGTATCGATGTAGTGGCTGTGGAACTCACCCCTGACAATAGGGTTTCACGGTTGGAACATATCGAAAACGCCATTAGCTGAGATATTCCTCGCATTGAACCTCGATGTAACAACTATGTAAGGTCGTTGTTCGTGATTTGGCGGTCTAGAAGGCTTGACCTGCTCGATGTTTCTATACTATACTGTTTGGCAACAGCGGAAGCCAGGGGTTTCTTGCATAGTGGTGTTGTACCCTATGCTCAAAGTCTAAGGATGGGTTAGAATCCTAGAAGTTAAGATGTAGCTAGTTGCTCCGACGATACCGGGCAAATCTTCTTAAGGGGAAGGGCAATGAGTACGGTCTTGGTACAGGGTAAAGAGATTTACGGGAAGCTGAAGCGTGAGATTGCGGAAAACGTCCTCAGCCAATCCTTGATGCTACTCAGCCACTCTTCAGAGAATAATTATCGGCGCTTGGGCGCAACATTCGGCAGGATCGCCAAGACGGAACATCAAAAGATGATTGCTGCCTGGATCGATAACTGGCTTGCAGAAGGCAATCCAGGGGGGCCCTTCCTCACCAGGATTCTGAAGGGTCTGAATCCCAAAGTACGTAAGAACTATCTGGCGAATATGATAGTTAGCCTGTTCTTCCGCGACCAGCAAATATACGACAGAATCAGGAAGCAGTACGGCTTTAATCCTCCTTCTGTGATGTTGGTTTCCCCTACCATGAGATGTAACTACAAGTGCAGTGGCTGCTATGCAGCAAACTATACCAGGGATGATGATTTACCGCCCGAGGTATTCGATAGGGTAATTACCGAGGGGGAGCAAATCGGTATTAAGTTCATGCCCATACTTGGGGGGGGAGCCCTTCGTTTACAAACCCTTGCTCGATATATTCAAGAAACACCCCAAGGCCTGCTTCCAGCCTTACACTAACGGCTCATTGATTGACAAGGAGATGGCCAAAAAGTTGGTCGACATGGGCAATGTGGCACCTATGATAAGCCTGGAGGGCTTTGAGGAGCAGACAGACGCTCGCAGAGGCAAGGGCGCCTTCGAGAGAGCGATGAAAGCCATGGATAATCTCAGGGCAGCCGGTTGTCTTTTCGGCTTCAGCGTCATGGTGGACCGTGAGAATGTCGATGTTGTTACCAGCGACGAGTTCATGGACCTTTTGATTGACAGGGGTGCTATTTATGGCTGGTACTTCCTTTACATACCTGTAGGACGTGGTCCTGATCCTTCTCTGATGCCGACGCCGGAGCAGAGGAACAAATTGCGCCTGGCGGTAAATCGCTTTCGCAGGACAAAACCCATACTTATGATTGATTTCTGGAGCGATGGTCCGCTCACGGCTGGCTGCATAAACGGAGGACGTATCTACTTTCATATCAACCATAAGGGTGACGTGGAGCCCTGTATCTTCGTGCATTTCGCCACCCACAATATTAAGAATTGCTCTTTAGCGGAGGCGCTGAACTCGCCCTTCTTCAGGGGATTGAGAGAAATGCAGCCCTTCAGTTATAACACCTTGCTTCCCTGCCCCATTATTGACCACCCCAAAATAATGCGCACTGCTATTCAAAGGTGGGGCGCTTATCCAACTCACGAAGGGGCTGAGCAGACTTTTACCGATCCTGAACTGAGTGAACGTTTGAATAAATATAGCAGTGAAGTCGAAGAGCT
>JACWAE010000090.1 GCA_014874385.1 Dehalococcoidia bacterium | reverse complement strand
GTACTTGATTTTGAACACTAACGAAACTATCAGGTAACGTCTTGAGAATAATTCAGAGGCTACCTAATCAGTCAAAAGGTTCGGACCAAGGACATTCCTCAACCTTATTATTCTCGTGGTCGACGTACCATATGCAGAGATTCGGGAAAGCTTCACCTAACTTCCTCCAAGCTACTGGGTACTGATTCATACGTTGCTTCATGCCTGCTTTGAATCTTCTGGATAGACCCAGAACAAGAATATCGTTGTTCGGTTTGCCTCTATCCCGAGAGATAACACGAAAGAAGGCTTCGTAGAATTCTCTGGATCGTATAGGTGGAGCCTCTTGAAATCCAATCACCTCAATAAACCAGGTATAATTGTTCCGTTTAGCAACAATATCGGGTCCTATTTGTCCCCTTGTCTTGGATGGAGACATAGTACAGCCCTTTAATTCCAAGTATTTACGGATCACTTTTTCAATAACTTCTGCTTCCAAGAGTTTTGCCATTATATGCTTCCCATTAACCTACAGCGCGGTCAAGATTTTGGCAGACATGTCACCATCTCCAACAGCTTGGAGTTCGTTGATGTCCCTAATTAAGCATACCCTGAATGTATATGGTTCCTCATGCAGATGATGCCCGCAACAAGCTACAGGATCCCTAATCAAAACTAGATCATGTTTTAGGTCAGGCAAATCCTGAGCACGTGGTACAAAATAGATCCAGTAAGATTCTGCATGTCTTTGAGCAAAATTTCGTTCCTGAATGCTCCAGAAGAACCGAACATGCAAACTCGTTGACGACTTGACTTCAATATAACGTGTGGCCCCATCTAACTCGAAAGAACGGACATCAAAGCAGGCCAGTACATCATGCTCACTCACGCGCTCTACCAAGTCGCTCAGATAGCGTCGTCCAGCTGCCGAAAGCCGGCGTTGCTCATACTCCACGACATATTCCTCCGCCGCTCTTGCTCTTCTGTTAGTCGCTGTAATACTCTGCCACAATTCATTCTCAGATTTGGTGGTCAAGCCGCTAAGGAGTGAACTTAGAATGCTGAATTTCTCTTTCGCAATTGAGATGCAATCCGTTTCAGCAATAGCAAAACCCAGTGCTTGGAGTAACTGAAAAGCGAGGCCCTGTTCATCGGGAAGTCGACTAAGACCAAGTTGGAAAATCCTCTGTAAGTCTTGTGTGGTGGACATAGAATTCAACGCGTCAACTATGTAATCGTTCAGATCCGGGTGTCCTAAGATTTCTGGAGCTATGATATTAAGTTGTATCTCATTGAATCGGTCGTGAGGTGGCCATTTGGCCGTCTTTAACAGCATCCGCCCTAAATTTGTGAGTGCGGACTTGCCTTCATTCTCCTGAATTATGTTCAACTGCTTGCCAATCGAAATGCAGAGTTCTGGTTGAGGCATATGGTCAGTTTTGGCAGCCATCTGAGAAATCATTCGGTAGACAACTGAAGTATCCCGAGGAATATCTGCGAGGGCCTCTAGAAGTAGATTGATTTCACCAATTCGCTGGGGGTTGAGACTCATCAGTTCGGTCAATAGTTTCCTATTGGCTGCCACTGGCAATCTCCTGTGTTAGATCCTGGAAGTCCAGGTTGAGCTCTTCCTCATTATCAGCGATATCCGAATCCCATATAACATCCAATCCCAGTGCTGGCGTCTGGTCGCCGAGAAACTCATACATAACTTGCTGGCGAATTTGTAGTCGGTTGTCGACAGAACGCTCCACCGCACAGTCAATTATTGGAATCCAATAGTGAGTCGTGACGTTTTCTGGCAGGCCAACGCGGTGTATACGGTTAAGCGACTGTAGAAACTGCCCACAGTTATATGTTCTGTCTACGTAGATAGCATTATGGCATTCGCGGTGTAGTGATATGGCTTCAGCACAGGCGGATGGATTTGCGATTAAGACGGACCTGTCTGCCCTAGTTCTGAACAGGCGAATATTCTTTTCTCTACTCTGTTCCTGCTCGTCGTCTGTGACCTCTTCGTAAGGTTTGATCGCTCCGTACAGGAGCAGCGGATTTAAGTCTGAGAAGAGACGCTCAAGCAGACGTATATTTTCTACCCACCACGTCCAGATTACGACTTTTTCTCCAGTGCTGACTAATTGTCTAACCTTGTTCACCACCCAACTTATCTTGGCGGACATAAGGGTTCCACTTTGAAAAAGCCTAATGCTAGCCAGTAGGTCACTCATTTCCAAATCCTGTGCCTGATCCACTGACCACTCTGGCCGATTCAATAGTAAACCAGGATTTGACACAGCTTGAAGCAATCTGATGATTCTCGCTCTCTGCCACTGGGCTAGAACATCGCGATCAACAACGCTGCTAAGTTGTAACCTAGCCTCTGCTAATACTCTTAACTCCAATAGCCTTATTACCCTCGTCTGCTCTGGAGGAATTTCAGTCGGTTGAATACGGACAAAGTGGGTATTTGCAGGTGGCAACTGAAGTTCGTCTTGATTTGTCCTATGGAAGTAGGGCCCAAGGCGGGCCCGAAGCTCTTGAGCTGGCCGCGTCGCCTGCGTGAGTAACTCCTGATATTGCTGCGGGGTACCTAGCAAGACTCGGCTGCCGCTCGGCCATAGAAAATTGAACTGAGTCCACAAGTCCAAGAGGGAGTGTGGTACTGGGGTGCCTGTGAGCACCATCCTTCTGGTAGCATAGGGAGCTAGAGTGAAGACAGCTGTGGCTCTTGCTCCTACACTGAAATTCTTTATATAGTGTGACTCATCTAAAACAAGCAGTGTGGGAGAGGATCTAACCAATTGACGCAACATCATGATATCTCTACGTGCGGTGTCATAGCTACAGAGAATAATGTCAGTTCTATGAAACTCCGGAACAAGACGCATCCTCGTTGACAAAGACCCTGACCACTGAATGGTCCGCATGGTATCTCCGAAGCAGCGTGCAACTTCATCCCTCCATGGCTGAAAACAACTGACTGGGCCAATCACCAGAAGGTGTCGTACCTCGCCGCGTGCTCTCCAAATGGCAAATGTAGACAATACGACAGCAGTCTTGCCAGCTCCCTGAACAGAGAACTCAGCCAAGTTCTGGTCCCTGAGTGCCAATTGCAGGCCTCGACGCTGATGAGGCAATAACTGCGCTGAAGCGTTTAATCCTGGGATCTCCGGTGGAGCTCCAGCGTCGTCTAAAAATGATGCAGCACTCTCAGACTGCCTTATATTCGCGATCTGATCCAGCTCTGCCCGATATCTTTCCATCAAGGAGGCCAAGTCATGGCTAAGTTCCACCTGAACATTGAGCGACTCTATACCCCTTATCAGAAAATCCAGTGAATCAACGATTTGGTTGCCAGTTTCGACGATGATTGTGTCGCGTGTCCGTGAAACAACTGAGAAAGCCAAAATGAGGTCATTAAAACGTGGATTATTTGTCAAAGTCTCTTCTGTCGAGAGATTTAGAATTAACCGACCGTTTATATCTTCATCAACTCGAATCGGCATGGGTCACCTTCAAGGTTGAAATACAAATTACTTATGATAACCATTCATTATTTTCAATGCGTCGTCGGCCAGTGACCGACAACTTGTCAATTTCTCAATCAAATCTTGTGCATGCATGGACTTAGCTTGCTTATCTTCTCTAAGCATTTCGACCAGCTTTCGCAAGTTGCTTTCTGCGCGCTCTGCCTTAGTTAGAGGCGCTTCCTGTTCCCTGCTAGCTTGGTATTCTGACTGAAACCGATCAATTATATCTTTAACCTTGACCTTGTTTTTAGGGCTAGTCGGCTTTCTCAACTCATCACTGCTCGGCGCATTATTGAGAAGGACTCGAATTGCGGTTGGGCTTGTTCTGGCCGTTTTTCTCATTCGACCGGAACCAACAGCACTTCGGATGTCCCTTATCAGTCTATAATCAGCTTCATCATGACTTGTAATCTGGTATATCATCCGCTTGAGCTTTGATCTGTCTTCAAAAGGCATGGCGTTGCGATCACAAGCTTCCATCAAAGGGACGATCTCGGTAAAGACCTCAGTTGAGTCCTTCGCTTGCCACCATTCCTCTGGGTGTCCTATAGCATTCAGATATTCTTCAATAGCGCGAAGCGTAGCAAGTTCCTTCTCAATATCTTCTTTGGCCCTAGCCAAGTCATTTGCTATAGCTTTTATGGCACTTTCTTCACCACCTCGGGGGTTCTGTTCCATTAGGCAACCCACACCTTCTCGGATCTTCAATAGTAGGTCAACAGCTTCGTAGCCTTTGGTAAGCCTACCCTGGCCTATCTGAGCACTCATTTCAAGCCGCCAGCGATCTGCAGTGCTCATCTGTGCTCCACTGGGCACAATGAAAGCTTCAAGATACTTATAGCGGGGATTCTGTGCCTTCTGAAACAAATGTATCAACGCGGCCAGTCTCCTATTACCACTAATCACGCCGCCAGTCTCAAGCACAATTCCAGGTCGCTCCTGTCCCCGCTCCCCGATATCTTCAGCTAGCGCTTCAAACATTGGGCGTTCTGATTTTGTACTAACCCCATACCGTGCGTCCTCCCAAACTCCGCTAAGCAGCTTGAACATCTCGTTCTTCCAATACGGCTCGGTAGCATCGATCGTCACGCCGGGGTTGGATTTCTTGAGCAACTGATACTTGCTAGCGTATCTTCCGTTTTCTATATTGAAATGAAGTAAATCAATGTCGATACGAAAACACTTTCTGAGATGATATTCGCCACCGTAATATAGTTTTTCACTGACTCCTGTCCAAGCGCCTTTCTCTTCTATAGAACTCAAAGGTCCACTGGTTGGCACCTGCGGCTCCGAGGTTTTCATAGTTCCGCCTCCTCAGTTAAGATTCAGTAGACCGGTGCTCGAAGTCTCAAAAAACCGTAACGCCCGGCCCTAATTATCAGTTCTCTTGCTGAATCATATGGCATCGTTGTTCCCCATGAGTATTACCTTCCCCTATTCTCCGATTCTGTTAAATTTTAACGTATGAATAGCTTCATCTTGGAGGGTTGACTTTATTTAGTTTTTTTTCTTTAGAATTAAGTCGTATCGGCTTCCGGTTACTAACAAGTGCTTTTACGAAACGCTCATTTAACCAAAGTACTTCCATACGAGGATAGTCTTTACCAGCAGTATCTCGGGTAGTTGTTGAGATATATTTTTTAGTCCATCCTCTCTCGGGCGTTAAAACCGAATTATACAGATCGTTATCATAGCCGCTTATAAAGATCATAGATTTCGAATCACAGCAACGATTCAGAAGATCTGAGTGAAAATTATCATCTACTACATCAATGGTGTATCGCTGCTTCCGGTCTACGTTATAGGGTGGGTCCAAATAGATTAATGTTGCTGGTCTATCGGTATACATGGTGACAATTTCGCGAGCATCCCTGTTTTCAATACGTACATTCCTTAACCGCTCAGCTACAAGCTCAAGTCGCTCTGGTAATTTATACCATCTATTTACACGTGCTTCGTGCCCTCCCCTTGAATATGACTGAGAAAACGAGAAACCAGCATTCTTTCCACCATTTGCTCCATTCACTGTCATCATTGTTGCTACCAGGAACCTTCTGGCTCTTTCAAGTGGCGAAATATTGCTCTCATGTTCTCTAGCCTTCTGATGTTCAGCCCTCGCGTAAGGTGTGAGAGCAACAGCTTTGCACAAAGCTTCTTGATTGTTTCTTAGTTGTTCAAACAGATTCACGATTTGGTCATCTATATCGTTAATTATTTCGATAGGAGCAGGTGGCTTTGCTAAAGTGACTGCTGCCGAACCGCAAAATGCTTCAATCCAGGCATTATGAGGAGGTAAAGATCCCGTTATCTGTGCTGCAATACGTTGTTTTGCTCCATAATAGCCAAATGGTGGTTTAATTCGGGTGTATCTATGATTTATTGCTTCTGGTTTACTGTTCATTGTATCTATATTCCTCTAATACGATAATTATTTGCACATCTCTTAAATTGGATTCAATTCTAGACCTGCCTCCAACTCATGTCAATTTTCACTGTGTAGTTAGCTTAATGAAGCGTTTTCAGGGACAATATCCTTCGCATTCTATTTTCGAAGCAATGATACAGGAGAGGTACGAACGGATTATTACCCGCTCTAACGCTCTCCCTTTAGAGGCGAGTGGATGAGGCGCAAGGGGCACCTGGATTCCTGCTTGCGCAGGAATGACACATTTTGGGGTACAAAGTACGGTGTCCGCATCAGGCGGATCAGAGCCACGATGGACTTGATTGCCCGTTTTCACTCATTATGATGCATCGGCTTTTTCAATGGAGTTTAATGGAACTGAGTTTGTCCAGTCGTCCGAAGTCGTGCCAGGCATCGACCCAGCGGATGGTGCCGGAACGGGAGCGCATAGCTAGAGACTGCGTTTGCGCTCCGCCACTGGTATAACGTACCCCCTTCAGTAATTCGCTGCTGCTGACCCCGGTGGCAGCAAAAAAAACATCATCACTGTCTATCAAGTCCTCCGTTTTATACACTTTGTCAAGGTCAAGTCCGGCGGCCAGGGCTGCTTTCCTTTCCTTTTCGTCTCGAGGCCAGCCCTTGCATTGTATACCGCCTCCGATACAATGTATGGCCGCAGCGGAGAGGACTCCCTCAGGTGTGCCCCCGATGCCCATGAGAACATCGACTCCCGTTTCGGGCAGGGCGGCCTGTAGACTCGCCGCTATGTCACCGTCGGAAATCAGTTTGACCCGGGCGCCTGCACTCCTGATATCTGACAGCAACTGTTCGTGGCGCGGTCTGTCCAGGACCACCACTGTAATTTCTGATACCTTTCTTTTTTTGGCTTTGGCGATATTCTTCAAGTTTTCTGCCACCGGTGCCTCAATATCTATAGCGTCCTTTGCCTCACGGTCGGTGACAATCTTATTCATATACACCAGTTCCCTGGGGCAATGCATCGTCCCTTGGGCCGAGAGCGCCACGGCGGATATGGCTCCGGGAAGCCCCTTCGCAGTCAGAGTGGTGCCGTCAATCGGATCAACTGCGATGTCAACCTTTAATTCCGAGCCGTCACCGATCCGCTCTCCAATATATAACATGGGAGCCTCGTCTTTCTCTCCCTCTCCGATGACCACAATTCCATCCATCCTGACCGAGCCCAGAACCCACCGCATGGCTTCCACCGCTGCATGGTCCACCAGGTTTTTGTCACCCATACCGAAATAACGGGCTGCTGACAGTGCTGCTGCTTCGGTAACACGCACCAGCTCCATGGCTACATTACGCTCAATAAGGCGGGGAGAATTTGTAGCTTTCATAAGTAACCCTCCACTATATAAAGAGGAAACCAGAAATCGTAGTGCTGCCATGATAATTCAAATACACGGTGCGGTCAACAAATCATCGGCTCACTGGCAAAATGCACAAGACACGAAGGGCGACCCGCTGGGTCGCCCTTCATTTGGACAGGCTGGGGAGCCCGTCCTACCACGGAGGGATTCGGAGGAACGGATCGTCCCCCTCTCTCTAACTCTCTCCTTCAAGGGGCGAGAGGATTGGGCGCCTAATCCCCCTTGCCCCCTTTAAAAAAGGGGGAACATGGATTCCTGACCTGAGCAGGAATCCAGCATGAGCATTCTAATGCTCACCACCAAGACATAGGGGCAGACCCATGTGTCTGCCCCTACGTGGGTGAGAACATGCCCTTCGACGGGCTCAAAATTTTGAGCCCCTACGGCTGTGGATGATAATATCCACAAGGAGCATTAAGGGGAGAGAAGAGCTTGTTCGCAGGCGTCGTTGTACCCGTCCGAAACATGATGATATACTAGCTTCATCATGAACAAGAGGTTGAAAATGGGTCCGTTAGATGGAATTAAGGTCCTCGACCTGTCATTGTACGGGCCGGGCAGGTACTGCTCCATGATCCTGGCCGACCTCGGCGCCGAGGTGATAACCGTCGAGATACCGCGCAGCGCCGGGAAAATGTTCGGCATGATGACCAGTGACACCGAGGCGCATTACATCGGTCTCAACCGCAACAAGAAGTCCATTGCTCTCAATATAAAGAAGGACGAGGGCAAGGAGATTTTCTACCGCCTGGCAGAGAAGGTGGACGTTATCCTGGAGACGAACCGCCCGGGCACTCTCAAACGCAGGGGCATGGACTACGAGACGGTGAGCAAGCTCAATCCACGCATCGTCTTCTGCTCTATCACAGGCTACGGTCAGAAGGGGCCTTATGCCCAGCGCCCGGGACACGATATAAACTTCGTCGCGATGGCTGGCATCCTGGGGCTCAGCGGCAGCAAGAACAGCCCGCCTTCGTACATCGTCTCGCCCATGATCGCCGATGTCCTCGGAGGCACCAACCAGGCTGTCATCGCTATCATCGCCGCCCTCTTCGCCCGGGACAGGACAGACAGAGGACAGTATATAGACGTCTCCAGCACCGATGGCGCTGTGTTCTATCACTGGGTGCATGCACCCCAGTTCTTCCGCGACGGCATATCGCCGGAGCGGGCAGAGTCGCCCACGGGCAGCGACGTGGCCTGGATGAACATTTATAAAGCTAAGGATGATAAGTATTTCACCATCGGCTGCTTCGAGCCCTGGCTCTGGGGCAACCTGTGCAAGCTGGTGGGCCGGGAAGACCTGATACCGAAACACTTCGGCTCTCTCGAGGAGCAGCAGGAGTCCTACCAGGCGCTCTCGGATGTCTTTGCCACCAAAAACAGGGACGAGTGGTTGAAATCGCTGGATGAGGCTGATGTCTGCGTTGCCCCGGTGTACAACTTCGAGGAGATGTTCGCCGACCCTCACTACCAGGACCATAAAATTATGGTGGAGATGGAGCATCCCCGGCTCGGCAAGGTGAAGATGCTGAATACGCCGTTCAAGCTATCCGATACGCCGGCTGCGGTGAGGACGAGGCCGCCGCTGTGGGCGGAGCACACCAGGGAGGTGCTGGGCGAGCTTCTGGGCTACAGCAAGAGGAAGATAGACCGCCTGCTCAAGGAAGAGGTAATAGAGTAGGGGCAGGGTTAATCCCGTTCGTGGTTCGACAGGCTCAGGGCGAACGGCGGAAAAGGCTATTTTCAAAGCAAGTACATGTAGCCACCAAACTCCCCCTTTTCTAAAGGGGGATAGAGGGGGATTAGGCGCTGCAAATCCTCTCTCTCCTTGAGGAGGGAGTTATTTAGAAATAAAGGAGTGAGAAAATGGGGCCACTTGACGGCATAAAGGTGCTGGACCTTTCCCGGCACAGCCCGGGCAGATATACCTCGATGATTATGGCCGATTTCGGAGCCGAGGTTATCACCATAGAGACACCGCGTACGGGCGACGCGCCGGCGCTCTCCTTCATGTTCACCAACGATACCTGGTTCCGCTACGTCGGCATGAACTGCAACAAGAAGAGCATAGCGGTTAACCTGAAACATCCCAAGGGACAGGAGATTGTACACCGCCTGGTGGACAAAGCCGACGTTCTCATCGAGGCTTTCCGGCCCGGCGCCCCGGCGCGCCTGGGCATGGACTACGAGACCTTGAGCAAGCGCAACCCCCGCCTCATCTACTGCGCCATCACGGGCTACGGCGAGGACAGCCCCTATGTGAACCGGGGAGCGCATGACATCAATGTGGTCGCCCTGACCGGGATTCTAGGAGCTACCGGCTCCAAAGCCGGGCCGCCGATACATGTCATCTCTCCCCAGATATCAGACCTCTCCGCCAACTGCCAGGCCATCAGCTCCATCCTGGCAGCCCTCTATGCCAGGGAGAAAACAGGGAAGGGCCAGTTCATCGAGGTTGCCATAGCGGACGGTATGCTTTTCTTCAACTGGGTGATGACCCTGAGGTATCTGCTAAGCGGCGAGAAGGCGGAGCGCAGCGTACTGCCCTCAGGCAGCGACCAGGCCTGGCTGAATGTGTACCGGACCAGGGATGATAAATACGTCGCTCTGTCCTGCCTCGAGCCACCGCTCTGGCACAACCTGTGCCGCCTGGTGGGCAGGGAGGACTTCATCCCCAACCACTTCGCTGCCATCGACAAGCAGGAGGAGATGTATCAGGAGCTCTGCAAAATCTTCGCCACCAGGACCAGGGACGAATGGCTCAAGCTTTTCGATGAAGCCGATGTCGCAGGGGCCCCGGTGTACAGCATAGAGGAGACTGTTTCCGACCCGCATGTGGCACACCGCGGGCTGATCGTTGAGGTAGACCATCCCAAGTTGGAAAAAGTAAAGCTGATTAAGAGCCCTTTCAGGCTCTCAGATACGCCGGTCAAGCCGAGGGCACGCCCCCCGCTCTACGCCGAGAACACCGAGGAGATACTGAAGAGCGTGGTGGGGGCCAGCGAAAAGGAGATCGCCCAACTGCGCAAAGAAGGGGTAATAGAGTAGGGATTAAAATTTCCCCCTAAGATGGCGAGAGGATAGGGGACGCCTAATCCCCCTGTATCCCCCTTTAGAAAAGGGGGAGTTTGAGTTCGGCAGCGGACGAATGATACGTTTGTAGGGACAATTCATGAATTGCCCCTATAGGGCGCTAAACTAGTAGGGAGTTCAGAGGGGCGCAGCCCCTTTGACGGGGGATTTGGGGGTGTCTCCCAACTTTAAAAGTCCCCCAAGACTGGGGGACTACAGGGGGTTGAAAAGAGGATTGCCTTGCCTCACTCCCCCATAATCTGGAGCACGATGTTACGGGAGCGGGGCCTGTTGTCGAAATCGGCCAGGATGAGCTGCTGCCAGGTACCCAAGGTCAGTCTCTTGTTCACAAAGGGCACCACCAGGGAAGCGCCCAGCAGAGAGGCGCGCACATGGGAGTAGCCGTTGCCGTCACCCCACCTTTCATCGTGCCGGTAGGCTATGTTCCTGGGCACCAGCCTCTCCCACATGCCCTCGAGATCGCTGAGCGCACCGCGCTCGTACTCTATAGTGGTCAGTCCCGCCGTGGAGCCCGGCACAAAGAGAGTCACAGTCCCGTCTTCCACACCTGAATCCTCTACTTTTCGAGCCACCTGTTCTGTTATGTCAGTAAAGTCACAGTTGCCCCTTGTCTGCACATGGATACGCGTGTTGATAACCGTCATCGTCCCCTCCTGTGCGGAACATTCATTGAGATTATAGCAGAAGTCAATTAATGATATAATGGAAGCTGCTAAAAAGGATTGCCGATGGACTTCTTTGAGACTGTAAGCAAAAGGCGCAGCGTCTGCCGGTTCAGTGACCGACCAGTGGCGCACCGGGATATACTGTCCATGCTTGAGGCAGCTATACTGGCACCCAGCGCCACCAACGAGCAGCCCTGGCGCTTCATCGTGATACGCGATAAGAACCTCAAAGAGGGCATGCGAGACGTGGTCAACGCTATGGTCGAGGCCACGATAGCAGCCACAGGGGATAAATCGAGGCGGAAACGGCTGGTCTGGATGCAGTCCCACAGCACCCATTTCGCCGACGCCCCGGTGGCTATCGCCGTGCTGGCGCGCCCCTGGGTGGGTGGAGGCTACAGTGAGCCGACGCACCCGGCGCGCCGCGATCTGGCTCTGGAAAGCGTGGCTATGGCGGCAGCTCATCTGCAACTGGCAGCTACAGCGCTGGGATACAGCAGTTGCTTCGCCAGCAGCCCGGCCGAGTTCGCCCGTGAGGAGCTCGAAGCCCTGCTGGGCGTGGAGCAGCCCTGGTTCCTGGTCGGCATAGTCTCCCTGGGTGTGGCTGGGAAACGGCCCGGGAAAAGGCCGCCGCGGAAGTCCGTGGCAGAGGTCAGCACATTCATCGGCTAAAGTTGTAGGGGCGTTCGGCCGAACGCCCTGAAACCCAGGTAGCCTGGAGCATCTGCTCCAGCTAAGGTCGGAGCGGGTGCTCCGACCTACCCAATAAAAAGTCGTTTCTGGGGAGTCCAGAGGGGCGAAGTCCTTCTGGCGAGGGTTTAGTGGCCTGTCTTGAGCTTGTCGAAGGATATCCCCCAATTTTTCTTTGTCCCCCAAGACTGGGGGACCGCAGGGGGTTGATGATAGAGCAATGAAGATACTTGGTATCGAAACTTCTTGTGACGAGACTGCTGCAGCCGTGGTCGAGGACGGCACTGAGATACTATCCAACGTCATCTCCTCTCAGGTCGAGCTGCACAGCCGCTACGGAGGCATCGTCCCCGAGGTGGCCTCCCGCCAGCACCTGCTCTCCATCACGCCCATAGTGGAGAAGGCCCTGGCGGATGCTAAGGTAGATGCTAAAGACCTCTCGGCTATCGCAGTCACCCACGGCCCCGGACTGGCGGGCTCGCTGCTGGTGGGGGTGAACTTCGCCAAAGCCGTGGCGCTGGCCTGGGGACTGCCCCTGATCGGCGTCAACCACCTGGAGGCTCATATCTACGCTAACTGGCTGGGCCCGGACAAACCCGAATTCCCGGCAGTCTCACTCATCGTCTCCGGCGGACATACCGAGCTTGTCCTGCTCCAGGGCCACGGAGAGATTTCGAGGCTGGGCCGCACCCGGGACGACGCTGCCGGAGAGGCCTTCGACAAGGTAGCACGGGCGCTGGGCCTGGGCTATCCCGGCGGCCCCATTATCGAGAAAGCCACTCAAGGGATAACCCCTACGCGCCGACTGCCCCGTGCCTGGATCAGGGGAAGCGACGACTTCAGCTTCAGCGGAATCAAGACAGCGGTGGTGCGACTGGCGGAGGAGTTGAAAATCTCATCGTCAACTAACCCCAGCCCGGCAGTATTAGACCTCGCCGCCAGCTTCCAGCAGGCTGTGGTGGATGTGCTGGTGACCAAGACGGTGGCGGCCGCCGGCAAACACGGGGTGAATCAAATACTGCTCGCGGGCGGGGTGGCCGCCAATAAGCTGCTGCGCGAGACCATAGTTCGCCGCTCGCCCATACCTGTATTGATTCCAGTGCACATCCTGTGCACCGACAACGCAGCCATGGTCGCCTGCTGCGGCTACTTCAGACTACTTCAAGGTAAAATAGCAGGCTGGGACCTGGATGTAGTGCCCGGGCTCAGCCTGGGATCCTCAAAATAAAGCGTTAAACGGTTGCTGTTGCGCTCCAACCTACCCAGTGTAGGGGCAATCCATGAATTGCCCTTATATCCTGTACAGAGGTTAGTCGCCTGGCCAGAGGACAGGCATCGCACCTTCGCGGGCGGCAGAAGGTCTTGTCCAGATGGAGCAGCCCCTGTTGGCGTCGCGCCGAATCTACTACAGCGGAGGCTTTTGAGCCCAGCAATTTCAGCAAACTTCGCGTTATCTCGTTGCCGCCCGACCTGGGATAGACTCTATAGAGCCACAGGGCCTGTTCCGCCAAACCTGCCTGCGCATTGGCCTCAGCCCAGGCGAAGACGAAAGGCAGGGTGATATTGATAGCGATCTCCCTGGCCCTCCCCTGCCCGATGAGAGCACGTTCGCCATGCCAACGATGGCCTTCGGCACCTACCATGAAATCGGCTTCGAGCCGCCCTATATCGGAGCGGGACTCCTCCACCAGACGCAGGACGCCCTCGAGAAGCCCCTCATCCCCGAAGCGGGCCAGCAGACAGGCAGCCCCGGTGAGGCGGCGGGCAGGGTGGTTCTCGGGACGCACCCTGAACAGATGCCAGCAGGAAGAGTTCATAGGCTTCACACTACCCAGGCAGCGCTGAACCTGTTGCCACTCTGCATTATCATCATCTTCAAGCAATCCTGCCGTGCCCAGAAGCAGCGCTCTGAGCACAGCAACCTGCTCCTGAGGTGGCTTGCCTCGACAAAAGCCCTCCAGAGTCGCCAGGGGCAGGCGGCAGGCCAGCTCCTGGAATTGCTCCTTGTTCCTGGTATAGCCCAATGCTGCCATGATACCCTGATACAGCACCTGCGCTGGCGGCTGCTCGCCCATTGCAGCGGCGAAGCGGCCCGCCTTCAGCCTGAAGCGCTCCTCGCCGGCTTCATCCAGCAGCCTGCCCAACTCGTCATCGCCCAGCCGCCCTAAGGCATCGTGGCAGGGCTCGTCAGGCACCATATCGAGGCAGGCCCAGCGGCGTACTTCCTCTAATGGGCCTGCGAGGCGATGGCGCAGGCTCAATGTGGGCACTGCCCTGCCATTCTGGAGGACGACCGGTGCCTCACCCTCCCAGACCACCTGAAGGACCAATTGGTTATATCTGGGGTCACGGCCATGGCCGTGACTTTTCCAGTCCGCGGCTTTCAGGTGAAGCTCCACATCCCCCACCAGCAGTCCGCCGTCCTCAGCGGCGATAACAGCGCCCACGAAATCGGGGCCGCAGTCCCTGTTCTCCCTGCCAGGGTAGATAATCTGCACCTTCTCGCCGCAGCCGGTGACCAGGTCCTCCGCTGACACCAACTGTCGCTTCCATATCTCGACCAGAAGGCGCTCGTCTACCTTATCCATGATGCCACCTGCTGCGCAATTTGTTCGTAAGAGCAATTAGGGACGTCTTTCAACCCCCTATATCCCCCAATCTTGGGGGATTTTAAAAAATTGGGGGACACCCCCAATCCCCTGGCAGGAGGAATCCTGCACCTCTTTTTCAACGCGCTTTATCCCCCTCGGAGGAACGACAAGTGATTTCGAAACCGGGAGACACCCCTCATCCACCTATGGCCGACTGCACCTCATAGGGGCGTTGGTTATCCGGCTGCGCGGCTCGTTTCGTGTATCGTCGCCAAGGTTGCGTGGGCCTTTAACCTCTCCACGAATTCCGTTTCGAGCTGCGCCACCGCAACCATTCAACGCAGTACGAATTCTGCCGAACGCCGCTACCCGGATATTCAACCCTCGAAGGCTCCAGGATTCAATTTAGAGGGCCTTGCCCCTGTCCCCCAACTCAAACATCGTCTCCCGGGGAGGTTTATCCTCCGCAGACGCCCTGTAACCGAAATTGGCACGCTCGGCGATTATGGAGAGCAGGGTGGCGGAGGTGCCACGGGGCCGGTACATCCCCGTCTCCCACTCGCTGATGGTCTGCTGGCGCGTCCCCAGCTCGTCTGCCAGCTCCTGCTGGGTCATCCCCAGGTGAACCCTGAGCGCCCTGATGCCCTCGCTGTCCCAGCGAACCTTTCTTTTCGACTTCATGGCGGCAGTTTACACGGTTTCGTGTAAAAAGTCAACACCTATCTCGAAGAAAGTGTTTATAAAGGTTTTTCAACCCCCTTTATCCCCCAGTCTTGGGGGAATTAGGAATTGGGGGACACCCCCAAACCCCCGGCAGGAAGTGTCCTGCACCTCTTTATCAGCCTTATATCCATCTCCTTCCTTTGGAAGAATGGGGGGATTTTGAGACTAGGGGATGCCCCATCTGCACTCCCCCACCGATAAACAGCCTTTTTCAGTTCGGGTTCAAACTGAGGGACTGGCATCCTTGATATCGGGACTGAATTGTGACACTATGGGGACTAAACCATGCTCAGATGTCCCACAACCGACCAGGCTGCGTAAATGAAGAGGACTCAGGACTGTGCGGCTGAGACAGTCCACTTTTGTTGGCATTACTATACGTATAATTATAGACAAACAGGCGTTAAACAGACTGGTTTAGTACGGACTGTTGACAGTCCACTTTATTTCTGTTATAATACCCATTGCGGACTGAACAAACCAGTCCCCAAAATAATAAGTCCAGAGGAAGGCAATGGCTACTATCAGAGACTACGAACTGGAAGGACGCGGACTTATTCCGCCCTACGGGCCTGCCAGGGGGATGCTCCAGGCGCTGAACCTGCTGCGAAGGACGACACCTTCACGTATAGACAGCGATTACTTGCGCATCAATAAGATCGCTCCGGGCAACGAATACAAGGTAGTGGGCGCATTGAGGTTTCTGGGGCTTATCGACGAGGACGGCAAGCCCACGGAGAGCAGCCGCCTGCTGAAAACAAAAGGGACTACTTATACCCAAGCCCTGCAGGAGATAGTCCGCAAAGCATACTCGGGGGTATTCCACGGACTGCGGTCGGACGGGATAACCCGGGAGGGAATCTACAACTACTTTGTCACCGAAGGCGGGATGGGGGCTGAGATGGCGAACAAGGCCACCCGCTTCCTGATCAAGCTGTGCCGTCTGGCTGAAATCGAGCTGGCCCCAGAATCGCCCAGAGGGGCCTCCCGAGGGAAAAGAAAGGCAAAAGCTCAGCCACAATACTATGGCAAGTCCCAGGCCGAGCCTGGGGGCAGGGACTTCGACCTACAGTCCCCTAGCCAGGTGATCTCCGCCCAATTCCCCATGGTGCTGGCGCTGACACCGGAGACAGCGGCCATGAGCGTGGAGCAACTGACCGAGCTGTTCCGCAAGATGAGGACAGCCCTGGAGCAGTCCGCCCCCAGCAAGAACTAGATAAGCAGCCAGACAAGGGTCTTAAGCCCCTTGTCACACAAACCTTAAAACCCAACCGCTCTATCTTTTAGAGTCCTCCTTCTTTACCCGTGTCATCGCGAGTTCTTCGTCATATGTCGTTGCCATCCTTTTGTTTTATGTCATTGCGAGCGTAGCGAAGCAATCTCACATTCTTGCTTCCTACAGGAGTGTAGCCTATAATAGAGCATACAACTAGAGGTGGAGGTTAGAAATGGTTACTAACGGCTCTTCATTCTGGGAGGCTTTCAAATCGAGAGACGATTTAGAGAAATTCGGCCCTGATGCATTGCTCCTGTTCGCTTTACAATTGAGATTTGGTATCGAAGATATTTCAATGGAAGCAAGCAACTCTTTGGTGGAAGGTGGTGATGACAAAAAGGCTGATTTAATCTACATAGATTCCGAATCTGGGTATGCAGTTATAGTGCAGGCCTATATGAGTCAAAGTCTGGACAAAAAAGAAGCCCCCGCGAATAAAGCTAGCGATTTGAACACTGCTATCTCATGGCTTCTAAACCGACGCATTGATGATCTGCCTATAACTATTAAAAGCCATGCCGAAGAGTTGCAGCAAGCGATCAGAGATAAGGCAATTAAACGCATATACATCTGGTATGTCCACAATCTGCCAGAATCAGAAAATGTTAAAAGGGAACTCGCAACAGTTGAACTTACTTCAAAATCTGCTATCAAAGTAAATTTCCCCGAGTGTGATGACATTGACATTCAGGCTTTGGAAGTTGGCACTTCTACTCTTGAAGAGTGGTATAAATCTATATCAACACCAATTCTAGTTTCAGAAGAATTCCAGATCCCAATTCCCGGAGGCTTCGAGATTGGTGAGGCGGATTGGAAAGCATATGTGACTTCCATCTCGGCTAAATGGTTGTATCAACAATTTAAGCTTTACAAGAGTAAGTTATTCTCAGCAAATGTTCGAGATTACCTCGGTAGTAGAGATTCTGATACTAACATCAATAACGCAATGAAACAGACTGCTCATGAAGATCCAAAACACTTTTGGGTTTACAACAACGGAATAACAGTATTAGTGCACGAATTCAAAGAAATAGAAAAAGGCGGACCAAAAGAAATCTATTTCAAGGGCTTTGGGGTCGGATGTCAATAGTGGACACCAAACCTTTCATGCTGCCAGTAACCCGGCATAGTATTTTTGGGCATAAGTGGCCGGCGACAGGTATCCCAGCCTGGCCTGCAGCCGCTGCCGGTTATAGAAAACCTCGATATACTCCG
>JACWAE010000089.1 GCA_014874385.1 Dehalococcoidia bacterium | reverse complement strand
CGGTTTCAGAGGGCTCTGCGGGAAGCCGTGCCAGACGCCCTGCTCCCGGCAGTACAGCCCCATATATACTCATCGAGATACTAGCATACCTGCCTTTCATCTCCCTTGCTAGTGTCCGATATCTATCTGACCCTAATCAGACAGCTAAATAGTCCCCACCACCGCCCTGTAGTGCTTCATGCTGTCTTGGAAGATAGTTGGCTATTGTTTCCCTACCACTTGACAGGAACAGGTTTACCTGGGACTCCAACTTCAGCTGGCCCTACCTCTAGGTACAACTTGTCGAGTGCTTTGTTCCTCAGCGCTCGATGCCACTCCTGACATTCTTTCTGCTTCTTAACTGGCATTCTGGATAACAAATCGGACACCACAGACTTCAGCACAGGAACTCCCTCATCGCACAATTTCCTGCCCTTAGCAGTTATCTTGACCTCCGTGAACGGTTTCCCCTTGCGTTTCGGTATCCGCTCTATCAGACCAGCTTTTTCCATTCTGTTGAGTAATCCGGCAATAGTCTGATTCTCTCGATGTGTCATGCGAGCTATCTCTGCAGGCATCAATTTACCAGTATAGTCCCTAGCAGCCCACAGGACAGCTAGTGTCTCAGGTGTCAAGCCTATTCTCCCTAGTCTTGCCTCAGCTAGTCTGTTAACCGCGAGCCATGCTTGGCGAAGAGCTGTGTAAGTAGTGAGAGCTTCGTCAGAAAATTCGAAATCGTAAACATCAGGTATCATTTGTAACCTCCTCTTCTGCACCACCCTTCTGGCAGTGCCCTATATAGACTTCTTAAGCCAGTATACATATCGCGGTAGAATGTCGCAAGAAACGCGATAAGGGTACCAAAGGTTATAACGCATTACTGAAAGGAGGAGGCACATGGCACAAGGAAGCAAAGGTAGAGGTGGCCAAGCCGCCGGTGGTATTTTAGGTGGTTCTGGTTTATGGGCTGGTTATTCACTATCGCCTTCGCAAACCTGGTCTGGTGGAAAATCATTCTCGGTATAGTAGGCTGGCCGTACTTTCTGGGCTTAGTGGTGAGGTAGCACCTGTAGGACGAACCCCACGCTACGGGAACTGTATATACTCCTTCGATGAATAGGTCAATCTACGTCAACTGGCTCTTTACAGTTCCGGCACCTTTTTGCCCCCCTGAATAGCTTATAGCCACAATGAGGGCAGTGGTATCGTTTTTCCTCCTCTTCCATCCACCTCTCGGTCCCCAGCCGCTTCCAGGTGGGAATCGCCCGCAATATCACCTTTTTCCCCACAGGAAGAGGGAAAGCATCTATGAACTTGCAGGGGAAATCGCTGCGTTGGTGACAACCCTCGATTCCCTTGGAGGCTGTGCAGGCTCTGATGGGGCAATCTAAACAGTATGTGAACAACACATCGGACAAGCAGCCTTCGCATTTAATATCCTCGGCAGCAACGAAGTAGACATCCTTCAGTCTTTCTTTGAATTTCGTGTCATTATGCCTATGTGCAATGTAGACCCCACAGACTCCGCAGTATAATCCACAAGGAGCTGCCAGCTTCTTTCTTTCTTCCATGTTAATCACCCCTAAGATATATCCGGAGAGTGTATAGGCTTACTCAAATACTTTATTTGAATTGCGTCATTAATGCAAATAAGCAAGTGTAGGTGGGTTGCATTTCATTTCACCCACCCTGCTGGAACTCAATTTAGCTATCTCTTTAAAAAATCCAAAACCTCCTTATTAAACCTGCTCCTCATCTCTACTAGAATGTTATGCGAGCCACCCTCAATCTTGACCAACTTGGCGTTTGGTACCCTGGTCGCCATCGCTTCTATGGAGCGAGGCGGGCAGAATTTATCCTCGGTGCCTAATATCACCAGGGTAGGAGCTTTAATCAGATGCAACCTGTCCAGTGTGGTGTTACCAACCGTAGCTTCGATTAGTCTAATATGCGCTTCGATACTGCCTAATTTCAGTTGCAACAGGGCGAACGGCAAGATGAACATCCTGTATAATTTTTTATTAAAGCCCAGAGAAATTATCTTACCAAAGTCAATGTTTTTTCTAGCCCATTCCAGCACCTTAGGACGGTGTGCTGCCCACATATGCTCCCAGAGCTCTTTCTCCTGAAGCTCAGCTTGGCAGATAGAACACTGTTTCATGCCAGCATATATGATATCGGATTGACTGGAGCGTTCCTTGCTGCCAAAGGCGTGTAGCACCTCTGGAGGTAGGTCATCTATTCCCTCCGCGCCAGTATTGGTGCTCGCTAGGACCAGCTTGATTACCCTGTCGGGATAATTTATGGCAACTTCCTGTGCCACTCTACCACCATGAGAAACTCCAAGTACATGAGCCTTATCAATGTTCAGATGGTTCATTAGGCCGATGGTATCATCCGCCAATGTCTTGATGGTAAAAGGCTCACTGGGCTTGTCGCTTTTACCGATGCCTCTGCTATCAAGGGTGATAATTTTGAAGTGCTTACTGAAGGCTCGTTTTTGGAAAACCCAACTCTGCCGTGTCCCTCCTAAACCCATTATCATAACCAAGGGCTCACCAACCCCACTAACATCGTATGCCATGTTGATTCCATTTACCTTTGCTTTAGGCATCTCCCTTCCTCTCAGCGCCCCGCCACGTTGTCATTCCGTTGATTCGTTGTGGTATTATACTACCAATCGCAGTAGAATGTCGCAAGAAACGCAATAAGGATACCAAAGGCCATAATGCATTACCGAAAGGAGGAGGCACATGTCACAAGAACGCAAAGGTAGAGGTGGCCAAGCCGCAGGTGGTATTTTAGGTGGTATCTGGTTTATGGGCTGGTTATTCACCATAGCCTTCGCAAGCCTGGTCTGGTGGAAAATCATTCTAGGTATAGTAGTCTGGCCGTACTTTCTGGGCTTAGCGGTGAGGTAGCACTTGTAGGACGAAACCTACCAATTCACTTCAGGGCGGTGGGTTACATCCGCAGAAGCGGACTTCACCCGCCCTTGTATCTTTAACATAGGATATTATTAAGAGAGGCTGGGAGGGCGCGATAGACCGTACCCACCCTGGTTCGGAAAGAACGAGTCGTAGCGAAGGGTCGTCGCGCTCTTAGCTCCAAAGAGCCCGAACAGTTG
>JACWAE010000088.1 GCA_014874385.1 Dehalococcoidia bacterium | reverse complement strand
GGAGTGGCAACGATATATAAAAGGAGGTACCAGTGGCTGATGCAAGTTTCGACGTGGTGGTTATTGGAGGAGGACATCAAGGCCTGATAGCCGCCAATTATATGGCTAAAAACGGCTACACCGTAGGTCTCTTTGAGCAGAGGCGCGAGCTGGGCGGTGGGGCCTGCACTGAGCCGCGTCCGGCGTCCGGTTTCCGCGGCAACCCCTGTGCTCACGTTGCAGGGTTCTTCGCCAGCCCGGTGAACCAGGACTTCAAGCTCCATGAAAAAGGCCTCAACTATATTTTCCCCCCGGTTCACAGCTCGATGGTGTTTCCTGACGGAAGGTGTATAGTCTCTTATCGCTCGATAGCCTGGGATAAGGAAACCGGGATGATTGCCCCGCAGCAGGATATTGTCGAGAAGAACGTAAAAGAGGTGGAGCGGATATCGAAAAGGGATGCCGAGGTACTGGCGAGGTTCGCCGGAGGCAAGGTGTGGGAATGGGGGTTTGCCGCAATGCAAGTCCTCTGGAACCCTCCCCCTCTCCCCGGCGAGATTGACCCGGTGGAACTTTTGCTCAACGACCCAACCTCCGGTCTCCAACGCAGACATCAGTTCATGAGTGCAACCGAATATGTCTCCGATTTCTTCGAGAGCAACGAGCTGAGGGCGCATTCCTTGAGAATGCTTGGTTCCGCCGGCATATACCCGGACGATGTAGCACCGCTGCCCGTGATGATGTTTAACGTTCCCATGCAGGTACTCGGTTTCGGCGGCGGCGTCTACGAAGGGGGCACGCATAATGTCACTCACGCCTTGCAGAGGTCTCTAAGCGAACAGGGAGGGAAGTTCTTCGTGGGTGCCGATGTGGACGAGATACTGGTGAAAAACGGACGGGCCAGCGGAATCAAGCTGGCCGACGGCACCGAGATAGAGGCCAAAAAGATGGTGATCACATCCATAGTTATCACTAAGACGCTTGCCAGGCATCTTCGTAACGTAGATTTGGGTCCCCAAGGTGCCGAATGGAGAAGGAAGATCGCCAAGCTGAGGACGGATAGGGGCAACATCTTCTGGGGACATTTCGCCTTCCATGAGCTTCCTAAGTATAAAGCGGAGACCTGGAATCCCGATTGCGGCCAGGCCCGCTGGGTATTCATGGGCGATGCTGATATCGAATATCTTGACCGGGAGTACCGCTTTAACAATCAGCACATCAGGCCGGGGCATTGGCCGGAACGGCTGTATCTCTGGGAGGGTACCGACAGCAAATGGGACCCCAGCTATGCGCCTCCGGGGAAGCATGTCGCCCTCCTTGAGGAGATGGCCTTCCCCGCCAGTTGGAGGACTGAGAAAGAGTGGCTGCAGATTAAGAAAGAGGCCCCTGACCACTTCCTGAAAGAGTGGCAGAGGTACGCGCCGAACATGACCTGGGACAACATCATAGCCTCCAACATAGATACTCCCTGGGATATCATGCAGAGAAGCGACAATTTTGTCGATGGCAACTGGGGTCTCATCTCAGGCACTCCCAGCCAGTGGGGAGCGATGAGGCCCATACCGGAATTTGCCCAGTATCAAATCCCCGGCATAGAGGACTTCTGGATGGCTGCAGGCTCCTGCCATTACTCCCTGGGATTGACAGGTTGGGCTGGCTATAACTGCTACAAGCGAATTGCCCAGAAGCACGACCTGTGGAAGCCCTGGGAAGGACGACTTTATTAAAGGAGATTGAGATGGCAAAGTACAAGTATGATTTCATCATAATCGGAGGCGGGCCCAACGGCCTATGTGTAGCAGCCTATCTAAGTAAGGCTGGGCAAAAGGTAGTGGTGCTGGAAAGATACTTTGAAGTGGGTGGTGGGCTTGCCACCGAAGAGGTGACACTGGGCGGCTTTTATCATAATACGCACTGCATATATCACATGATGGTGGACTATGCACCTGTCTACCAAGACCTGGAGCTTGAGAAATACCGCTGTAAATATATCTACCCCGACTTGCAGGTAACGATGCCCTTTTCAGATGGCAAGGCGCTGTGTCTCTACTCTGACGTGGAGAGGTCGTGCGATTCCATAGCCAAGTTCTCAGCCAAGGATGCCAAGTCTTATCGGGATGTCTTCCATAAGTTCAAGCTCTTCATGGATGAGTTTCTTGCACCCGGCACCTACGTGAAACCTCTGCCTACACTTGAGGCGGTAGTTGGCATGGAGAAGACTGAGATAGGCAGAGAGTTATCCGAGTACCAGCACAAGAGCCCCAAAGAGATTGTCTATGAGCTCTTCGAGAACGAGCGGGTGAGGACCTTGATGCTCTATCTCGCCTGTCACTGGGGGCTGGAATACGATAATGGGGGGCTCGGTTTCCTTGTCCCGCTTATGCTGAATCGGGCGGTCAACACTAGGCTCTGCCTCGGGGGCTCGCACAGGCTGAGCAACTCCATCTGCAGGGTCATCCAGGAGCCTGGACAGGGACATCTCAGGGCTAGCATGAGGATTAAAAGGATCATAATCGAGAATGGTGCTGCAAAGGGCGTGGAGCTTGAGGATGGCACAATCTACGAAGCTGAAAAGGGTGTGGTCAGCAGCATAGACACTCACCAGACCTTTCTCCAGTACGTAGGTGAGAAACACCTATCAAAAGACTTCGTGGAGAAGGTCAAGAACTGGCATTGGGAGAAGTGGAGTCTGTGTTCCCTGCATGTGGCGCTGGAGGAGCCGCCCAACTTCGCCGCTGCCGCTGGCAATAAGGATATTAACAAAGGGCTCATGTATGTCATGGGATATGAGACTCCCGATGACGTAATACACCACTTCCAGGCTATAGAGAAAGGTGAGTTGACCTCGAATGTGGCCTTCAACTGCGCCTTTCCTACAGTACATGATCCCAGCCAGGCGCCGTCAGGAAGACATACAGCATCTATGTTTGAGATGGCGCCTTTTAACCTGAAAGGAGGCGCTGAGAAGTGGTGGGATCGCAAAGTCAGGGCGGAACACGAAGAGGGATTCCTGGCCACCTTGCAGAAATACGCTCCCAACCTGACCAAGGATAAAGTACTCTGGACATACTTCGTAGCTCCCCTGGATTTCTCCACCAAATACCTGAATATGGTTCAAGGCTCGTTCAAGCAGGGCGCATATGAAATATTCCAGATGGCGTATAACAGGCCCAATGACGAGTGTTCTACGAACAGGACGCCTATCAAAAACCTTTACGTCTGCGGGGCCAGCGTCAATCCCGGCGGGCTGGTCACGTTTGGCCCGGGCTACATTGCGGCAAACACCATAGCCGAGGACTACAATATCAAGAAGTGGTGGGCAGAGCCTGATTATATCGTAAAAGCACGCCAAAAGGGCTATTTCGGAGACTAAAACTGTAGGGGCACAGCATGCTGTGCCCGAGCGTAGCTGCCAGAAGGAGACAACAACATGAAAGTGAAAGCAGCAATACTGGAGGAATTGAATAAACCCCTCAAAATAGAGGTGGTTGAGCTTGACAACCCAAAAGATAACGAAGTCCTGGTCAAAATGGTGGCAACCGGCGTGTGTCACAGCGATATCCACTGCATCAAGGGCGATCTGATCACGCCTCCGCCAGTGGTGCTGGGGCATGAGGGGGCCGGGATCGTGGAGAAGGTGGGAAGCAGCGTAACAACGGTGCAGCCGGGAGATAGGGTGATACTTACCGTTGCCCCTTACTGCGGGAAGTGCCCTGCCTGCCTGATGGGTGTCCCTACCAGTTGCGAGAATTACCCGCAGACAGCAATGCTCATGGGCAGCATGCCGGATGGCACCAAGCGGTTGAAAAGAAAGAATGGCGAGGAACTGAGCCACTTTATGGCCCAGTCGTCATTCGCTGAATACGCTGTGGTAGATGAATCGGCAGCGATCAAGGTCAGAGGCGATGCGCCCCTGGATGTGGTCTGTCTCTTGGGCTGCGGCGCTTCCACAGGAATCGGCGCGGTGATAAACAGGGCGAAGGTGAAGGCCGGAAGCAGCGTGGCGGTATACGGCTGTGGTGGTGTGGGGCTGGCTGTAATCATGGCAGCGAAGCTGGTGGGTGCACGCCAGATTATAGCCGTGGACATGCTCGCCAAGAAGCTCAAGTTCGCCAGCGAACTGGGCGCAACCGACCTGGTCAACACCTCGAAGGATGACCCCGTAGCGAAGATTGCAGAGCTTAGCGCTGGTGGTGTGGACTACGCTTTTGAAGCTATCGGTAGTACTACGGCTATGACCCAGGCTGTTCACTCAGTTTACTCTCGGCCCGGCGGTATGGCTGTTATCCTGGGACTCGCCCCCATAGGAGCAACCTTTTCTATCGAGGCCTGGCGCTTCTTGAGAGAGGTCACAATCACAGGTTGCACCGTGGGCAGCATACGGCCTCAGATTGACATTCCCCACTATATAGACCTGTTTATGTCGGGCCGACTGCCTCTGGATAAGCTGATTTCAGCGCACTATCCACTTGCACAAATAAACAAGGCCATTAAAGACACCATAGATGGAAAAATTATGCGTGGTGTAATCACATTTTAAGGCACGTATAGAGAGGTAAGCAGCGATGTACTTCAGGTCGACAGGACTGGGTAAGACACAATTGGCAGGTAAAGTTGTGGAATTGAAGCGACAGGGCGATTACCTGATCATGCACGTCGATACCACCGAACCCGTGAAGTGGAGAATTCGAGCCGCTATGAGCTTCAGGGACCTGGCAAAGGTCGTGGGGGAATGCATGAAGCTTGCCATTATCAGTTTCATACTATCTCCAAAACAATGGTTTAACAAGGAGCCCAAGCATCCCGGAGACTTCTAGCAGGGAGGTGAAGCAGTGGCGCTGGAGATACCCGAAGAGGTCAAGGACTTAATATACAGGACATGGCTACCTGCCCTTATGACTGCGATGTTTGAAGCGGTCAAAGGGCTTCCCCCGAAGCACAGGAAAGCCGTGCTAAAGAGTGTATGCGTAACCTGCGAGGATATGGCCATGGCCGGGGCTCTGGGAATTCAACCGGGCATGAGCTGGGATGAATACGTGAAATTTGTGAAGGAAGCGCCTGCGCCCATAGGGCCTTGGACTATAAGGCGGAAGAATAATGTTTACGACCTGACCTACGATGCTACCGTCGGAGAGGATGGCAGGCCGTTGTGCCACTGTCCTTTCGTCCTGCTGGGGATAAGGGAACCGCTGCCCGAATGTTGCGAAAGCGGCGCGCGTCTGGCGGGCAAAATGATGGCGGCTGCTACCGGGAAAACAGTAACTAAAGCTGAGGTAGTTGACAGCCCGGCGAGAACAGGCGCAATGGTTTGCCATTATAGAGTTCGACTCAAGCCCTAGTGCCCAATCTGGAACTCATATGATGTTAGGGTAGCCTGGAGCACCTGCTCCAGGCATCATTGGACAGTGCTCCAATCTACCCATAGGTCTTTGGCAAGGAGAGAAAGATGATTAATAAAGTGTTTACCAGTTTCGATGAAGCGGTGGCCGATATCCCCGACGGCGCTTCTATCGCCATAGAGTGCTGGGGCTACCCGGCAACTCCTCAGAACCTCATCGCCGCCCTCAAGCGGAAGGGCACTAAAAAGCTTACCGTTATAACCCACACCTTCATCCCCATGGTCTGGCCCGAGGAGGATGCTGTCCTCCCCTCACTCCTGCTGCCCCAGATGAAGAAGCTCATAACATCCATCGCAGGCATCATGAACCTCGGTGCGGGCGACTTTTTACAGGAATATATTGAAAAAGGGTTAGAGGTAGAGATTGTCGGACATGGCACGCTGGCCTCAAGGCTCTATGCCGGCGCCGCCGGTCTGGGCGGCATCTATGACCCCATTGGGATAGGTACTCTGCTTGAGGAAGGCAAAGAGAAGAGAGTTATCAAAGGCAAGGAATATCTCCTCCAGGAGTCGATAAAACCTGACTACGCGTTTGTCGCAGCACACAAAGCCGACAAGCTGGGCAATCTGGTCTTCAAAGGCGGGTACAGGGGAGACCAGCCTGTGATGGCGATGGCAGCTAAAACCACCATCGTCGAGGCGGATAAGATAGTGGAGGTTGGCGAGATAGACCCGGAGCACGTGGTTACGCCCGGGGCGTTTGTGGACCGCATCATAGAGATACCCGAAGATGGCTACGGCACTCCCGAAAAAGGTGCGAAGTTGATTAGCCTGCTGACTCAAATCAGCAGTGTGCGCGACCTGCTGTTCGGGAAAGTTGAATAATTCCGTAGGGCGGGTTTCAAGCCCGCCTGTAGCGTCGTGACTCCTGTCACGACGGAATACGTCGCCACAGGAGTGGCGAAGCTACATTGTCCGTTCCTAAACGGAGACACATGAGGTTGAAAAAGAGTTAATTAATTGCGGAGGTAGGTTTTAGTCCGTTCGCCCTGAGCCTGTCGAAGGGTGAACGGCCCGTTCATGGTTCGACAAGCTCACCACGAACGGGAATTTCCTCTCAGTTATGGGAGATAATATTTTCATGCTTCGTGGTGCTGATTGCAGTCAGCATGGCGGATTCCTGCGAAAGCAGGAATCCGGAATTCCCCCCTTTTGTAAAGTGGGCAAGGGGGATTTCGTAGGGGCAATTCATGAATTGCCCCAGGTAGGGTAGGGGCAGATCCATGGGTCTGCCCTGAATGGGGCAAGGGCGAACACGTTGGTTTGCCCCTACACAAGGAGGCAGGTGAGATGAAACAGAGACTCGATGAAGATACTATGGCGATGAGAGCAGCCAAGGAGCTCAAGGATGGCGACTGCGCTAATCTGGGGTTCGGCCTACCAACTCTGTGCGCGCTCTATGTCCCCCAGGGGATCAGGTTTGAAGCGGAGGCTGGCATCCTGGGGTACGGACCTCTAGTGCAGGCGAACGAGGTAGAGAAGGCAGATTGGCATTATATAGATGCCAGCGGCAGGTTCGTCACTCCAGCGCCGGGCATGGCATGCTTCAATGTAGTCGATTCCTTCATCATGATAAGAAGCGGGCGGCTGATAAGCATCATGGGCGGTTTTCAGGTCTCGGAGAAGGGAGACTTGGCAAACTGGAACACGGGCAACGGCGCGCTCGGCGGCACGGTAGGCGGTGCCATGGATCTGGCTGTGGGAGCCAAAAAGGTAATCATTATGATGCAGCATACTACCAAGGATGGAAAGCCGAAAATTGTGAAAAAATGCAGCTACCCGCTTACTGCCAAGGAATGCGTTGACCTGATAATAACCGACCTGGCAGTTATCGAGGTCATACCCAGGAAAGGGCTTCGGCTTCAGGAAGTGGCGCCAGGCTGGACACCAAAAGAAATTCAGGCCCTGACAGAGGCCAGACTTATCATACCCAGAGATGTCAAAGAGATAGAGCTCTGATGGCGATGGCATATTAAGAGGCTTACAGGCATGAAAGTGGTTGGCATTTGCGGCTCCCCCCGAAAGGGCAACACGGAGTGGATGCTGAGGAAGCTGCTTGAAGAAGTAGCCAAAAGCGGAGCGGATACCGAGTTGGTTCTGCTCAGGGAACTGGCGATTAAGGGCTGCGACGGCTGCTTGAGCTGCGATATAGGTGGAGCAGAGCGCAAAGGGCGCTGCAGGATTCAGGATGACATGCAGCGGATTTACCCCAAGCTGCTGGAAGCCGATGCCTGGGCTCTGGGCACGCCGGTATACTTCGAATTGCTCTCCGGAATGCTTAAAAACTTCATGGACAGGACTTGTCCCATCTGGCCCAAGCTGGAGGGCAAGCCTGTTGTGGGCCTTGCTGTAGCGGAAGAAGGCATTGGCAAGGCGATAGAGAACCTGAAAACCTACTCATCACTCTGCGGCATGCAGTGGGTGGGCTGGGTTACCGCCCTGGCAAAGACTCCCAAACAAGCCTCAAGGGATAAAGAACTAGAGAAGCGCCTTGAGAGACTGGCAGGTAAGCTGGTCAATACGCTGAAAGCCCGATAAGTAAACCTTCGACTGTACCATTACCTCAGAAGCCCCCTATTTGCAGTTGGCTGCATTGCCCAAGGCGTTATAATGGCTTGGTCAGGGAATAGGTTTTTCGCTGCCGCAGCGCCCGTTTGACATTCTCTGATAATATTAACATGATAGATAACTATTCCCTTTATCTCATGGCATAGTTCGGGTTGACAGGAGGTTTGAGGAATGAGAAGCGATCCAGTAAGAGTCAGGTATATGTTCTTTCAAGCCATGGGCAGGACCATGGAGGAGATGGAAAAGCCCATGGTGGCTATAGTCAATTCCCAGAACGAGCTGGTGCCAGGGCACATCCATCTCAATGAGATTGCGAACTCTGCCAGGGAGGGAGTCATCTCGGCAGGCGGGACGCCCTTTGAGTTCCCCGCTATCGCTATCTGCGACGGGCTGACTATGGGACATGCCGGCATGTGCTATCCGCTGCCCAGCCGTGAGCTTATCGCCGACTCCATCGAGGCTATGGTGGAGGCACACACCCTCGATGCCATGGTGCTGGTCACCGGCTGTGACAAGATAACGCCAGGCATGATGATGGCAGCGGCGAGGCTCGATGTCCCTTCAATCGTAATCAACGGCGGCCCCATGCTTGCCCGCAAATTCGGGGAGGGCAGGCCGGGTGCCATCGAGATTGAGCTTACCGGCTGCGGGGCCTGTCCCGGTCTCTTCACTGCCAACAGCATGGCCTGCATGGCCGAGGCCCTGGGAATCGCCCTGCCCTGGAATAGCTGTATCCCTGCTGCCTACGGTCAACGCCGCGTGCTGGCCAAACAATCCGGGGTAGCGCTGATGAAGCTCTGGGATAAGCAGATAACGCCCTCGCGGATTCTCACCAGGGAAGCCTTCGAGAACGCTATCAGGGTGGACATGGCCATAGGGGGCAGCTCCAACACCATCCTGCACCTCATGGCGCTGGCCCATGAGGCTAAAATAGATATCGACCTCGATCTTTTCGACCGGATGAGCCGCACTACGCCCCGGCTCTGCAACCTCAGCCCGGCGGGGCTCTATTTTATGGAGGACCTCTATGAGGCCGGGGGGCTGGTCGCAGTGATGAAGGAGCTTTCCCGGAAGGGAATGCTACATCTCGATGCCCTCACCGTAAGCGGACAGACCCTGGGCGAGGTCATCGCGGATGCCCGGATTACCGGGCCGGAGGTCATCAGGAGCATAGATAATCCCTATGACACTGAAGGCGGATTGGCTATCCTCTACGGAAACATTGCCCCTGAGGGCTCGGTGGTGAAACAGGCAGCAGTGAGGCCTGAGATGCTGAGGCACTCAGGACCGGCGCGGGTCTTCGATATCGAGGAAGAGGCGGTGGATGCCATTGCCAATGGCAGGATAAACAAAGGCGATGTGGTGGTTATCAGGTACGAGGGACCCAAGGGCGGTCCCGGGTTCAGGGAGATGCTCATGGCGACCCTGACCATAGTGGGGATGAAGTTGGAGGGTGAGGTGGCCCTGATCACTGACGGCAGGTTCTCCGGAGCCACCAGCGGGGCTGCCATAGGGCATATCTCACCCGAGGCTATGGAGGGCGGTCCCATAGCCATCATAGAGGAAGGGGACATCATTGAGTTCGATATCCCCAAGAAGACGCTGAACGTTAAATTGCCGCAGAAGGAGATAAAGAGGAGGCTCGCCCAATGGTCGCCGCCGCCTCTGAAGAGGGAAGTGAAGAGCTACCTGAGGAGGTACTCAGCCCAGGTCACCTCCGCCAGCACCGGAGCTATCCTTAAGGAGCCGTAGTCCTATTGGTTCATGAATTGATGGGTTTCGTCCGTCAACGGCGGACTCCACCTACTCTACACTCTACTAGCGCGCCGCGCTACTGACATCACATTGTATCGCCGTTATACGATGATTATTGTAGTAAGGCCAGCGACCAGAACGGTCGCCACACCAGAGAACAAGTCACAATCAATACTAGGGCTATACCCAAGTTTAGGGCACTCTTCATGCGAGGAGGGCCCCGTCTCCATACGAGTAATCCGATCAGCAGAGCCAGGCTCATCTTCACCACAAGCATAAAACCTACACCGTCGGTTGCTATAACCATCTTCAGAAACGGGTTTCCCTCGTACATGCCTCGGCTTAGACATAGCCAGGTTATCGCCATGTCAGCAATATTCAATGACATCCACAATGTGAAAGAATTAGTCCAATGGTTATCATCTAACGAGAACAGCCCCTTAAACCAAGGACTTGCCGATTCCTGATTTGAAAACTTATCTGAAATCGCTGGACTCCTATCGAGAAATGGGGGCTTGAATTATACCTTCATCCTCTGGTCCTATGGGATAGTTCTCATAGTACTGGCATCTTTTAGTTGGTCTGGTAGTTGGTCTGGACGCAAGGATGTTCTAAGGAAAATGTCACGATATCAGTAGCTATCTCAGTAGCAGACCCTTTGCGTAGGGCTACTCCGAGTCCGCAGTTCAGGCACTGCACCACGCCGATGCTCTCATCTTCTGGCTCTCCCAGACTTCGATATGAATTATCCTCCCATCCTTCGTTCTAATTACCATAATGTTATTCTTACCTTAACTGGCTCTTTGCTGTCCCTATACTCCGGGAAAAATTGCGTGTCCTTTTTCTGATATGCTTTGTCGCAGCCATAGGGGGCCCTGGAGATGCCATGTTTTGAACTATCGTACTAGTACTTTCGTAACTATCATATTTGGCCTTCTTATTAGGAGCAAGACGAACTTTCTTAACCTATCTTCACTTTAATTCCCAAAATTAGAAAAGCATGGATTGTACTGGGAAGAAGTTGTAATAAGGTGGCAGGTCTCAAGCAGAGGAGGATATGTAATCAGCAGACCCAATTTGGAATATTGGGTACCTAGGGACTAATAAGCCATTGGATGGAATTTGGAGGTTAGCCAACGTTTAGGTGACAGCATGAAGCACTACAGGGTGGTGATGGGGTACGGCTCATATTAATGAATACCTTTCACTGGATCAACAAAACCACGGGTGGGCCACCAAGTCACGAACATAGGGTGTTTGATTTGCTTCTACTATTGACCAGACTTCCGAGAAAGAGTCTATTAATATTTTGCAAAATGCAGGCTTGTATACCCATTGCCTTATATCATGGCTCCTCCAAAAATAGTGAACTTCTTAGCTTTATTAATGTTAATCGAAAGTACTATATACATTGATTCTAATTCATTCTATAATCGAAACACTTACAATCCTCTTATAGGTAATATCTATGTTTCAGATTTCGCTTAAAGCACTATTTAAGGGATGGATGGGTGAATTAGGTACCGATATATCCCAAAAGCTACTTTTAAATCCTAAAGAATATCATTGCTTTAATAATGCTTTAGTTAATGGAGGCTCTAGAGAGACACAGATAGACCATATCATTGTCTCCAAATATGGTCTTTTTGTAACAGAGACTAAAAATAAGAGTGGCTGGATATACGGGAGCGCTAACGACAGCGAATGGACTCAAGTTTTATACCATAGAAAAATACGTTTCCAGAATCCACTGGTGCAGAACAAATTACACACAAAAAGCCTTGCCCATTTTCTTGAAATCGACCATAGCAAAATTCACTCGATAGTTGTCTTCTGGGGTGGCAAATTCAAAAAAGAAATGCCTGAGAATGTAGTTACTTGGCGTGAATACACACATTACATTAAAAGTAAAAACCAGATTCTACTCACAGATGATGAAGTAGATAAGATTTGCAGCAAGCTTCGAACCCTTAAAGACGAGACCCCGTTTCTTGCCGGTATGCGCCATGCAAAGTCGCTTCAAGACCGATATAGTAGTACGACCATATGTCCTAAGTGTGAAGGAAAACTCGTCGAACGAATATCTCAAAATGGTCAAAAGGCCGGTACGAAGTTTCTGGGTTGTGAGAATTACCCACGATGTGTTTATACAAGAGAATTGAAATAGCGCTGTCAATTTGTCTTTTTAACAATACTTAGTACTTCATAGTCTTTTTCTTCTTTCACTGTTCACCTTTCATGATCTTCGGGATGTCCACATACCCACAACTTGGTGTAGACCAAAATCTTGCATTTCCTCCTTACTTCCCCTATAATCAAGCCCCCAAAACATGGTAGTTAAGAGTCCATTTTGGAAATCGACTTTCCTTAATTTTTGGTCTAAAATAGTCACACAAGAAGTTGTCCAAGGGGGTTTCTATGGCAGGTAAAGGTTCAGCCGACCTGGAGCAAGAAGTCCTCAGCCAGGGCCTGTGTACAAGTTGTGGTGCCTGTGTCAACATCTGCCCCTATATCAAAGTGGTCAGGGACAAGGTGGCCGTAATCGAACCCTGCGGCCTCACCGAGGGGAAGTGCTACGATTTCTGTCCCCGCACACCCACCGATATCGCTGCTCTGGATAAAAGCGTATTCGGCAAAACGCGCAGCGATTTCTCCCTCGGGCCTTATATCTCCATCGAGATGGCGCAGGCAAAGAACAGCGAGGTCCGCTGCCGCGCTCAGTATGGCGGAGTGGTCTCCGCACTGATGAAATACGCCCTGGACACGGGTGAGATTAAAAATGCTGTGCTCACCCGCCCCTTCGATGGGGCCATGATGCCCGCATCGGTCGTGGTTGACGAGAGTTCACAGTCGCTGGAATGCGCGGGGTCGAACTATATATCCTCTGCTACACTGGCAAAAATGAACGAGGCGGCAAAGCAAGGCAAGGATTCTATCGGGCTGGTGGGCATCCCCTGCCAGGTACTGGCTTTGAGAAAGATGCAGGCTGCAAAACACGAGACCGGGGCTAAGGGAGTGAAGCTCGTCATCGGGCTTTTCTGCACCTGGGCATTGTCCTATAAAGGCTTCTCCGAGTTCCTCAGAGGTAAGGTAGACCTCTCTCAGGTCAAACGTATCGACATCCCGCCCCCTCCGGCCAACATCATGGTGGTGGAGACAGCAGCAGGCGACATCAGATTCTCTCTGGATGAGGTGAGAAAATTCATCAAGCCCGCATGCGGCGTCTGCTACGATATGACCTCCGAGTTCGCCGACATATCGGTGGGCATGGTGGAAGGAATCGAAGACTGGAACACCCTGATAGTCAGGACCCCGCAGGGCAAGAGGTTCATTGATAAGGCGAAGAAGGCAGGCATAATCAATACAAAGCCCCTGGAGAAAACGAGGCTGGAGCACCTGAAAGAGGCGTCATCCCTCAAGAAGAAGAGGGCTGTAGACGCAATACAAAAGAAGACCAACGACAAGAAAAATCTGCTATACCTGCGCCTCAGCGCTCAGGAGAAGAAAAAGTTCCTTTAGGAGTGCAATATGGGGACACTAGAGCTAGACCAACCAGGCAAAACCGTGCTCATGATGGGGGATGAAGCCATCGCCCGGGGTGCCATCGAGGCTGGCGTTGACTTCTGCGCCTCCTATCCGGGTACCCCTGCCACGGAGGTTCCCGAATCCCTGGCGCACGTGGCTGACCGTTTCAATATTTATGCCGAATGGTCTACTAACGAGATTGTGGCCTTTGAAGCGGCGACTGCCGCCTCACTCGCCGGTCTGAGGGCGTTAGTAGCCATGAAGCAGAACGGGGTCAACGTGTGTGCGGATTTCCTGATGACGGTCAATCTCGCCGGCATTAATGGCGGACTTGTCCTGGTGGCTGGAGATGATCCCTCGGCGATATCCAGCAGCAACGAACAGGACAGTCGGAATTATGCTAGGTACGCTGACCTGCCTCTCCTGGAGCCGACGGACTTCCAGGAGGCTAAGGATATGACCAAGTGGGCCTTCGAGGTATCGGAGAAGCTCGGACTGCCCTGCATACTGAGGAGTGTCACCAGGCTATCTCACAGCAGAGGAAATGTTAAGCTCGGCGAGCTTCCCGAAAAAAAGAGAACGGCCAAATTCGAAGGCGTGTACATCTCCGGGGCCTTCGTAGCTGCGCAGCACGCTGCGCTTCACCTGAAACTGGAGCAGGCGCGAGAGGAGTTCGAGTCCTCGAAGTTCAATTTCTATGTCGGCCCTAAGAAGGCGAAATTCGTTATAGCGACCTGTGGCACAGGCTGGCTCTATTCCCGGGAGGCGGTAGCAGCGCTGGGACTCGAAGGCAAGGTGGGGATTCTGAAGATCGGCACCACCTGGCCTCTTCCTGAGAAATTTATTGTCGACCACCTGAAAAATGTCACTGAGATACTCATCGTTGAGGAAGTAGACCCCTTTTTGGAGCAAAACATAAAAATCCTGCTGGCAGAGCAAGCCAAGACCCTGGGGCCGATTGAGGTCTATGGCGCCAAATCGGGACATCTACCGGCTTATGGTGAGATGAATCAGGATAAAGTCACCCAGGCCCTGGCCAGCATTAAAGGGCTGAAGACCCGGGCCAGGGACGAAAAATATGTTGAGAAAGCCAGGGAATTAGCGCTGGCTTATATCCCTCCCAGGATGCCCACATTCTGTACCGGCTGCCCGCACAGGGCGTCCCTGTGGGCTATAAAGTCTGCCCTCAAGCTGGACGGACGAGATGGGTTTGTCACCGGTGACATAGGTTGCTACAGCATCGGGGCAGGGCCGGCAGGCTACTTTCAACTGAAGACCATTCATTGCATGGGCGGCGGCATCGGGCTGGCCAACGGATTCGGCAAGCTGGAGAAGTTTGCTTTCAATCAGCCTGTGATTGCAGTTTGCGGCGATTCTACTTTCTACCATGCCGCTATCCCGGCGCTCATCAATGCCCGGGTCCACAGCAGCAATGTCCTCATGGTGGTGCTGGACAACGGCGGCACGGCTATGACCGGCTTTCAGCCCCATCCGGGCTCTGGGTTCGATGCCCTGGGGCGGCCAGCGCCCACGGTAGAAATCGAGAACATATGCAGGGGCATCGGCGTCGAGGTCAGGGTAAGGGACCCCTTCGAGATAAGCCAGGCCGTACAGGATATTTACGATATGCTTCAGGAGGATGGTCCCAGGGTGATGGTCTTCCGCAGGAGGTGCTTCCGTATCGAAGCCAAGGAGAAGCTGCAGAAAAAATACTACGTCGACCAGACAAAATGTATCGGCGATGACTGTGGCTGTGCCCGCTTCTGCAGCAGAGTGTTCAACTGTCCTGGCATAATCTGGGACCAGGAAGCCCAGAAGGCGAAAATAGATGAGGTTGTGTGCACCGGCTGCGGAGTTTGCGCCACACTTTGTCCCGGAGGGGCTATCAAAGTTCGGGGGGCTGCATCATGACTTTAGAGAAAGACCCGCTAAATCTAATCATAGCTGGCGTTGGTGGCCAGGGTAACATCCTAGCCTCACAGATAGTGGCTACAGCCGGGATAAAGGAAGGGCTCTACGTGACAGTGGGGGAGACCTACGGCGCTTCCCAGAGGGGGGGCCCCGTGATGAGCCACGTGCGTTTCTCCGCGAAGGCACAGTGCGGTCCCCTGATACCCGAGGGCGAGGCAGATATCATTGTCGGGCTGGAGCCTATAGAAGCTCTGCGCATTATCGCCGATTATGGCAGCCCCAGGACCAGGGTTATCGTCAGCCCCAGACCCATCTATCCTATCTGGGTGCTCTCTGGGCAGGCCAAGTATCCTCCTGTGGAAGAGGTTATGCAAAAGCTGGGGGAGCTGGTAGCAGAAGTCAGGGTGGTCAAAGCCATCGAGGAGGGCGAGACAGGCCTGGCAGCCAATGTCGTTATGGTGGGTGCTCTGGCCGGCTCGGGGATGGTTCCCATTGAAATGAAGAATTTCGAGGAGTCGATAAGGGAAATTATGTCCCCCAGGGATGTGGATTTGAATCTCCGGGCCTTCGAGAAGGGTGTGGAGCTGATAAAAGGAAAGGCTAGAATTCCGGCGCTATCGAAGCCGAGGAGGCACAAATGAAGTTCAGGGTTGTGAACGCCAGCCCTCTTGATAATCCATTTGCCCGGGACGTGTTGGGCAGGATAGGTGCTGATTATGAGCACAGGCCGTGCTGGTCGGATGCTGAACTCATTGAGCTGGCGCGCGACGCAGACGGGATTATCAGCAGTCCGGTTGAGCGTTATCCCAGAGAGGTGAGTGCAAACCTGGCCAGGTGTAAGGTTATCAGCAACATGGGGGTGGGATACGACACAATTGATGTGGATGCGGCTACCGAGCACGGCATCTGCGTAGCCTATGTTCCTGACTATTGTATGGATGAAGTGGCGGAACATGCTATGGCGCTTATCCTGGCCTGCGCCAGGCAGATTGCGGCCATCAACAGCATCATGAAGGAGGGTAAGCTGACCAGGCTGCAGCCACCGTGGGTGGAGCGTCCCATATTTAAGCTGCGAGGGCAGACTCTGGGACTGGTTGGCTTTGGCAGGATCGCACGCACTCTGGTGCGTAAAGCCCAGGGCTTTGGGCTCAAGGTCGTTGTCTATGACCCTTATATCTCGCCTGGTACTGTGGTCGGCTACGATGTAGAGATGGCACATGAGCTGAATCAACTGCTCAAGAAATCGGACTTCGTCTCGGTTCATATACCACTTACCAGAGACACTGAACACCTGTTTGGACTGAAGCAGTTCAGGAAGATGAAGCCCACCGCTTATTTTATCAATACTTCCCGGGGCGGCCTGGTCGACCAAGAAGCGCTTCATAAAGCGCTGACCGAGGGGCATATCGCAGGGGCAGGGCTAGATGTGATCGAGCCCGACCTCGATTTAGGGAACCCCCTCTTGAAATTGGATAATGTAATCTATACGGGGCATGCCGGCTTTTACTCCGAGACATCCGGACCGGAGCTACGCCGCCGTGCGGTGGAGGAGGTTGTACGGGTGCTGCAGGGCAAGTGGCCTCAGAGCTGGGCAAACCCGCAGGTGAAGGATAAATTCATCGCCCGCTGGGGGAAGAAAGCCTGATGCGCCATCCGTCCAGCCTGATACAGATTTGACACGTAGACTTATCCCACTATCTAAGCCCTCTTTCGAACTTGCACTTTGTACAAATGAGGGTCAGAATGGTTCGATACTTCTATTCCGTTACTTTGAGGCTGACCTGAAATGATGTGGCAACTCGCGATGCCATTGTGAAAATGATACGATCGACAGCATGTCTCCAGTTGTCGTAGGCAATGTTCCGTAGTAGGATATGCTTAGTAAGGTGGCTATCAACTAGCCAGTATCCTGAGTTTGTCGTGCAAATGGAGGAGTTGGGAAATGGCAGGTAAGAGCAGAGTTGCGCGAAATATGCCTGGTTTGGTCAGTGCTGAAATATTCAAAGAGTCGGAAGAATGGCATAGGGCTCTGGTTGAGACCTTGGGCAAAGCTGGATATGGAATTGTTATCCTGCAGAATACCCCGGAGCAGGAAGCAGTTGTTGTTTTTGTTAACGACGAAGCTTGTAAGATGGTGGATTATTCTCCTACAGAGGTAATTGGCATGTCTGCCTGGGATTTCTTCGATTCTTCCGAACTTGCTGAGCTACAGGGACGATATAGACAAAGACAAGGTGGTAAGCAAGTACTCAGTTATTACGAGACCACGGTGCTGCGTAAAGACGGCACGTCGCTGCCCGTCGAAGCCAGTGCAAGCACTGTGAGCTACCATGGTAATATAGCAACGGTGCTTTTCTTCAAGGATATCACTGAACACAGGGAGATGCAGCAGGAATTGGACGAACACCGCCGCCATCTTGAGGAACTGGTGGCGGAACGTACCGCTGAGCTGAGAGAGACAAATGAGCGGCTTCAACACGAGATCACCGAACGCAAGCAGATTGAATTGGTCCTACGGGAAAGTGAAAAATACTTCCGGTCACTCATCGAAAACTCGCAGGAAGTCATTATGGTTCTTAATAGTGACGGCAGCATACGTTACGAAAGCCCCTCAGCACAGCGCGTGACAAAATATTCTCCGAAAGTCAGGCAGGGAAGGAGCATTTTCGAGTTTATCCATCCTGACGATTTGCCGCGCTTGGTGCGTCAGTTCGAAGAGATGAAAGCGAGTCCCGGTGCTATAGTACATTCGGAGTTGCGTGGCCTCTGGAATGATGGATTGTGGCATTATGTGGAAGGTTCTGCTCGAAGTCTGTTGCACGACCCAATAATTGCAGGCATAGTTGTCAACTTCCGCGATATCACTGAGCGCAAGGAGGCAGAGGAGAGGTTACGGAGCAGTGAAAAATATTTTCGGTCCCTCATTCAGAACGCACTCGACTCTATAGTGGTAATCGGGGGGGATGGGATCATAATTTACGGGAACTCTGCTATTGAGCCTGCACGCGGATATAAACCGGAGGAGATAGTTGGCATAAACGGCTTTTCGGAGGTTCACCCGGAAGACATGCCCAAAGCTATTAGTGTTTACAATGAATTAATGCAGAACCCGGGTACCTCAGTAAGAACGGAGGTGCGCGTTCGGCACAGAGACGGCTCGTGGCGTATTGTTGAGGCTATAGCCAGAAACCTTCATAATGACCCGATAGTAAAGGGAATCATCGTCAACTACCACGATGTCACTGAGCATAGAAAGGCAGCAGAGAAGTTACAGGAGCTTTATCAGCAGGAAAAAGATTTGCGCCAACAGCTCGAAATGGAGATGAATAGGAAAGTAGAGTTCACCAGGGCACTGGCGCACGAACTGAAAACTCCGCTCACCCCAATGTTGATTTCGAGTCAAGTGCTGGCTTCTGAACTCAAGGAAGAGCCTTTGTTAAGTCTGGCTAGAAACCTCAGTCGTGGTGCCTCCAATCTCAATAGCAGGATAGACGAGCTTCTCGACTTGGCCAAAGGGGAGATAGGCATGCTCCAGTTGAAAATCGAGCCGTCGGACGCATTGCAACTGCTTCGGGAAGTAGCAGAGTATGTGTCTCCAGTAGCTTTGAGCCGCGGGCAATCCCTGATTATGGAGCTGCCTGATTCGCTGCCCTTGGTTGGGGCTGATAAAGTCAGGTTGCGGCAGATTGTGTTGAATCTGCTCAACAATGCCCTGAACTACACCCCCGAAGGGGGAAGGATTACTTTGAGAGCAGCGCAGAAGGAGGCTAATCTGGTAGTGGAGGTCGAGGATAACGGCCCAGGTATAGCTGAGGAAGGGCAACAGCACATGTTTGAACCTTATCACCGCATGGCGGTTGTTGGAGAGAGATTGAGTGGACTGGGGTTGGGACTCGCTCTGTGCAAGACACTTGTAGGTCTTCATGGTGGACAGATATGGATGAAAAGCTATGTGGGCAAAGGCTCGACTTTCAGTTTCTCACTGCCCTTGGAAGCCGCCAATCAATAATGAGGCCTTGAAATCGGAGGAGAGCTGTTGAAAGCGCTGATTATCGAAGATGATCCAGGGATTGTAGAGTCTATCTCCCTGGCGCTACAGATACGCTGGCCGGAGACTCAGATAGTATTCACTCACCTGGGAAAGAAAGGTATAGATTTAGCGGAAAGCGAAGACCCTGATATCATCATCCTCGATTTGGGGCTTCCTGATCTAAGCGGTTTCGATGCCCTAAAACAGGTTCGCTCTTTTTCTTCTGCACCCATTATTATCCTCACCGTGAAGGCGGATGAAGCTGATATAGTCAAAGGTCTGGAGTGGGGGGCAGACGATTATATAGTTAAGCCGTGTGGTCAATTGGAGCTTCTGGCCAGGGTTAAGGCCAGAATACGTGATAAAAGCCATTTAGTTAAAGAGGCTCCTCTATCTTATGGGTCGCTACGATTTAATCCCTCGACGCACCACCTCCTGATTGAAAAAAAAGAGATAAAACTCACTACCATCGAGGCCCATATCATCCACCATCTGATGAAGAACGCTGGTAATGCTGCGACCTACTCCAGCCTTGCCGAAGAAGTGTGGGGGGAAGATTACCCAGGCTCTATCGATAGCCTCAGGGTTCATATCAGGCGCTTGAGAGAAAAAGTCGAAGCAGACCCCGGCCAACCACAACTTATCCTCACTAAAGGCGGCATAGGATATTTTTTGGCCAAACCAAACAATATCTGATTTGAACAGCTCTGGCCCAACATAGCGACCCCTGTGTCTGTCTCGTCCGAACAGCGGAATTAAAACGCCTCCTCAGGGTAACCTCTTTGGACTAATCCCATCGGACCATACTTCTCCTATAATCCGCTCAGTTCTCCAGCAAAATTACCTGAAAGGGGTTTGTTTAAGAGAGTTCAGCAATAATATACTTATACTAATATTAACGAACAGTTCTGAATTGTAATATTTTTGTAATATTATTGTAATATTATTGCTGTATTCTTAATTGGATTGTAATCGTATAAGTATAAAATAGACCTGTAGGAGTAATGGGCAATCTCAGAGGAGAGAAACTGGCTGGCGTAAAAAGTCAAAGGATATGAGAGAAACCTATTGAGGTCGGATTGACAAACTGCAAGGAAGAGGAGGCAGAATATGAAGATTGTTCTCGAGCACATTGGTGGAAATAGCCACCCAAATGTTGATCGGGCAAGAGAGGAGATTATCAGAGTCCTGGGCTTCAGAGGCACTGTATCTAATGCCAAGGTGGAAAAGTCCAGGGTAGTAGTAGAGTTTGATGTAAGCCCCCAATGGGATTTACCCCTTGAGGAGAAAATTGATTACCTCAGAATGTGGATGCCCGCCAAAGTAAAGAGCGTCTTCAAAGTAGTCGATCTATCTTTGTGAGCTAAAGAATAGACTGTATTAACCTGAGGAGAGAGGATTTTTGCCTCTTTTCTCAGTAGCTATAGGGAAACTGTTATACAATTCCCCGGGACCTCTTCAGTTTCTCGGTCAGCATAGGTACTACCTTGAACAGGTCGCCCACTATCCCGAAAGTAGCCACCTGGAAAATGGGTGCATTCGGGTCCTCGTTGATGGCGATGATGCATTCAGAGGTCCCCATACCGGCCAGATGCTGCACCGAGCCGGAGATGCCGCAGGCGATATAGAGCTTAGGGCAGACAGTCTTCCCCGTTTGGCCGACCTGGTGCGAATAGGGAATCCAGCCCTCATCCACAGGGGGACGCGAGGAACCTACTGCAGCCCCCAGCACCTCAGCCAGCTCTTTTATAATCTGGAAATTATCCGGCTTGCCCAATCCACGCCCGCCCGAGACGATTATCTCGGCCTCGTCGAGCTTGACCTTCTCGGTCAGGTCTTCGATGAAGCGAAGCAGCTTAGTCCTCGACGTTATGGCATCCTTTTTAAAGTCCACTTTTATTATCTGACCCTTGCGTTGTTTGTCTGCTGTTCCTCTCTTGAACACGTGGGGGCGGACGGTGGACATCTGGGGTCTTTTCGCCTGGCACATGATAGTTGCCATTACGTTGCCGCCGAATGTGGGGCGCGTCTGCAGAAGGAGCTTGGTCTCGGGGTCGATGTCGAGGCTGGTGCAGTCGGCGGTGAGCCCGGTATAAAGTAGGGCGGCTACCCTGGGAATGAAGGAACGGCCCAGAGCAGTAGCGCCGGCAATAAGTATCTCCGGCCTGTGCTTCTTAACGAGGTCCAGGAGCAATTCAGTATATAAGTCCTCCTGATGGTCTGATAACGCGTGGTCATCAGCCAGATAGACCTTGTCAGCGCCGTAGCAGATAAGCTGCTCCACCTCCTTGACGTTGTGGCCAAGACAAATTGTGGTTAACTTGGTCCCCAGCTTATCGGCCAGCTTCCTGCCTTCTGAGACCAGTTCGTAGGCTACGCTCTTTAGCTTGCCATCACGCTGCTCCGCAAAGACCCAGACCCCGCTGTAGCCCTCGCTTACCTTCTGCTCGGCTGTCTCGATTTTTATGGCGTCGAAGGTGCAGGCATCCACGCAGGCACCGCACAGGTTGCAGCCCTCCTTAATGCGCACCTTGTCATCCACCAGCTCCATCAGCCCGAACGGGCATACCGACACGCACGAGCCGCAGCCGGTACATTTCTCAAGGTCTATCTGTATCGTCATGTTTTGCTTTGCTCCAGGCTTAGATTATCTTCTCCAGCCTCTCCACCAGCTTCTCTATCTGCTCCTCTACCGTTCCCTGGAATATCTCGCTTTTGTGCTCTCTCTTGGGGAAAAATATCTTGACCACGCGGGTGGGGGAGCCGGGGATGCCGGCCTTGTCCGCTTCAACGCCGATGTCCGCTGCTGTCCAGACGGGTATCTTGGCAGTCTTTGCCTTCATCGAGCCGCGCAGCGAGGGCAGTCGAGGCACATTTATCTCCTTGACCACGGTGATCACGGCGGGCAGTGTTGTCTCGATTTCCTCGTGTCCCTCCTCTATCATGCGCTGCACCCTGATATATTTATCCTTTATCTCCTCAACCTTGCTTATGTAGGAGACGAAGGGTATCTTCAACATCTCGGAAAGCTCGGGTCCCACCTGCCCGGTATCGCCATCCAGCGTCTGGCGTCCGCAGATGATTATGTCATAGTTTGCTATCTTGGCGGCTGCTTTGGAGAGGACGTACGATGTAGCCCAGGTATCGGAGCCGGCGAAGGCGCGATCGCTGAGCAGGATGGCCTCGTCAGCACCCAGAGAAATCGTCTCCCTTAGCGCTTCCTCAGCCTGGGGAGGCCCCATAGTGATGACGGTGACCTTGCCCCCATATCTCTCCTTCAGTCGCACGCCCTCCTCCAGAGCGTAGGCGTCGAAGGGGTTGACGATGCTCTTCACTCCTTCCCTGACCAGTGTGTTGGTCTTGGGGTCTATCTTAATCTCGGTGGTTCCCGGGACTTGCTTTATGCAGATGACGATGTTCATTCCCGCAGCCCTTTCCTTCTCAATAGCTCAAGGGCGATGACATTTCTGAGCACCTGATTAGTGCCCTCATAAATCTGGTTTATCTTGGCGTCGCGCATCATCTTCTCCACCGGGTAGTCGCGCATGTAGCCCACGCCGCCGAATACCTGCACGGCATCGGTGGTAACCTTCATCGCCATGTCTGTGGCGAAAACCTTGGTCATAGCGCCTTCCTCGGTGAAGTTTTTCGCTCCGCTGTCTATAGTCTTGGCTGTAGCGTAGACCAGCGCCCGGGCTGCCTCCAGTTCCATATCCATATTCGCCAGCATGTGCTGGACTGCCTGTATAGCTGAGACAGGGTGGCCGAACTGGACACGCTGCCGAGAGTAGGCTACTGCTGCCTCCAGCGCCCCTTGGGCGAGCCCGATTGCCAGCGCGCCGACTCCCGGTCGCGAGGAGTCCAGCGTCTTCATAGTTACAATAAAGCCCAGGCCCTCTTTGCCCAGCAGGTTCTCCCTGGGAACACGGCAATTGTGGAAGACAAGCTCTCTGGTGGCGGAGCAGCGAATGCCCATCTTTTTCTCTTTCTTGCCGAAGGTGAATCCGGGGGTGTCTTTCTCCACGATGAAGGCGCTGGCACCGCGGGCTCCTTTGGTCGGGTCGGTGAGCGCAATTATGGTGTATATCTCAGCCTCGCCGCCATTGGTGATGAACTGCTTGGTGCCGTTGAGCACATAGCCATCGCCATCCCGTTTGGCCATTGTCTTTATAGCTCCGGCGTCACTGCCGGCCCCGGACTCTGTCAGCCCGAAGGCGGTGAGCCTGGCCCCGCTGGCTATAGCCGGGAGATACTGCTGCTTCTGTTTTTCGCTGGCATAAAGTAGTATCGGGAAAGCCCCCAAAGCATCGGCGGCGTAGGTGAGTGCCACGCCGGCGCAGGCGCGGGCCAACTCCTCAACAGCGATGCAGAGGGCAAAACTTCCTTCTCCCATGCCCTCGTACTGCTCTGGAATGAAGATTCTGAACAGGTCGGCGTTGGCGATGTCTTTGATTAGCTCCCAGGGGAACTGCTCTTTCTCGTCCAGCTCGGCGCGCACGGGGAGTATCCTTTCCTCGGCAATCCTGCGAGCTATGCTCTTGATGAGCTTCTGCTGTTCGCTCCAAGGTAGCTCTCCTTCGGATGGTTTTTTGTAGTTGCCTGATTTATCAGGCGAAGAAACCCGATGAATTGGGCAACTACGTTTTAAAAAGTCTCTTAAGAGATAATAAATTACATTTTAGCGGATTTTCGGAAGTTAGCAACTTTTACGGGGTGTAATACAGTGAGGGGCATCCGCCTCTGGCGGATGCCCCTGAGGCTAGCTATCGTGCAGGCGTTTCACAATATTCTGGCCTTGCTTTACCATGCGGTCGATAATCTGCTTGACGGATGGTACGTCGTTAATCAAGCCAGCCACTGGCCCGCAGGCAACGACCCCTGCATTCACATCGCCTTCGAAAATCACCTTTTGCAGAGCTTCGCCGCCTATATAGGGCAGAATGTCGAAGACGTTGCAGCCCTGTTTTTCCATCTCGAGCACCTTTTGCGTTGCCTCGTTCCTCCGTACCCTGTAAGCTCTGTTCATGGAACGCTCTATGTGGATAGTGTCGGTTGCCTCAGTCTGAATTAACCAGTTCTTAAATTTGTCGCAGGCAGGGCACTCCTTGGACGCCATGAGCCGTGTGCCCATCTGAACGCCGCTTGCGCCCAGAGCCAGAGCGGCTACGAAGCCTCGTCCATCGCCAACTCCGCCTGCTGCTATCACAGGTATTTTCAGCGAGTCCACTGCCAGAGGTATCATGATGGAAAGGGGCAGGTCATCGAGGCCAGTGTGACCTGCGGCATCATAACCTACCAGAGTGACGGCATCGACACCGATTCGCTCTGCCGTCTGGGCGTGCCTTACGGCGGCACACTTGTGCAACACTGTCACCCCTTTCTTCTTGAGTCTTGCTACAAATTGCTCAGGGCTGAGGGCAGCGGTCTCAATAACCCTGACACCCTCTTCAATGACCACATTCATGTCCTGCTCTATCTTTCGGGGGTCACGGTGGATAAGTGCGATATTGACACCGAAGGGCTTCTTGGTGAGGCTGCGGCAGAGGCGGATTTCACTCTGTAGCTCCTCTCGTGAGAAGGTAACCGCAGAGATAAGCCCGAATCCTCCGGCATTGGAGACTGCTGCTGCCAGCCTGCCACCGCTCAGGTAAGCCATTGCCCCGCCGATGATAGGATATTTCACACCCAACAGCTCAGTCAGCCTGGTTTTGAACATCTCAACCCTTTCTCATTACTTTAATGAATTAAGGGTATCATTGGGATGGCGGGTAAGTCAACAGATTGAAACCGCGATGTCTTTCAGATATAATCTGGCCTATGGCTAAATCGAAGACTGCATTGAGAACGCATTACTGCGGTGAATTACGCAGGGAACATGTCGGCCAGGTGGTGACTATCGCTGGCTGGGTCAACCGACGGCGCGACCATGGGAAATTGATTTTCATCGACCTGCGAGATAGAGAGGGAATCGTCCAGACCGTTTTCAACCCTGAGGTATCGGACAAGGCGCACTCGATCGCTGTAGAGCTACGAAGTGAGTATGTAGTGAGAGTGAAAGGCAAGGTGCAGCCCCGCCCCAAGGGCACGGAGAACCCCAAGCTGCCCACGGGCGAGGTCGAGCTTATCGTAGAGGAGGCCGAATTACTCAACAAGGCGAAGACGCCACCATTTTACATAAATGAAGAAGTTGAAGTGGATGAGGCCCTCCGTCTTAAATACCGCTACCTGGATCTCAGGCGTGAACGGATGCAGCGCAACCTTATCCTGCGCCACAGAGTAGTCAAGTTTATGCGCGACTTCCTCGATGCTAAAGGGTTCCTCGAGATAGAGACCCCTATCATGATCAAGAGCACTCCCGAGGGGGCGCGGGACTATCTGGTGCCCAGCCGAATATACCCCGGCAAGTTCTACGCCCTACCCCAATCACCACAGCAACTGAAGCAGTTGCTTATGGTGGCAGGATACGATAAGTATTTCCAGATAGCTCGCTGTTTCCGTGATGAGGACTTGAGGGCTGACCGCCAGCCTGAGTTTACTCAGCTCGACCTCGAGATGAGTTTTGTCGATGAAGATGACGTCTTGAATTTGATGGAGGAGCTGTTCACCTCACTGGTGGAGACGGTGACCCCTCAGTTCAAGTTGATTAAGCCCTTCCCTCGCCTCTCTTGGGCTGAGGTCATGGAGAGGTATGGCAGCGACAAGCCTGATTTGAGGTTTGGCCTGGAGATGGCTGACCTCTCGGACATTTTCGCTGGCAGCGAGTTCTCTGTTTTTCGCACCGTGCTAGCTGAGGGGGGCGGGATAAAAGGGTTCGCTGCCCCGAACTGCGCTGTTTACTCGCGCAGCCAGCTTGGCGAGCTCACCGAATTCGTCCGCAGCCGCGGTGCTAAAGGACTCATCACCATGGCGTTGGACGGGAAGCCCGAGCAGAAAATTGCCGACCTGACTACTGACAGGGTTCGCTCTATCGTTGCCAAGTTCCTGACCAGAGAACAGGTAGTGGAGATGGCTAGGCGGCTGAAAGCTAATATGGGAGACCTTCTGCTCATCGTTGCCGATAAGCCTAAGATAGTGGATGCCGTGCTGAGCGCGCTGCGCTCCGAGATGTCGCAGCGCCTGAAGCTGGCAGACCCCAAGCTTTTGGCCTTCGCTTTCATTCAGGATTTCCCTTTGTTCGACTGGAATGAGGAGGAGAAGCGCTGGGACTCAATGCACCATCCTTTTACCTCTCCTCATCCCGAGGATATACTGCTGCTCGATACTGAGCCAGGGAAGGTGCGCGCCAGACACTATGATTTCGTGTGCAATGGTTCCGAGATCTCCAGCGGTTCGATCAGGATTCACAACCGAGAGCTGCAGGAGAAGATATTCGGGATTTTAGGCTATAGCAAAGAGGAGACCGAGGCTAGGTTCGAGCATCTGCTGGAAGCCCTTGAGAGCGGCGCCCCGCCGCATGGCGGCATAGCCCCGGGGATCGACCGGCTGATGATGCTGCTCACCGGAGAGAGCAATATCAGGGAGGTTATCGCCTTCCCCAAGAATCAAAACGCTGTGGATCTCATGTTTGATTCCCCCTCGCCTGTTTCCACAGCGCAGCTTCGAGAGTTGCACCTTAAGCTTCTCGATGAGAGTTGATGGGTTCGCCTAGAGAACGAGCTGGGCCCGCGTTATTCACTGTGAGGCCTGCTCGTAGTATAATGGAGATAAGATGAAAGTATCGACAGAGAAAATCCAGGGTAGTCAGGTAGTCCTTACTATTGAGGCGGATAAGGAAGAGATGGACAGGTCTCTTGACAAGGCCTACCACCGTCTTGTGGCGAAAACAGCGGTTCCCGGCTTCCGCAAAGGTAAGGCACCTCGTCCTATGTTGGAGAGATATTTGGGCAGGGACGCTCTGGTCGAAGAGGCTGCCAATCTCTTGATGGCGGAGACCTATGATAAGGCTCTGGAAGAGCACAAGGTGGACGCTATAGCTCGGCCCAAAGTCGAAGTCATTCAGGTCGAGCCGCTGTCATTTAAGGCCACTGTCCCGGTGCGGCCGACTGTAGAGCTGGGCGACTATCATGAGATTAAGTTCACTCCCGATACGGTAGTGGTTACCGACGAAGAGGTAGCTGAGACCATGGAAAAGCTCCGGCAAATGCGGGCAACCTGGGAGCCTGTCGAGCGAGAGGCGAAATCCGGGGATTTGCTGAATATCGATGCTGAGGGCAATGCACAAGGCAAGCCTGTCATCAATGAGAAAGGCGGGTGGTATGTTCTATCGCCTGGAGACTCTTCGTCACTGCCTGGCTTTTCTGAGCAACTTGAGGGGGCGAAGAAAGAAGAGGAGAGGGCGTTCACCTTGAAATTGCCCCAGGAGTTCGGAGAACTCGCCGGTGAAGATTGCAGTTTCAAGGTGCGGGTCAACGAGATTAAGCAGAAGAACCTTCCTGACCTGGATGACGAATTCGCCAAAAGCCTCGGTCGTGGTATAGAAACCGTTGGTGCTCTCAGGGACAGGGTTTTCTCCGACATTAAGTCCGATAAGGAACGAATGGAGAGAAGAAGCCTGGAGGAGAAGGCGATTCAGGCTCTGGCTGCTATTTCTCGTCTGGAATACCCCGATATTCTGGTGCAGAATGAGATCGACGACCTCATTGAAGAACGCAAACAACATCTCGGTGAGCGCGATAGCCTGGAGAATTATCTTAAGAACGCGAAAAAGACTGAGGAGGAGTTCAGAAACGAGCTCAAGCCTACGGCCGAAGATATTATTAAACGCTCGCTCGTCCTGGAGAAGCTTGGCGAGGTGGAGAAGATTGAGGTCGTCGCCTCTGAGATCGACGCGGAGGTAGAGCGTGTGATCCAGGGTGCTAATAATGAAGAAGGGGTGCGACAGTTTTTCAATTCGCAATCCGGTAGGGAGTCGCTAAGAAGGAATATATATATGAGGAAAATCGTCGATCGTTTGGCTGATATAGCTACCAAAGTGGAGGAGACTACACATTTAGAGGAAAAAGAAGGGGGAAAGGAAAATGGAGAATCAACCGAGTAATATCATTCCTTGGGTGACTGAGAGCACCCCTCGTGGAGAGCGTTCCTCGGATATCTACTCGCTGCTGCTAAAGGAACGCATTGTCTTCCTGGGTTTGCCGATCAACGACCAGATAGCCAACGTGATAATAGCTCAGCTACTGTTTCTGGAGCGCGAGGACCCGGACAAGGACATCAGCCTGTATATACATTGCCCCGGCGGCCAGATAAATGCCGGGCTGGCCATCTACGATACTATGCAGCTTGTGCGCTGCGATATATCCACTATCTGCGTGGGGCTGGCAGCCAGCATGGCCACGGTCTTGCTCGCTGCGGGCACCAAGGGCAAGCGCTATGCTCTGCCTAATTCCACCATCCACATGCATCAGGCTATGGGTGGTGCTCAAGGACAGGCAGCGGACATAGCTATCATAGCCAAGGAGATACTGAGGGAGCAGGATGTGATCCGCTCCCTCCTGGTCAAGCACACCGGCCAGTCTCTGGAGAAGATCGCCCATGACACTGACCGCGACTTTTATATGAATTCTCAGCAGGCTCTGGAGTATGGAGTGATCGACGAAATACTCACTGGAGTCAAGGAAAAAGTGAAGCCGAGGTAGGCCAGGATCGGGGTATCCAGGCGCTATGTGTGGAGTAGGTATCTATATTCCGGCGTGCCGGTTAAAATGTTAGTGTAAGCAGCCTTGCGGCGATCCCCCCTAAAAGTATCGCGGAAACCAAATTGGCCATCGATATTGCGGCCGCCGGCTTCCACCCGAATTCTTTAACCAGGGCTGAGATAGTCGCCACGCAGGGAATATAGAGCATGCTTATAAATGCAAGTAGAATAAGTTGTGTCTGGGTTAAAAAGAGATTGAAATGCTGCGTGCCAAGCAGCGGCACTAATGCCAGGACTATCATCTCCTTTCTGATTAGTCCAAATACCAGGAGGATTCCCGTGATCAAGGGGAGACCGAGCCACGTGACAGTGACAGGTGAAAGGGCATTGTTAATTGGCCCGAGCCAGCCGAGAGCATATAGGCCCTGAACGGCAGCACTACCTATCACATATATTGGAAAAACCATGAGGATTAATAGCCTGGTCCGTGACCAGGTTTGCTTTGCCACGACGCTCAAGGATGGGACTCTAAATTGATGCATCTCCATTATCAGCCCGGTTGATTTGCCGGGGACCACTTTGAGAGCGACGCGCCCCAGGGCAAATATAATTACCAGGTCAATAGCGTACAGAGCCAAAGCCCACTTAATACTTACAAACGCTGCCACCAGTCCCAGAATTATGATGGTCCGGGCGGTACACGGTATAAAAGTTATGGCAAATGCTGCCAGCAGCTTCTCACGCCTTGTCCCCATCACCCGGCAGCTATAGATGGCGGGGACATTGCAGCCGTACCCCAGAATCATGGGAATGATAGCTTTACCATGCAGCCCCATTCTATGCATAAAATTGTCGAACATAAATGCGACTCGTGTGAGGATGCCTGAGTCTTCAATTGCGGCCAGCACGAAATAGAAGGGCACCACGAAGGGTATTACCAGGGTGACCCCAGCCACTATTCCTCCAAAGGCCCCGTTCCAGAGGATAGCGCCAATTGAGCCTGCCAGCTTTGGATTTGTGGATTCGAAGAAACTGAAGAGATGCGAGAGCCAGCCGGAAAAATAATTCCCCACTGTAAATGTCCAGAGCAGCAGGCCGGCTATCACCACAAAAGCCGTTATGTAGCCGAACACTTTATGGGTGGTGAACCAGTCTAGCCTGTCTGAAAACTTGGCCTTCACTATCTCTTGCCTCTGGATATCAGCGGTAATTTGGCTGGCTTTTGAATACCGCTCTGAGGCGATCACAGAGAAGCAGGACTCTTTGTAGATATCTTCTACCTCTTTAGCCATTGCCTCGGATGTACGGACAACGCTCTCCGACTTCAAACTGACCAGTTTCTTAATTTCCGAATCATCTTCAAGCAACTTGATAGCGACCCAGCGGGAAGGATATATTAGATTAAGCTGCTCAGATTCGATTGCTCCAGCTAGTTTTTCTATTCTGCTTTCTACAGCATCGCTGAATTTGACCCTGTTTCCCCTTGTGTCATGTCCGTCCCGGGCGATATCTAGGGCTCTCTTAATCAACTCCTGTATTCCCTTTCCCCTCGACGCCACAGTCGGTATGACTGGTACACCTAGTATCGTCTCAAGCTTCTCCGCATCGATGGTAATACCCTTGCTCTTAGCTATATCCATCTGGTTGAGGCAGATGACCAGTGGGATATCCATATCCAGTAGTTGCAGTGTGAAATAGAGGTTTCGCTCGAGGACGGAAGCGCCGATAACATTGATGATAGCATTCGGCTTTTCGCGGGCTATGTATTCCCTGGTGACCAGTTCTTCGAGGGAGAAGGTGGAAAACGAATAGATTCCGGGGAGGTCTATAATACTGGCATCGTAGCCGTCAAAGTGCAGGATACCTTCGGCCCTTTCCACGGTTTTACCGGGCCAGTTGCCAATCGTCTGATGTGAGCCTGTCAGATGGTTGAAGATTACGCTCTTACCGACATTGGCATTCCCGGCCAAAGCTATAGTAATATGCTCTCCGTTGCTGGGTTTTTTCTCTTTTTTTGTGGCCGTTGTGCTATGACATGACCCGCCTATGGCCAAACTATTTCTCCTGGGGTTGATTCACAGCGGTTTCGACAAAGACATTGCATGCTATCCCTTCCCCTAGGGCGAGTTTTGACCCCCTCACCGCGATCTCTACGGGTCCTTTGAGCGGTGCTATTCTAGAGATTCTTATTTTTGTCCCTGGGGTTAGACCCATGTCTAGAAGCCTCTTGAGGACTTTATTGTCTCCCCTTATGAAAGAGATTTTGCCCTCTTCGCGTTCCTTTAGCGTTGATATTGATACTATATTTGCCTTTCGTCTATCCACTTTTTCCAAACTACCCCCCCTCCATTTGCGGCATTCTTCACAACTGGAGAATTGGAGGTCACATGGCGGAATGGGATTTCCATCATCGGGACATTTATCAGGGTATCTTAAAGTCTGACATAGAGCTCGTGCAGTCTCATCAGATAAGGCATGCTCCATGGCACATGCTTCATCATGTACCATGCTCTTTCCAATTCCGAGCATGTCGTGCAGAAATCGTTCCAGCAACCTGTGTTTTCGAGCCATTTTCTCACCTATCTTGTAGCCCTTGGGGGAGAGAGTGACCCCCTGATATGGCTGGTAATTTACGTAGCCCTCATTTGACAGCTTCCCCAGCATTTCAGTCACGCTGGCCGGCGTTACCTTGAGACGTTTGGATATCGCCGTAGTGCTCGCTGTCTCGCCGTCTTTGGTGAGGGTATAAAGCGCCTCGAGATATTCTTCAGTGCTTTTACTCATTTTATTCTCCTTAGAAGAGAAGTTAGGCGAGCCTAATCTTTAGGACTGCCTAAATTTTATAATAATTTCTTTATATTGTCAAGAGGTCACAAGTTCCGCAGCAGAAGCCAATACTATGGGCTGTGTCAAGCAGAAGAGGGCAACCTATGGTTGGTCTTGTGCCCAGTGGTTACAAGGGCGTAAAAGAAGTGTCAAAAACAATTACCTTGAAATAGGCGCATGGAAAGGATGCTCTTCATTGTCTGGGCCCATGTATTGACAAAGGGATATTATCTATAGTAAAGTTAATGATATTAGGAACTAGTACTAATATTATGACCAGACATACAAAACAAAGGGAAACCATTCTCAGGATTTTGCGAAGCACAAGATCCCATCCCACGGCTGATTGGATATATGAAGAGGCCAAAAAGGAGATACCGCACATCAGCAAAGGGACGGTGTATCGTAATCTAAGAGTGTTGCAGGAAAATGGGCAAGTATCGGAGCTGAATCTTGATGGCACTGTGAGTAGATTCGAGGCCAAGCGGCAGAATCATTATCATTTTAGATGCGAACGGTGTGGCCGGGTATTTGATGTTGATGAGCCGGTAGACACGAAGCTGGATAGAAAGGTGGCCAAGAGAACGGGACTTAGGATCTCATGCCATCAACTAGAGTTCCGTGGGTTATGTCAGGATTGCCAGCATGAGCAGACGGGAAGGAGAGAATAGTATGGCAGTGAAAAAAGATGGCAATAAATACGGGGCGAGATCTATGGCAATAAGGTTATCGTGACAGAGGTCGACGGTGGAACTCTAGTCTGCTGTGGGAATAATAGGGGAAAAATTGAGGAATAGGAGGGATATTACGTGAGCAAATCAATTAAGGGCACACAGACAGAAAAGAACCTTCTGGCGGCTTTCGCTGGAGAATCACAGGCAAGAAACCGCTATACCTATTTTGCCAGCGCTGCCAGAAAAGAGGGATTCGAGCAAATTGCCAACATATTTGCCGAAACAGCGGAGAATGAAAAGGAGCACGCCAAGGTATTTTTTAAGTACCTTGAAGGGGGAGATACCGAAATTGTGGCGACTTACCCGGCGGGGATGATTAAGGATACCAAATCCAACCTTGAAGCTGCAGCGGCTGGCGAGAATCTGGAGTGGACCACGCTTTATGCGGATTTTGCCAAAATTGCCGCAGATGAGGGCTTTCCCGAGATTTCGCGTTCATTTGGGCAAATTGCCAAGGTGGAGAAGTTCCACGAGTCAAGGTACAGGAAACTGGTCAACAATATCGCCGATGGAGCGGTATTCAAGAAGAAATCTGCCGTGAAGTGGCATTGCATAAATTGCGGGTATGTATTCGAGGGCACGGAAGCGCCCAGGGAATGCCCGGCCTGTAAACACCCTCAGGCATTTTACGAGTTACTGGCAGATAATTACTAAAAAAGAATGGGGCGAAAATGTGGAGGGAGGTGGTATGAAACTATGGAACTGTTCGTCAACTGGGGCTTTTAACATCAACAAAAGAAATTCATGAGAAAGGAGGGTATCATGAAAAAAAGACATCTTACCACGAATCAAGGTGTACCGGTTACCGATAACCAGAACTCTTTGACAGTCGGCGAACGTGGTCCGGTCTTATTACAGGATGTACAGTTTATTGAGAAAATGGCCCACTTCGATAGGGAACGCATCCCCGAAAGGGTTGTTCATGCCAAGGGGGCAGGGGCTCATGGCTACTTTCAGGTTCACCGGAGCATGAAGCCTTATACCAGGGCGAGATTTCTCCAGGATCCGAAGAAAAAGACCGAGGTGTTCGTGCGATTCTCCACCGTTACCGGAGGTCGAGGCTCGGCAGATACGGTCCGCGACCCTCGTGGTTTTGCGGTCAAGTTCTATACCGAGGATGGTAATTACGATCTGGTCGGTAACAACCTTCCCGTATTTTTCATCCGGGACGCCATCAAATTCCCCGATATGGTTCACGCTTTCAAAGGCGCACCAGATACAAATATGCCGTCAGCATCCTCGGCACATAGCCGCTTTTGGGATTTCATATCGCTGACACCGGAATCTACGCACATGATTACCTGGCTCTTTTCCGATCGTGGCACGCCGAAGAGCTACAGAATGCAAGAGGGTTTTGGCGTCAATACCTATGTGTGGGTAAACGACAAAGGCAAGGCGGTATATGTGAAATACCACTGGAAGCCCAAATTGGGTGTGCAGAACCTTGACCGCCATGAGGCAACCCGCCTGGCTGGGGTTGATCCTGATTATCTCACCCGCGATCTTCGCGATGCTATCGCCAGGGGTGAAGAGGTTGAGTACGAGCTTAACGTGCAGATGATGGATATTGCCGACGAACTGAAACAGGATTTTGATCCCCTGGATCCCACAAAGACTTGGCCTGAGAACAAGTTCCCGCTGATGCCGGTGGGCAAAATGATACTCAACCGTAATCCCGACAACTTCTTTGCCGAAGTGGAGCAAGCGGCTTTTTGTCCCGCCAGCCTTGTACCCGGAATCGAGTTCTCCGCTGACAAGTTGCTTCAGGGCAGAACATTCTCATATGCTGATACTCAGCGCCATCGGCTCGGGGCTAACTACCTCCAGCTCACCATCAACAGGCCTATAGTGCCGGTCGACAATAACCAACGTGATGGGGCCATGCAGTACGGTCAGTTCAGCGGTCCAGTCAATTACGAGCCTAATAGTCTGGGCGGTGGTATGCCCGGAGAGGCTCCGGAGGAGGGTAAGCCACGGGTATACAAGCTGGATGGTGAAGTAACTCGCCGTAAAATAGGATTAACGAACGATTTCGCACAGGCTGGAGCGAGGTATCGTTCCCTTAGCAAGATGGATCAGGAACACCTGATAGATAATCTCATCGCAGACCTCAAGAATATTGACAAACCAATAAGAATGCGGGTGATTGAGAACCTCACCGAAGCTGATCCGAAGCTGGGGAAGTCCGTAGCTAAGGGTCTAAAACTGTAACAGATAATAGAAGGAACGGAGCCGCCAAGCAGCTCCGTTCTGCTTAATCACTCCGTAAAAGGTCTGGTTTGCGGAGATACTATTCAATGCCCATAAGAAGAGTCTTGTGGTATATGGCGAGGAATTGTTTGAAGCCTGGCGATGATTTATCTCAGACCCGGCTGGATTATTTGCCTTTCACAACCCCATCGATCTCTGTGGTCAAAGAATAGGCTTTGATAGGCGTGCCCTTGCTGTCGACTGCCTTCCAGTTCTCTATGCGAACCCTGCCCTCGCTGAAGGCCTTCACTGTAGCCACGATGAGCGGCAGTTCCCTCTTCATGCCTTCCTGCCGTATGATTTTGAATAGAGGGTTATCTTCTCCCTGCTTGGCTTTTATTTCCTTTAAGGATAATCCCTTTATCTCTTCCCAGTGCTTATCGAAAGGCTCGCCTCTGATAGAGAATTTGCAATAGGTCACCGGGGGGCCTTTGTCCAGCTCGGGGGTGACCAGGTGCATCATCACGCCGGTCTCGGTGGCCTTGGTTTCGATGAGCTTCCATATCACCTCTTGCCAGGTGCCTGTGGGGCCACCAGGGGCAGCAGGATGCAGGTTAATCATCTTATAATGCTGGCACATCTCAGGGCCAACGATGAGCATGTAACCTGCGAGGACGCAGAGGTCGGGAGAATAGCCTTTGAGGCGTCTCATCGCCTCTCTATCGTATTCCAGCCGCCATTGTGGGGAAAGGTATTCTCCGCCGCTGGCTTTGAACCTCTTTGAGGAGAGGCAGACGATGGGTATGTGGTAGGACTCAACCAGTTTAATAAATGTATCGCTTCCCTCGGCATCTCCGGGCTCGCGGCTGCAGAACACGAACTCAATCTTTGCCTTTACGTTGCCTTTCTCGATCTCATCGTGCATCCTGGTGAGCAGGGCGCGTGACCCTCCGCCTCGGCCTGTGGAGAACCAGCCGAGCTTATACATGGCTGCTAGCTCCTTTGAAACTGTTTGACCAATCTGTTCCTGATACCGTAAAAGTGAATAAAAAAATTGGTTCTATGCCCTAAAATCTTTCCCTGCCTCAGCGCCTGCCGTAACTGCTCGGCATCGTTGAACTCCGGTATCTCCATGTAGGTGCTGCCAATTTCCCGAACGATATGGGCATCGCTGCCGGCTGTGCCCGGAAGTGCATGTTTTCGGGCAAACTCGAGGGCGCGTGCCGAGTCCCGCAGCAGCATGGTACGGGAATTGAAGACCTCGATCAGGTCTATATTCTCTATTATCTTCTCCAGAGCATGGTTGTGCAGCTTTGCCCCGCTGCGGAAGCGGTCGAAAGGGTGGGGAATGCAGACAAGCCCTCCCTGCGCCTTTATCCGTGCCGCTGTCTCCTCGGGAGAGAGACGGGGTGGTATCTTTTCAGTGAGGAAGTAACCGATGATCTCGCCCTGGTTGCTCAATATCTCCTCCCCGATGATAACTTTAAAGGGGGCGATGCGCTTAACCTCGAAAGCTCCTGAGATTTCGTTATGGTCGGTTATTGCCAGACAGTTTATCCCCATCTTGAGGCAGTGCTGCACGATCTTTTCCGGAGGGGATATGGAGTCTTCCGAGTAGCGGGTGTGCACGTGAAGGTCGGCTTTTAACGAATTGCTCACTAAAAACTATGCTCTTTCTATGTAGCTCCCGGTGCGGGTGTCGATGCGAATGACATCTCCGACATTGAGGAAAAATGGTACCTGAACAGTGATGCCAGTTTCCAGTTTAGCTGGCTTCGTCCCCGATTGCGCGGTGTTCCCCTTGAAACTGGGCCCGGTCTCGGTAACCCTGAGATCCACGGCCAGCGGCATCTCGATCCCGACTGCCTTGTCGCCGTGCCGCAGGATCACCAGGGTCATCCCCTCCTTGAAATATTTTCTAAAGGTGTCGCCCAATTGCCCAGCGGTCAAGGGGATTTGCTCGAAGCTCTTGATGTCCATGAAGTAATGGAAATCGCCATCCTGGTAAAGGTACTGAGCGTTGCTCAGCTCGAGTTGCACCTGATTGAATTTCTCCGTTGCCTGGAATGAGCGCTCGGTGGTATGCCCTGCTTGAATATCCTTCATCTTGATCCTGATCTGGGCGCTGCCCCGTCCCATCTTGATATGCTGAAAGTCTAATATTGTATAGAGCTGCCCTTCGAGTTCAATTACCATGCCTTTCTTTATGTCAGTGGCAGCGATCATCTCAAGGTCTCCACATCTTTCTTGACTTGGTAAGCAGTCTGACTTTACCTTCCTCCAAGACTGCCATGTCCTCTATCCTGACTCCGCCCCAGCCGCTGATATAGATGCCGGGCTCGATGGTGAACGCCATGCCCTCAGCCAGAATATCGGCGGAACCGGTGCCCAGGCGGGGCTCCTCGTGGGTAGCCAGTCCCACGCCGTGTCCCAGCCCATGGCCAAAGTTGTCTTTGTACCCTGCCTGCTCTATTACCGTACGGGCCAGACGGTCAACCTGCTCTCCGGTCATACCCGTCTGCAGTGTGGCCAGGGCCGTGAGCTGTGCGCCTAAGACTATATCATAAATCCGATTGAAGACGTTGTCACTATTGCCTAAACAAATGGTGCGGGTGATATCGCTGGTATATCCGCCTACCTTCGCCCCTATGTCTATGACCACAGGCTCGCCATTATGAATAATCTTATCTGTGGGCCTGGCGTGGGGCAGCGCTGAGTTCGGGCCCGATGCCACGATTAACTCGAAGGGGACCGGCTCGCTGCTGTTTCGTCGCATGAAGCTCTCTATCTCCCATGCAAGCTCTTTCTCGGAAATGCCCGGCCGGACTTGCGGCAGAATTTCGTCGAGGGCGGCATCGGCCAAAGCTGCTGCTTTCTCGATTAGCTTTAGTTCCTCTTTGTCCTTCACTGCGCGCAGAGACTCGACCAGCCCATCGGTGGGCACGAGGCTAATCCCTTTTTTTGCACTGCTCAGGGCATCCGTCAATTCCTTGTAGGTGGAGAAGGAGATATCCTTTCCCTCGAATCCCAGCTTTTGGGCATCCAGCTCCGAGGCCAGGCGGGGGAACCATTTGGGCATCTCACCCTGTATTTTAACCACCTCGAAGTCGGGCGCTTGGGCCTGCGCCTGCTCGACATAACGAAAATCGGTGGCCAGGATAGCCCTTTGTGGCGAGATAAGGAGAAACCCAGCCGATCCGGTGAAGCCGGAAAGGTAACGGCGGTTCTCGTCTTGGGAGATGATGATGGCGTCCAGCCCTTTTGCAGCGAGCTGGCTGTGGAGTTTAGCGAGACGGTTGCTCATGTTTTCCTTCTGATAGCAGAGCCGTCAGGGTCTCCAGGGCTGCGATGTATCCTTGCCATCCCTGACCGGATATCTGTCGCCGGGCTATGGGTGCGATTACAGAGTGTTTTCTGAACTCCTCGCGGTGTTGGATATCGGAGAGGTGAACCTCGATTACGGGCAGGGATGAATCTTCCAGGGCGTCACGCAGGGACAGCCCGTAATGGGTGAGTGCCGCCGGGTTAATGATGATGCCCGCTGCTCCTTTAGCCTTCTCCTGGATGAAATCTATCAAATAGCCCTCGTGGTTGGACTGATATGACTCCAGTTCCACGCCGAGCTCGCCAGCCTTTTTCTGGAGCAGGGAATCTATCTCAGCAAGGGTTTTAGTGCCATAGATTTCAGGCTTGCGGGAGCCGAGCATGTTTAAGTTAGGCCCGTGGATAACGAGTATCCTCATCGCTTTCCCTCTTTTTTACTGCTTCTGGGGTGGGCGGCAAGGTAAGTACGGCGGATCTGGTTCTGGCTGACATGCGTATAGACCTGAGTGGTGGCAAGCCTGGCGTGACCCAGAAGCTCCTGCAATGACCTGAGGTCAGCGCCTCCGTCGAGCATGTGAGTGGCAAAGGTATGACGCAGCATGTGCGTATAAACCCTCATATCGAGCCCCGCCTGACGGGCGTATTTCTTGATTATATATTCGATGCGGCGTCTGGCAATCCTGTCCCCGAAGCGGTTCAGGAAAAGCGCCGGGGTCTTTTTCTGCCCCAGAAGCTTGTTGCGCCCATTCTTGACATAATGTCTAAGCGCCTCCGCTGCCGGCCTGCCCATGAGCACCATCCGCTCCTTCGACCCTTTGCCCCAGGCCCTGATCTGCCGGGTACTGATGTCAACGTCTCCCACGTTCAAATCCACAATCTCGCTCAGTCGCAGCCCGGCGGCGTAGAGCAGCTCCAGTATCGCCCTGTCCCGCATGCCATTCGGTGTCGAGGTGTCAGGTGCCTCAACCAGTCTTACTATCTCGTCGGTGGTAAGGAAGGTGGGCAGCCTCTGCTCCAGCTTGGGCGCTGACAGCGACGACAAAGGCTCGGCAGTGACCAGGTTCTCTCGCATTAGATACCGGTAAAACGACCTCAGGGCGCTGAGCTTGCGGCTGATGCTGTTTCGAGCTATGCCTTGCTCCTGGAGCCAGCCCAGATACCGGCGCATCATGGAGCGGTCGACCTTATCGAGCGATGCCACCTTGTTGCTGGTCAGGAAATCGAGGAAGCCCCGGATGTCGGTGGTATAGTTCCTCACCGTATATGCAGAGATGCCGCGCTCTACCTCCAGGTACTTAATATACTTTTGGAACAGTTCTTCCACGCTGCTATCCTTCTTCGCCCGCTTCGCCTTCATAGCTGCATTGCGCACACTTTGCCGTCCCTTTTTTCGACAGCGTCAACAGCCCGCCGCATTGGGGGCATGGTTTCGGTAATGGCTTGTCCCATACAGCGAAGTTGCACTTGGGGTAGTTGCCGCAGCCGTAGAAGGTGCGCCCTTTTTTGCTCTTTCTCTCCACCAGCTCGCCCTTGCAGCGGGGGCACCTTACACCGACGCTAACCACTATGCAGC
>JACWAE010000087.1 GCA_014874385.1 Dehalococcoidia bacterium | reverse complement strand
GATGTGGTCAGCTTCGGCATCGGCGACCCCGACATCCCCAGCCCACCCCATGTCATCAAGCGCCTGTGCCAGGCAGCTAAGGACCCGGCTAACCACCGTTATCCCGAGACCGAGGGGCTACCCCAATTGAGGCAAGCCATCGTCGAGTGGTACGAGCGCCGCTTTAACCTATCCTTCGACCCCAATAAAGAGGTGCTGCCTCTCATCGGCTCCAAGGAAGGTATCGGGCACATCGCCCTGTGCTTCCTCGACCCCGGAGATGTTGCCCTTGTCCCCGACCCCGGCTACCCCGTCTATTCCATAGGAACTATGTTCGCAGGTGGCGAGAGCTACTTCATGCCTCTCACTGAGGATAACAATTTCCTGCCCGACCTCGGCAGCATCCCTGCCAGGGTAGCAAAAAAGGCCAGGCTGATGTGGATAAACTACCCCAACAACCCCACTGGGGCGGTAGCCGACCTCCGCTTCTTCGAGAAGGTAGTTGCCTTCGCTAAAAAGTACGATATAGCAGTCTGCCACGATGGCCCTTACTCGGAGGTCGCTTTCGATGGCTACCGTCCTGTGAGCTTCCTTCAGGCACGCGGAGCCCGGGATGTAGGAGTGGAATTCCATTCGCTTTCCAAGAGCTATAATATGACCGGATGGCGAATCGGCATGGTGGTGGGCAACGAAAAAATAGTCAATGCCCTGATGCGGGTGAAGTCGAATCTCGATTCGGGGATTCCCCAGGCTATCCAGTATGCCGGCATCGAGGCGCTGCTGGGGAAGCAGGACTGTATAGCCCGGCATAACGCTATCTATCAACGCAGGCGCGACTTAGTAGTGAAGACACTCAACAAAATAGGTCTCAAAGTAAAGCCGCCCAAAGCCAGCCTCTATATCTGGGCCAAAGTCCCTCAAGGATATACCTCGATAGATTTCTGCGCCAGGCTGCTGGACGAGGCCTCAGTGGTGGTCACCCCCGGCACCGGCTATGGCAAATGTGGAGAGGGTTATATCCGCCTATCTTTAACCACTCCAGACAATAGAGTCAAGGAAGGACTCGCCAGGCTGGAGAAATGGGCTGGCAAACACACTCTGTAGGGGCGTGCCTTCCCTGAATTGAGGGGGAAACCAACCGTAGGGGCAGACCCATGTGTCTGCCCTGAACTGAGGGAGGAAATAAACGAAGAGGCTGCCGGTCTCCACTCTACCACCTGTAGAGAAGGCTTTTCTGGTCGGGGTCCAGGTAAGGGGGGAAAGAAATACCTGGCCCCTGGAAGGCTCGGTTAAGGAACTGGGGCAATTGGCACGCACCGCAGGTGCTGAAGTAGTTGGTACCATAACCCAGCGTCTGTCAGAGCCTAATCACTCCTATTATATGGGCAAAGGCAAGCTTGAGGAGCTGATTTCACTCAAAGATAAGGTCGGATATAGTCTGGTCGTCTTCGATGACGAGCTCTCCCCGGCGCAACAGCGCAACCTGGAGGAAGAGCTTGAAGTCAAGGTAATAGACCGCTCTGCTTTAATCCTCGATATCTTCGCACAGCGGGCTAAGACTCACGAAGGCAGACTCCAGGTCGAGCTCGCTCAACAGGAGTATCTCCTGCCCCGTCTGGCGGGGCGCTGGCCTCACCTGGAGCGCCTCGGCGGCGGTATCGGCACCAGAGGCCCCGGCGAGACCCAGCTTGAGAGCGACCGCCGCATAATCCAGCGTAAGATTCAAAGACTCAAAGGAGAATTAGAGTCGGTTAGAAAACACAGAGCGCTCTACCGCCATCGCCGCGACGTTCAAGGTATCCCCGTTGTGGCTATCGTAGGCTACACCAACGCCGGCAAAAGCACTCTGCTCAACGCCTTAAGCGACGCAAATGTATTGGTTGAGGATAAGCTGTTCGCCACCCTCGACCCCACCACGCGCCGCCTCACCCTGCCCGACAAAAAGCAGGTGCTCATGACCGATACCGTCGGATTTATCCAGAAGCTGCCTCCGACTGTAGTCGCTGCCTTCAGGGCCACTCTCGAAGAGTTATCCGAGGCCGACCTGCTGCTCCATATAGTAGACATCGCCAGCGAGACCGCAGCCCAGCAATGCCATACCGTTGAGGACATTCTGAAAGACCTGGGCCTGGCTGACAAGCCAACTTTACTGGCCCTGAATAAGATTGACTTGCTCGGGGGGAAAATCGAACCGGGGGATGATGAGACAGTTCGCCGGTATATCGACCAGCTTTGCGTCAGAGTCCAGACAGCAGCTTTCATCTCCGCCGCCAAAGGCTGGGGGCTTAACAGAATGCTCGAACTTATTGCAAAGATGCTGAACAATAAATGAGATGGGCAGTACACCTATCCTTGATACAACACAAGACCTCATGTAGAATAGCGTGGGAGGTATGATGAAGATACGTAAGGCAGTGGTAACTGCTGCAGGCTGGGGCACCCGGTTCCTGCCTGCAACCAAGGCACAGCCCAAGGAGATGCTGCCTCTGGTTGATAAGCCTATGATCCAGTATGTGATAGAGGAAGCTGTTGCCTCCGGCATCAAGCACATCATCATCGTCACTGCCATAGGCAAACGTGCTATAGAAGACCACTTCGACCGTTCCTTTGAATTGGAACACATTGTAGAGAAGAAAGGCGATGGGGAACTATTGCGCAAATTGCAGAATATCTCCGAACTCGCCGATATTTGCTATATCCGCCAGAAAGAGCAACTTGGCCTGGGACACGCCATTTTAGTGACCAAGGAACTAATCGGCGATGAACCCTTCGCCGTCTTCCTCCCCGACGATATCATCCAGGCCAGAGTGCCGGCTATGAAGCAGATGATTGAGGTGTACAACCGTTATCAAAACAGCGTAATCGCTGTTGAGCCGGTAGCAAAAAAGGATACCAAAGCCTACGGTATTATCAAGCCAAAGCAAGTAGAGGACCGAGTATATCAGGTGATGAGCCTTGTGGAGAAGCCGGAGCCCAAAGACGCCCCATCGAACCTGGCGATAGTGGGCAGATACCTCCTTACGCCGGAGATATTCGGCATGCTGGAGAAGACAGCCCCTGGGAAAGGCGGGGAGATCCAATTGACCGATGGCTTGAGGCTGCTGCTGGAGAAACAGCCAATATACGCCTATCAGTTTGAAGGAATACGTTACGATACAGGCATGCCGCTGGGCTTCCTGAAGGCATCCGTAGAGTTTGCTCTCAACCGACCCGATATCGGGGCTAAGTTCAGAGATTACCTGCGCCAGCTAAAGCTAAACGACTAAAAATGGCTTGCCAGTCATAACCTTGAGGTAGGGGCACAGCGCGCTGTGCCCCTACGAAATTCATCCCCTGTATATGTAGCAATCTGCAGCTTAACCCGCAGCCCATATCTTACACAAGATATGGGAGGTAGAGTAAAGGGATATGAGCAAACGTTATATTGACTTTTATGAGGGGGTTTCCTACGATTATTAGTAGAAGCAGTACTAGTACTATTGCTAGCAAAAATTTAGCATGATAGTTCGATGTAGTCTGCCAATGGGTGCGTATAGGGGCGAAGCCCCTTTGACGGGTGGGGGGTGCCTCCACACTTAAATCCCCCAAGAGTGAGGGGTTGATAAGGGAGTTGGTAAACACTCTCATATTCTGTTTAACATTATATTGACAAGGACAACATCTTAGTATGCTTACAAAATGGGAGAGACGTAAACCGCTGAATCTGGTGAGCTTAACCAAGGCGCTGGCCATCTTCTGGGTTGCCCTGTCCCTGGCTGAAGCCAGCGTTACCTATATAGACCTGAAGAACTCCGCCAACATCGAAGGCAACCCTTTCGCCAGAGTGTTGCTATCACACAATGAGGCACTGTTTTACGGGGCAAAACTTCTGGTTACTGTGGCTGTAGGGCTGGGGTTCTGGTGGCTGGCTACCAGGACTAACCATCTCAGGCTAATGCTCGCGTGTCAGATACTGCTGGTCATTATGTTTGGGGTCATCCTCATCAACAATATCCTTCATCTCTAGAGTAAATAGAGCCATCTGATAACAGGGCAATCACAACTCTAGAGACTATTCCTGGTGTTCCTTGAGCTTCTTGGCAATCTGGGCAATCTGTTTGCTTTCCTCCAGCAGAGAATACACGCTCATATCGCCCAGCTCCTTGGACAGCGAGCTGGTTGCTTCAGTTGCCAGCCCCTCACTTCTAAACACGTCCAGCACGCTTTCAATCTTCTCTCCCTCCTGAGGGCTGTCCGCAGGAGGCGTATTTGCCGCCTCAACCTGCTGCCTGACTGGCTCAGGCGCTCTGGCCTCCGCTTTAGCCTCCGCCAGGGCTGCACCTGCTTCGGCCTTTTCAGCCTCGGCGAGCACCGGTGCAGGAGCCTCCGTCTTTACGTCAGACTGAATCGGGCTTACCATCTGGCTCCCCGCTGCCTGAGCTGCCGCCTCGACTTTTTCAGTGCTGCTCATGTCCTCATTACCCGCCTTGATAGCCTGCCCCACAGCCTGTGGTGCAACATCAGCTACCGGCGGCGTTTCACTCGCTCCCTCCTCAGCCAGAGCGATCCCCTTCTTCTTACTCTCGAGAAACTCCCCCACCGGGTCATTCTCCAGAGGAAGATGCTCTTCCCTCTCTTTGAACAATGCTGCAAGGGAATTCAAAGGTCGTTGCAGCGCCGACCGGATCCTTTGAATTGTATTCATAAGCTTCCTCCTCAGCTTGACCTACGACATTTTAGGTATCGCGGAGAATATCCTCTCAGCCATTATGGGCACAAACACCAGCATCGCACCCGATACGACTGTAGTCACAGCAAGGTAAGTGTAAAGTTTATACTTGTTGCCACCGTCGGCCGCCTTGATAGCGAAGGCATTTGCACCGGTCAGAGCCAAAATGACCGGTATCACCAGAGTGCCCAGCAACTGAACATTCTTGAAACTGAAAGTGAATACCTGAACCGTGCTTATCGGAGCACTCGCTATCGCTTTCGAGTAAACCCCCTCCACCGTGCTGGAGAAGATATTTATCACCTGAGTCACAAACAGCAGTAGCGCAACCAGGGCGACATGCATACCCAGCACCAGTATCACGAATGAGGACGATACCTGCGACCTCTTGGCACGCAGGAAGTCCAGGCTCATCGCTATTATGGAAGAACGATTCCCTACCTCCTCCGGATCTCCGCCCAGCCTGGTGGCATCGTTAAACATCTTCACGCTTCGGTATATCGTTTCGCTGCCTGTCTCTAGAGAAAAGCGCTGCCAGCAGAGTTCCGGCTTGAGCCTGGAGACCAACCTGGAGCGAAGGTGTTTCACATCCTTAGCGAGGTTTGCCGTCGATCTCAGGTCTACCCTGTCCAGAGCGTTGGACACCGTAACCCCGATTGCTGATGCCACGTTACCCAGTGACCTGAGAAAAGTGCTGATATCAGTATCTTTCCTCGTCACTTGGCGGTCGAAAACCGTACCGGCAATGCCTATAGGAAAGAGCAGCACACCGGCTACCATAAGCGCCCATCCCAGGCCAACACCTGCCAGCAAAAATACAGCAAAAGCTGCAATAGAAACCGGAACCAATATCCTGGCTAAATGTCGGGCACGACTGTGTGCCGCGCAATCCGAGGCCTGAGGATGGACCCTGATCTCCTTGGGCGATACCCTGTATATTGCCCAGGCCCCTAGAATTGAGATAAAGATGGTTACCCCTACCAGCGCTACCGTGACCCCGATTGCCACGGGGTATATCAGCATGGAGATAGCCGCTACCATAACGATCAGCGCGGCAGACACGATAAGAGCTCCGTACGCTTCTGTCCACTTTTTCAGCGATTCCACACCCCGCTCATACTCATTCTTGAAAGCCTCTGCCTGAATCTGTGCTTCCTGAGCCAGGAAGTCTGACTCGGGCTCTCCTGACCCCAGAGAGCTGGAGAGGCGCAGCAGCAGGCTCTTGACCAACGCTTCCTTCGTCGACTCGCCGACGATACGGCAAGCCACCCCGTAATCATATCGCATCTTCTTTGCCAGATTATGTATCTCCGCAAAGTAGCGCGATGAGCTGCATGGAAGTCGAGAGGCAAACTCAAATATCTGGCTGCGCGGGATGCCTGCCGCAGCGATAGACGACATATATGCCAGTTGGTAAAACAGGTCGTAACTCAGGTAATCGCTGTTACCACTGCTTTTATAATTAGAAGAGTCTTTCTTCTTGCGCCCTGGCCAGAACCTTGAGAAGTTCATAGAAATCGCGCACTCCCTTTTCTTTATGTAGCTTTTCCAAAATCCTCGCCCTCCGCTCCACCAGGGAATATATCTGCATCTTCTTATCGGGAGGGAAACCACGCTTTATAGCGATTTTGTCTTCCAAGAGATAGCTGTTTCTCCTGCCCACAAAATCAAAGGTGTCCGTTACCGGGCTCCAGCGAAACACCTCCACATAGGAGAAAGTGTTAGTGACAGAGTCATAGCCAACTATCTCGCTGATGCTTGTCGCCCGGCGGCCCGCCTTTCCGTTGGGCAGCTTCACAGCGTTCTGACAGACTACAATATTCAAGTTGTCTATGTAAGTCTTGGGTACGCTGATAGGATTCCCTGTGAGACGCTGGATCAGTTTTTCCACATTGGAAGCGTGGAAAGTGCTCATCACTTCATGGCCTGTCTGCATAGCTCCAAAGGCTATATTACCTTCCTCTCCTCTGATTTCACCCACGATTATTACATTTGGGCGTTGTCTCAAGGCAGCCTTCAACAGGTCGAACATGCTTACGCTGGCCCCCTTATCCCCCTGCCCCGGCGCCCGGGATACCTCTCGAATCCAGTTGGCATGAGGCACCTGAAGCTCAGGCGTATCCTCGATGCTTACTATCTTGTGGCTCAGCGGGATAAACGTAGTGATAGCGTTGAGCAGTGTAGTTTTGCCTGATGCCGTCTCACCGACGACAAACAAATTCATGCCATCCTCGATCACTACCGAAAGATAAGCTGCCATTTCGTAGCTTATGCTTCCGAACTCGATAAGTTCAATGATGCTCAGCGGAGTCTCGCTGAACTTTCTGATGGAAAAGTTGCTGCCGCGTCGCGAGACCTCCCTGCCAAAGACTATGTTTATACGTGAGCCATCTGGCAAGGTAGCGTCTACGATAGGATTGCGCAACGTTACAGGTCTCTTTATCTGCTCAGAAAGGCGCAGCACAAAATCGTCCAGGTCATCGTGCGCTTCGAATGTTATAGCTGATTTAACGCCCTTGAAAATCTTGTGCTCCAGAAATATGGTGCCCAGCCCGCTGCAACTGATGTCCTCTATATATGTATCTTTAATCATCACGTCTATGGTGCCCATCCCCACCTTGTCCCTGACCATAAGGTACTTTATGGCTTCAAGTTGTTTAGGGGTAACCTGCACCTTCGTCTTACTGGCAACCTTACTGCCATTGCCACCGCTGTCCTTGCTATCTTTGGTATTAGACGAAGAAGAAGTAGAGCCATTTCGATGTACCACACACACCCTATCTACCAATTCCAGAATGGCTTCCTTTCTCTCCGCCTCTGACTCAGCCGCGCTCATTCCACCGGCCACATCGACCAGTTTGCTCTCCACCTCCGGCAGCACCTGGCTCATATCCTGAGTGAGGCTTGGCTCAATGGGAATATAGACAGGCCTGCCGCCACCGGGCTCAGAGTAAACATGGACGTAAACATTGTCCGATACCAGATAAATGAGGTTCTTTTGCGGCAGGTCACCCTGTGCCCGCGTGAGCTTAGTGTAGTATTCCGGCACGCCGATCTCACCGACAGGAATCATGCGTAGATAGTCCAGAAGATGTTTGTTCTGCTTACAAGCCTCCTGCAACGCCTCGGGCAGCAACTGTAAGAGGTCTCCCTCAGACATGCTGTTCTGGGGAGACCCTCCCTCGCCCTGGCCGCTAAAGGGCAAAATTATCTTGGGCATGGCAATCCCTAAGCCTTGGCCTTAGAATATGGTATCACTCTGATACCCCGGTTGGGCTCGACATCAAAGGAGATGATATTGCCTGTGTTAAGGTTGGCGCCTCGCACCTTGGCCACCTCCAGGATCTTGATCATCTTGCTCCCCATAGTCTCTATGTGCAATCTCAGGTGAGCGTCACACATCGACCCCAGCCTGACCATGGCGTTTTCATCGAAGGCATATGAATGCGCCACACAGATAATACCCATCCCCTTGCCGGAAAGTCTCTTACACTCCTCAAAGAAGGAGAGCACTTCCTCCGTAGAAGCATGGGTCACGTAGTACGTGATGGAATCGATTATCGCCACATCTATGCCTTTGTTGGCATAACTTTCAAGCATAGGTAATAGACCTGCACTCAGGCTCCGCCTCGTTTTCTTGGTGTCTATAGGATATATCCATAATCGAGAGAGGAGGAGATAGTCCATGATATCCAGGTTCAGGCTCTGCATTTGAGTCACCAGGCTCTTCACCGTGTTCTCGGTGGTGAAGACCACAGCACTACATCCCTTTTTCAGCGAGCCCCAGACCATTTGCTGGGTGAGCACCGATTTGCCTGAATCGGGCTGCCCTTCCACAAGGCTGAGCGACCTCAGTGGTATCCCGCCGCCTATCTTCTTGTCCAACTCGTCATTCCCTGTAGAGATTATTCTAGGATCATTCTCTGAACCTGTTCTCATTGCAGTCCTCCTAACCCTTAAATTGTGCTGAAGTTGCCACTCCGTTGGCGCTGGACACATTTACGAAGTTAGTAGTACCCGCACCTGGCAGCGGAGCAAGGCTCAACCTCATTAGCATTACCTCGCCCGGGTCCAGTATCCCGGGCTCGAAAACCTCTTTTTGCCCCAGGCTTTCGTCTGTGTATATGTTGACAATAGCCCACTGGCCCTCACCGGGGCTTGAGTTCTCAGTATATGAAAGCTGGCTGATGTGATACTCGCCGCTGGCATCATAGTACTGCACCACTACATCCCAGTTAGCAAATTGGGCGAGGTGCACCTCGCCGTTATTAAGAACAGATACCTCCACAAAGCCCCCCTGCGTTTGGGCATCAATCACCTTAATATCAGTCCTCGACACCTCCTGCGTTGTCTGCGTCGTTTGCTTCAAAGCTTGAGAGACAGAGTCAAATGAAGTGTAAGCGGTCTGTGACCAGGTCAAAACCGCCGTCAACATTAACGCTATAACAACCAGTGCTACAATTGCATTGCTCATCGGAATCACATGCTAAAGTCATATTCATCGGACACACCATTAGGGGCCATGACCTTGACATTGTATGGGCCCGAAGGAAGAGGGCTGCTATAGTGTATGTCTATCATTAAGGTAGTAGCTGCACCCCACTCCGTGCCATTCTCAATTGTATAGCTCCACCGCGGGTATGAACCTCCGGCGTAGTCCACATAGGGTATCCACGTCCAGATAGTGTTGTTACCGGTGAAGAAGACATCGCAACGCGTTATATCGTCCACGGGTGCCGTGCCAATATTCTTTACCCAAACGAACACATCGAAATCGCCATTCGAATTGGTGTCCACCCAGTTCCCGCTGCTATCCAGTTCCCCCGTGGCATGTATAATCTTGATCTGGGTTTCTATGCGTTCATTCACGCTGGCGGAAATGCTGCTCAGCGCCCCGCTGGAACTGGTAATAGCCGGATACACAGCGTTGATCACCAGGACCACGCAGACCACTGACGCAACCACGAGCAATACGGTGGCAAGCACCTTATCCATGGTTAGCCACCCTTCTGTTCTTCTGCCCCTTATCGAGAAGCATTGACAGGACAACAGACTCAAGCGCCCCTGTGCGGTAGCGCAGAAGACTATCGAGCTCTATCAGCAGTTGCATGCTTGCCGTCGCCGGTAAATTTTCATCTTCTTCAGTATGGCTGCCATTGCCATAGAGGTCTGCCAGCAGCAGGATAACCTGCTTCAGCCGGGGCGGCAGATTGCCGGTTATGTCATATATCTCCACCAGCTTGCATATCTGTGCTTTGCTCACAGATGCAGCAGCCCGGGCCAGCCATTGCGACAGCACAGATACAGTCAGCAGGTCCACCCGCCCCTCAGTGTTCCTCCCGGCAACTCCTGGCACGCCGCTGCGGTTCATCACAGGGTCAAAATCAGGCTCAGCCTTCTCAGCAATCCCAGGGCTTGAACCTTTTTCCGCGAATCCAGGCTCACCAGAGGGAGGCTCAGGCACAACTTTAACATCGTTTTCCGCCTGAGGAATTGCCGCGCTGACACCCCCCCACTGAGGAGCGCCAGACTGCCCATTCCCGCCGCCGGTAGCCAACTGCTCCTTGATGTCCAGCAGAACCGCTTTAATCTGGTTCTTGAGTACCTTGAATTCCTCTTCCAGAGTCTTGATTCTTTGTTCTTCCATGCTGCCACCCCTGTTTTTTATGCCATTGAGGTCGCTGACGGGGCGGAGTCGCCGCCCCGCTGTCAGCGACCTCTTTCATCTTCGCCCACTTCTACTTTTTTTAGTCAAGGTTCATCACAGCATCGATCCTGGCGGGCAACGTCCGGTTCAGGACCAGGGCTGCACCGGTCACAGGCTTCACCTCGATGGTGAATGTGTCGTAAGCGATGGGAAGGGGGCTCAGTCCTGATAAGTCTACCCTTACCACAGCCTGCTCATCCTGCTCCAGCAGGTTGTCACCATTGTTCTTGCCTATCCAGGTGACAGTCCACGGCAACGCGGCAACATGCTGGTCTTTATCAGTGTAGCTGATTACAGTGACAGCAGTACCATTCCCAGTGTTCGGTGTCAGGTCAATGGCCTGCCCCTTCTCAGCAGTGGTCAGCGTGAACGTCACTGCGTTCACAGTCATGTTCCCCGCAGTTCCGCTGCCATAAGCATACATGCTCCCCTTGACATTCATGGTCGCCTGGGTCTCTGCCAGCCCTGCATAGACCGCCTCCTGGCCCTTCTGGGACGCGAATATGCCTGCTGACAACACTGTGTAGGCGAACACCGATGCCACAACCACGAAGGCAATCAGGATGATCGCCGTCTCCAGGCCAGTGATGCCTTTCTCATCCCGGCGCAGGCTCTTGTACAATCCTTTAAGCATCTCGCTTACCTCCTTTTAGTTTCTTGTCTGTTTCCTTAATCTTAACCCGATTCTCACGGCTTGACCTTAGTTCAGTATCATCCAGGCGCTAAGGGCGGCAGGGGTCGTCCTCTCGATAGTCAGTACGCTGCCAACGGGCGGCTTGATCTCTATAT
>JACWAE010000086.1 GCA_014874385.1 Dehalococcoidia bacterium | reverse complement strand
TGGCGGAATTCCCTGGTGTACCTTCCTTGCGGAATCCCTTTCATGCCGACACCTCCGTCTGTCTATTCTACCTGACTTTGGTGTCCATTTTTTCCATCCTACTTCATATGATATTTTAACGATGATGCATAGTTTCTTTTGACTAGGTATTGGGCACTAATAGCAAAAGGCCAAAGTTGGTCAAAATATGGAGCTTGGTCTGCACTAATTACCGTTTTTTTCGTACTAACGATTTTTTGTATCACTTCATGGTAGCGAAACGTATTTACATCTAATCTTGGCTCTATATTAATTAGACCATAACTAGCCCATATTTCTGCACAAATAACATCGTAATATTTCAATTGAAATATTTTGCCATAGATTGGTTTCTGCTCTAATAAATATCTGCCCTCCTTTAGGTCTTCCAAAATTTTTAATAGCTCGGCATAGGCTCCATATAAGCTCAAAATTGATTTAAACGTTGATGGGTCTTTTCTTATTCCAAGTGATTTATACTTTTTAATAAACAATAGGATTTCATTTGAGAGCAAAAAATCATCTATAAGCATAATTCCTGAGGTGAAAAATTTTTGAACAATAAGCCTTCGTCTTTCTAATAGAAACAATGCTAGCCTGTTATAATCACAAGTACTTATAATTTGGCCTAGTCTACTTTCTATATCTGCCAATTGACTGTTAATTAACTTTAAATCTGCCTGCTCTGTGCCGAAAATCTCGACACCTTTTGGGTAATCTTCGCATTGAGGATTAAAACAGTAGTCTTTTTTGGTCTCCATGTCATAGTAAAGTAATCCACCGCATTTCTTACACAAATATTTGGAATCCCATGAGCGCTTTATACCATATGGTTTATTATTTCTTTTCATTTACTTAAATCCCAATATCGCTTTTTTGATATTGCTTCAGAAGTATTATATACTCTTTCGCGACTCAATACACAGATAGGATTATTTTGCTAACGAACTTTTCACCACCATAATAAACAAGGTGGTACTAACAAGTACCACCTGAAGCCAATTCTCGTATAATAAGGTATCAACGATCACTGATTAATACTCTCAGGGACTAACCTCTTGTATCTTTTAATCAGGGCATCGTGGGTTCGAGTCCCCCACCGCTCACCAGCTTCAAATGGCCGGAGCAGTTAGAAGATTTTTTAATAAAATGTCAATATGACCGTCTGTTATAAACACAGAAGGTCGGAGGTTCGAGCCCCACACCGCTCACCATTCTGACTCTCCTTAGAGACACGTTAATACTCTGATGGCTGAATAGAGGACAGTCCGCTTTTATGGCTCAAACTGTCCACTTCAATCTTAATTAAGAGAAGCCGCATAAACCTTGACATAGTCTAACACGATGCGATACCATGACAAAAAGGCACAATTGAAAGTGGCTAATGGTTAGTGGAATGAGCGAGAAGGCATTTCAGGAGTATTATCCCGAGCATTTGAGTCATTGCTATGGATGTGGGCGGTTGAACGAACAAGGTCTGCATATAAAGAGCTATTGGGAAGGCGAAGAGTCTGTCTGCATTTTCCATCCCAAACCTTACCACATCGCCATCCCAGGATATGTGTATGGCGGTCTTATTGCGTCACTCATCGACTGCCACAGTACTGGCACGGCGGCGGCTGCTCTGTACCGTCAAGAAGGGCGCACAATGGATACAGAGCCGCACCCACGTTTTGTGACTGCTTCATTGCATGTCGATTACTTACATCCGACCCCGTTAGGTGTTCCACTTGAGGTGAGAGCATCAGTCGAAGAAATCAAAGGCCGTAAGGTGGTGATTGCATCAAAAGTGCTAGCAAAGGGGAAAATAAGTGCCCGTGGGCATGTCGTAGCTGTTCGGATTCCCGAAAACTCGGCGCAGACATAAATGTAGATTTACACAGCCGCTTTCTGTCCCTTGTTCCCGGGATAGAAAGAGCATCCCTCTTTCAGGCATTCCTTGTTCAAGGGGCTGAACTGGCACCGTACTTTTGAGGATATGTCCATCCGGACGTTAAGGTTCTCCTTGAGAAAGCGGGCAGCTTCCATGATGGCAAGGTAAGTGTTCCGTTTACAGCACCTGGGCCCGCCGTGGAGAGCAACGGACCTGAGTGACTCAGCCGTCATCAGATTGGAAAGCCTCCAGCTATCCACGGAAACGGGCGTGGCGCCGGTTATAAGGCTCAGGAAAATGCCTGTCCCCACGGCGGCACCGCAGTCTCCGTAGAAGCCGCAGAAACCTCCCAGTATCTGCTTGGCCCTCTTCTCTGCCTGCGCAATCTTCTCTTTCTTCTGCGCAGTATCCCCTTTTATGTTATAGTAGGCAGCCAGTAATACCGCCGGAACCAGGAAATGGTGTTCGGGGCCGTGCATCTTGACCGCGGGATGCTGAATCAGAATGAGAGCCATCTCCAGGGGATCGGTGAGCTCGCTCGAGTTGCAGAACTGCCGTATGATGTTGATTGCTGAAAGGCTGTGGCATGAATCACATATATAGTGCCCGACAACGCAGGCTACATTCGCCTCATAAGACTGCTTGCAATAGAAGCACTCACGGGATTCGTAGGTATCGTGATATACGAGCTCCCTGCCGCAAACCAGACACCCTGACTTATGATTTTCAGAATCTAGTTTTTCCATTTAGACAGTCTCCCGGCAAAATCAAGTTATTCCCAGTATTTCCCTGTTATCCTCCCGCCTCAGCTTGAAAATACCTTCGCTGGAAGTACAGGGCCACATTTACCAGGCTGATCAGCACCGGCACCTCCACCAGCGGCCCGATGACAGCGGCGAAGGCCTGCCCTGAGCCGATACCGAACACTGCTACCGCTACAGCGATTGCCAGCTCGAAGTTGTTGCTGGCAGCGGTGAAGGCGATGGTCGCCGTCTTAGAGTAGTCAGCGCCTATCCTTTTGCCCATCCAGAACGATACCAGGAACATGACCACGAAGTAGATGAGCAGCGGGACAGCGATGCGCAATACATCCAGAGGCAGATGAACAATGTAGTCGCCTTTTAAGGAGAACATCACTACGATGGTGAAGAGCAGGGCGATGAGAGTGATATGGATGATTCTGGGGATGAACTTTTTCTCGTACCATTCCCGCCCCCTGGTCTTGATGAGTGCGAAGCGCGTAAGCATTCCCCCAAAGAACGGTATGCCCAGGTAGATGAACACGCTCTGGGCGATCTGGCCTATGGTGACGTGTACTGCTGTGCCCTGAAGCCCGAACCACTCAGGAAGCACCGCTATGAAGACATAGGCGTATACCGAGTAGAAAACTATCTGGAAAATGGAGTTGAAGGCGACCAGCCCTGCGGCGTACTCGCTGTCCCCCTTCGCCAGCTCGTTCCACACAATGACCATGGCAATGCAGCGCGCCAGGCCTATCATAATCAGCCCCTGCATGTAGGCGGGATACGGCCACAGAAACCCCAGGAATCCGATTGCCAGGAAGAACATCAGCAGCGGCCCGATTATCCAGTTCTGTACCAGCGATAGACCGAGGACGCGCCAGTCGCGGAATACCTTGCCCAGCTCCTCATACCTCACCTTAGCCAGTGGCGGATACATCATGAGTATGAGGCCGATGGCTATGGGGATAGAGGTCGTGCCTACTTGAAAGCGGTTGACGAAGTCGGCTGTGCCCGGAATAAAATAGCCCAGCCCTACGCCCAGCCCCATCGCCAGGAATATCCAGAGCGTCAGGAAGCGGTCTAATAAGGCGAGACGGCGTATGCCGGCCTTTGGCTCAGAGTTACTCATGTTTACTCTTGAGTATCTTTCTATGTCATTCTGAGCGTAGCGAAGAATCCCAGTACTCACAGGAAGTTATCATCAGAGATTCTTCGGTCGTCCTTCCTAAGAAGAAAGACTCCTCAAAATGACAACAATGCTATAGCTTCTGCCTGAATCTCTCCACAGGGTCTCCGCCGGTATCGAGGTGCGATTTCAGCTTGCCTTGCTGTGAATGAACCACCTTGTCATATACCGATTTCTTCAAGAAAATCAGCGCCTCTTTCTCATCGCGGTCAACTATTATCCGTTCCAGTTCGAGCAGTTCCTCTTCCTCAAGGGCTATGGCTGTCTTTCTGATTTCAAGCATCCAGGACCTCCGTTCCTTTGCTGCTATGCACTTACTCTCTCGATTATCTTTGAGACGAAATCCTTCTTTTCCTTCTTCGACAGCCCTGAAGAACCCTGGTCAACGAGAGCAGAGACGATATTCAGCGCGAAATCAATACGCTTCTCTTTCGCCATTTGGGGCAAGAACATCTTTATACATTGAGGCATCATCATCTCCATCGTCATGGCGGGCATCATGGGCATTGACACAAAGAGCATCAGGGTCACGCTGGCGGCAGAGTAATCTCACCAACCTCAGGCGTGTAGGGTCAGCGAGGGCGCTGAAAACCGCAGCTTGTTCTTCGATATTGCCCCGACTGTTTTCTTTCATGTTAATCAGCTTATAAGCATATACTTATATATTTTATTATCTGCCCAAGCCGTGCGTTTTGTCAAGTCCTCTTATGACGAGGTCGTTTAGCAACACTTTTCAACCCCCTTTATCCCCCAATCTTGGGGGATTTTAGGTTTGGGGGACACCCCCAAACTCCTGGCAGAGGGGTGAGTCCCCTCTGCACTCCCCCGTTAGTAAACAATCTCCTTATGACCGATACTCTCTGAATATAAGCTGGGGAGAAACACGTAATACTCTACTCGACCAGGTCCAGACTAGCCTTGCTTTAGTAATATGTGGTATATTCATAGCGAAGAAAGCAGGAGGGCTAGAAAGGAGCCTGAAACCATGATAATTAACCTGAAAGACCAAGCCTATGAAGTGGACGAGTTAGGTTTCTTAACAAATTACGATCATTGGAACGAAAATTTCGCAGCGGAAATGGCATTTAAATTGAGAATACCCGAAGGGCTCTCGAAAAGACACTGGGATGTGATTAATTTTATTAGAAAATATTTTTTCAATAACGGAATATGCCCTAGAGTGTTCGAAACATGCAAAGCGAATAGATTAGCTATCCGAGATTTTGAAAAGCTCTTCCCAACCGGCTACCAAAGAGGTGCGTGCCTGCTGGCAGGAATAAGTTACAAGGACCGTCTGGTGAATTACTACGGTGAACCGGCTCATATACGTATCACTGAAGAAGAGATAGTTAAACCAAAAGAGAAAATTTACAAGATAGACTTATATGGATTTTTGGTGGATCCCAATGAATGGGACAAAGACTACGCGGCGAATAAGGCATCGGAGATGAAGATTCCGGGAGGATTAACTAAGAAGCACTGGGAAATAATACGTTACCTTCGTGATAGCTGGGAGAGAAATAGCCTTGTACCGACGGTGTACGAGTGCTGTGTATCAAACAAAATCGAGTTAGACGACATGGAGAAGCTGTTTCCAGACGGCTATCAACGGGGTGCGGTAAAAATCGCAGGATTGAGAATAAGATAGTCAGACTGCTCATTATGCTCAAGGCGATTTGCCTACATCCCTAACCGCTTCGAACATATGCCTAGAAATTCTTAGATTTTTCTAGGCATTATTGCCTATGCTATAATAAGCCGATTAGCCGATGTCTACTACCTAGCTGTGGAGTATCATTTTCTTTAGTCTATCGAATAACTATATTACTGTCTAACAATGGCTCTGAAAACACTTCTGACACAGAATAAAAAGTCCATTTTGCAAAGATGGTTCAATCTGATAGCAGACACCTATCCCGCTGGGGTTTCCGGTTTTCTCAAGGATAGCGATAGATTCACCAATCCGGTGGGCTATACAATTTCTCAAGAAATAAATTCTCTATACGATGAACTCCTACAAGGCCGGGTGGACTCCGACAAAGCTGCTGCATCTCTTGACAATATTATTAAAATCAGAGCGGTTCAAGACTTCTCCCCTCAGGAAGCCATCTCTTTTGTTTTCTTGCTGAAGAAAGCTATGGCGGATGAGCTGGGAAGCGAGATCGAGAAAAAACAGTCTTTTGGGGAATGGTTGGACTTTGAGCCCGGGATAGATAAATTGGCATCCATAGCATTCGACAAATACGTGAAATGCCGCGAGAAAATCTGCGAACTCCGGGTAAATGAGGTGAAGGCTGACAGAGAGATAGCTTTCAGATTGCTCAGATTGATGGGAGGGAAAAACGGGGAGCACGGCGAGGCTGTGGAATGACTGCCGTGTATCTTGTCTTCGGAATCATTATACCCTATGCGGCTCTTTTCATATTCATCGTAGGACTTGTCTATCGCATCGTGAAATGGGCACGCTCGCCTGTCCCCTTCCGCATACCCACAACCTGTGGACAACAAAAATCCCTCCCCTGGATCAGGGCAAAAAAAATCGAAAACCCTTACAATACTGCTGGCGTTGTAGGCAGGATGGCACTTGAAGTGCTCGTGTTCCGGTCACTATTACGGAACACGAAAACCGAGCTGAGACAAGGGATTCAGAAACTCATCTATAAAGATAGTAAGTTACTCTGGCTGGGAGCGCTGGTCTTTCACTGGAGCCTTCTTATCATTCTACTGAGGCATTTAAGACTGTTCGTTGAGCCTGTGCCCGCCTTTGTGATCTCCATCCAGAGATTGGATGGGATTCTCCAAATAACCCTGCCAGATCTGTACATAACCGATATCATCATTGTGTTAGCCTTGGCTTACCTCTTATTTAGAAGGGTGGCTAGTGCGCAATTACGCTATATCTCACTGCCCTCCGATTACCTGGCTGTTTTGCTGCTCTTGAGCGTAGCACTCTCCGGCATTCTGATGCGGTACATTTTCAGGGTAGACGTTGTGAGTGTTAAGGAGTTGGCACTGGGGGTGCTCAGCTTCCATCCCTCTATCCCTGCGGCGGGAATTGGCCTGGCCTTTTATGTCCATCTTTTCCTCGTTTGCACTCTATTTGCTTACTTGCCATTCAGTAAATTGGTGCACATGGCTGGAGTCTTCCTCAGCCCGACGAGGAACCTGGCCAACAACAGCCGTATGCGCAGACATATCAACCCCTGGAACTACCCTGTCAAGGTTCACACATATGAAGAGTGGGAGGACGAGTTCAGGGAGCCTATGAAAGAAGCCGGGTTACCTTTGGAAAAGGAATAAGATGACGGATACAACAAAAAAACCCGAAGAATTATTGAAGTTAGATTATACGCCCCCCAAAAAAGGGTGGATGGAAACCCCGGTTGATTTTAAAAAGGGCACTTACTGCTACAGCGCGCCTCAGAAACACCAGGGGTATCTGGGACTTCCGTACCCGAGACAATGGCAGCCGTTCGACAAGGACTGGAAGCTGCCGGAGAACTGGAAACAGATAATACTCGACGGAATGAGTGACCGTCTGAACAAATACCGGTCATTTCGGCTCTACATGGATATCTGCGTACGGTGCGGTGCCTGCGCTGACAAGTGTCATTTCTTCATCGGCACCGGAGACCCCAAGAATATGCCAGTGCTCCGGGCTGAGCTGCTCAGGTCAGTTTACAGAAAGTATTTCACCTTGGGGGGAAAGCTCTTCGGTAAATTTGGTGGAGCCAGGGAACTGACAGAGGATGTATTGAAAGAGTGGTTCTACTACTTCTATCAGTGTACTGAGTGTCGCCGCTGCTCGGTCTTCTGCCCGTATGGCATTGATACCTGTGAAATAACAATGATGGCGCGAGACCTGCTCAGTCTGGTTGGTTGCAACGTAGGTTGGGTCGTTGAGCCAGTGTCTAACTGTTTCAGGACAGGAAATCACCTCGGTGTGCCCCCCCACGCATTCAAGGATACCATGGATTTTGCCCTAGGAGAGATAGAGGACTTAACCGGTGTTAAAGTGGAGGCTTCTGTTAACAGGAAGGGCGCTGAACTGCTCTTCATCACCCCGTCTGCCGATTACTTCGCATCCCCCCACTGGTATACTTTCCTGGGATATTTGATGCTTTTCCACGAAATCGGGCTTGATTACACCTGGAGTGCTTACGCCTCTGAAGGCGGTAACTTCGGCCTCTTCCACTCCGCAGAGATGATGAAAAGGCTGAATGCCAAGATGTACGCCGAAGCCAAGAGACTGGGAGTGAAATGGATACTTGGGGGAGAGTGTGGCCATATGTGGAGGGTTGTCCACCAGTATATGAATACCATCAACGGCCCCGCCGATTTTCTGGAGGAACCGGTATCTCCGATAACAGGTACGAAGTTTGAGAATGCGAAAGCTACAAAGATGGTTCATATCTGCGAGTTTACCGCCGACCTTATCAAGAACAATAAATTGAAGTTAGATCCGAGCCGAAACGACCATTGGAAATTAACCTTCCATGATTCCTGTAATCCGGCCAGGGCTATGGGAATCCTTGAGGAGCCGAGATACATAATCAAGAATGTGTGCAACAATTTCTATGAGATGCCAGATAATACCATAAAAGAGTACACCTTCTGCTGCGGCAGCGGGGCCGGTCTGGGTTCAGATGAGAATATAGAAATGAGGTTGAGGGGCGGCCTCCCCAGAGCGAACGCTGTAAAGTATGTTAAGGAAAAACACGGGGTGAACCTCCTTACCTGTATTTGTGCCATTGATAGAGCTGTGTTTCCAACCCTATTGCAGTACTGGGTTCCGGGGGTAGAGGTCAGCGGTCTTCATGAGCTGGTAGGGAATGCTCTGGTGATGAAGGGACAGAAGGAGCGAACAACTGATATGCGCGGTACACCCCTCAAACAAAAGGAAAGCTGATGTACGACAAAGGTAAAATCATTGCCGGAATTGTTATCTTTCTAATTCTGATTACCTTTCCTATCTGGTATCTCACAGCTCACAGTCAAGCCAGTCATGTCCCCGAACTCCAGACTCCCCTAGGGAATGAGTGCATAGAGTCCACAAACTACATGTTAGATAACCACATGAAATTGTTAGACGAGTGGAGGACGTTGGTTGTTCGTGACGGAATCAGCACTTACGTAGCCAGCGATGGGAAAGAGTGGGACATAAGCCTAACCGGTACATGTCTGAGTTGTCATTATGAGCCCGAATTCTGCGACCAATGCCACAACTATGAGGGGGTAACTCCCAATTGCTGGAGTTGTCACATCAGTAACACCAGCAGCGGCAATACTACTGGGGAGCAATAGATGGACGTCGACAGGCGAGGATTTATAAAAATGGCGGGAATTGCCATCGTAGGGCTTCTCGCAGCAAAGCCGATTTTTGATGTGATATCGCGGGCTGAAGCGCCGAAAAAGGCTGTAGAAGCGGAAACACCGACACAGACAAAGTGGGGCATGGCTATTAAAATCGCAAACTGCAAAGATGGATGTACAGAATGCATAACTGCCTGCAATACCGTCCACAACGTGCCCGATATCCCCGACCCGAAGCATGAGATCAAATGGATATGGGACGTTAATTATGGCGACGTATTTCCTGAGCAAAACAGCCCATTCCTTGCCGATTCGTTGAAAGGGCTACCCGTTCTCGTACTCTGCAATCATTGTCTTAAGCCTCCCTGCGCAAGGGTTTGCCCGACAGGCGCCACGTGGAAGCGAGCAGATGGAATAGTCATGATGGACTATCACAGGTGCATTGGGTGCCGGTACTGTATGGCTGCCTGTCCCTACGGGGCACGCAGCTTCAACTGGGTAGACCCGCGACCCTACATCAAGCAGATCAGTTCGGATTACCCGACGCGAACTAAAGGTGTGGTGGAGAAGTGCGACTTCTGCGAAGAAAGGCTTGCCAAAGGCTTGATTCCGGCATGCGTAGAAGCGTGCACGGAGAAGGCTCTGGTTTTTGGCGACCTGAATGACCCGAGCTCGGATATCAGAAAGCTACTCGCGGCAAACTACAGCATTCAGCGTAAAGCTGAACTGGGGACAGGGCCCAACGTTTATTATGTAATCTAGGATAGTCATAATGATAGAAAAAGCGTTTACCGGAAGTCGAAAATATTGGGCATGGATACTTTTCCTGCTTGTTATTATAGCGATAGGTTTTGGATACTATCTCTTGCAGTGGTTCCGGGGATTGGGAGTAACCGGCATGAGCCGGGATGTCTCCTGGGGCCTTTATATAGCCAATATGACCTTCCTTGTAGGCGTAGCAGCCGGAGCGGTCATGGTGGTCTTACCCTATTACCTGCATAATTACAAAGCATTCGGAAAGATTACTACTTTCGGTGAGTTCCTGGCTGTAGCTGCGGTAGCCATGTGCATTCTATTCGTAACTATAGACCTCGGTCAACCGACACGACTCGTTAACCTCTTTATTCACCCGCAACCCCACTCAATTCTTTTCTGGGACATAGTTGTCCTGTCGATTTACTTCCTGCTTAATCTGGTGGTAGGCTGGTATTTGTTGAGATGCCAGCATTATGAGGAGCCGCCGAGGGCCTGGGTCAAACCATTGATCCTGATTTCCATCCCCTGGGCCATCAGCATTCACACGATTACAGCTTTCATCTACAGCGGACTGGCTTCGAGGCCTTTCTGGCTGACAGCGCTTATGGCACCCCGCTTCCTGTCTTCAGCGTTCGCTGCCGGCCCCGCTCTGTTAATCGTAGCCTGCCTGATCATGAAAAGATTCGCCCATTTCGATGTCGGGAAGGAAGCACTGCAAAAGCTGGCACAAATTGTGCTCTATGCAACAATCATCACTGTGTTCTTCCTCATAGTGGAGAGTTTTACCGTTTTCTATAGTCAGGTTCCGGCGGATGTGAGTCCCCTTGATTACTTCTTCGTAGGTCTGAATGGACAAACAACACTTGTACCCTGGATATGGACTTGCCTCATATTCTGGGTAGTAGCTATCGCCTTGCTGATCAACCCCAGGACGCGCAAAAATGAAAAAACCCTGGTACTCGCTGCCGCTATGGTATTCATTTCCATGTGGATAGACAAGGGATTGGGTTTGCTTGTGCCCGGATTTACTCCCTCGCCTCTAGGTACAATAACTCAATACATGCCTACAGTGCCCGAGGCATTAATCACCCTGATGGTCTGGGCAATAGGTGCCCTGATACTTACCATCCTCTATAAAATAACCATCGGGGTCAAAGAAGAGAGTGGAGAAGAGGAATCAGCCCATGCTATCTCTTTCTGACCGGGGTGAACGTCGCCCTGTCATATTCCCTGAGGCATTCAAACGTGTTGACATAGCTAGCGGCAAGATGATATACTGAAACCGTAACTTGCGTAGAAAGTTTTTTTATATCGGGAGGTTGATATATGGACGATAAAACACCCATGGTAGACGAACTCGAGAAAGGACCGTGGCCCAGCTATGTGAAAGAACTGAAGCGGGCTGCAAAGAAACATGACTCAGTAAAGGACCTGATAAAGGTTCAAGAGAGATCTTTCCAGAGGAAGATGACCCAATGGAAGCACGGCGGCATCGTTGGCGTCAAGGGTTACGGCGGCGGTGTCATCGGGAGATATATCCAGAACCCCGAAGAGTTCCCTAATGTTGCGGCATTCCATACCTTGCGTGTCAACCACCCCTCAGGATGGTTTTATGATACGAAGGCGCTGAGAACTATTTGTGATATCTGGGACAAGCACGGCAGCGGGATGACCAATTTCCACGGTTCGACCGGCGATATAATCCTCCTGGGATGTACCACTGAAGAGCTCCAGCCAACTTTTGATGAGCTGAGCGAGCACGGGTTTGATCTCGGAGGCTCAGGCTCCGACCTGAGGTCGCCCACAGGTTGCGTCGGTCCGGGACGCTGTGAATGGGCGTGCTTCGATACCCTCGGTTTTATCTATGACGTAACTAAGACTTATCAAATGGAGCTTCACCGACCCCCGTACCCCTACAAGACCAAGATCAAGGCCTCTGGCTGCCCTAACGACTGCGTGGCCGCCATAGCCAGGTCTGATTTCAGCTTAATC
>JACWAE010000085.1 GCA_014874385.1 Dehalococcoidia bacterium | reverse complement strand
GATATAAATACCGGGCAGGCTTCGTTACATGTCTGGCACCTGGCGCAGTAATCCAAAGAAAACTTCAGGGGCTGCAGAAAGGTCCAGTTATCGCTTTTATCGAGTAGTTTGCTCAGCCCGGACAGAAATTTGTCGACAAGTACTTTCTCTTCCGCCGGACTCGCTGGTTTGGGTATACCGATGGCCAGAACTCCGTCAAGCGATGCCTCATATCTCTTTTTCTGTTCCTCTTTAAGCTGCGCTACGGTCGAGTATTTATCAGTGCTATCGTAGGGATAAGGAAGTGCCATCAGGCTTCTGCCATTAATATCAACCAGTTGTTCGCATGGTTTAGCCAGATGTGCTGTTGTTATTTTCTCTTCTGTTTTCTGTTTCATTTCGCTTTATCCTCTTTTTTATCTGAAAATGGTGATTTTACCGCTACCTCACTCCATTTTTCGCCGGTCTGGATATGAGGGGCTGACCAATTTATGGCGTGGCCAAGGCGTTCCTGTAGTTTCTGCTCCATCTTGCTTCCCCTGATGTTTGGAATATCGTTCCAGCGTGTGGCGAAGTAGATGACAAATTTGGTTACATAGTGCGAAGCCTTGGTGGTTGTCATATAGACCAGGAACAGGGCAAACAGAACAGCATGGATAACCAGCGATGGGTGAAGATTTATGCTGTGCAAGGTAGCCACGCTCTTGTAGAACTCCCTGTAGTCTGCGAAAGTGGGGTCAAAGAAAATCCAGACTATCAGGCCACTGAAGAAGACCGCAAAGTAAAATATATAGCTGAAATAAAGCCGCGGGTTGGCAAACTTCTTCAGGTCTGCATCGGTAAGCCTGCTTACGAGCATACCGATACTGGCCAGACAGCCAATTATGAAGCCGGCAATCCCGGTTCCCAGAGCTATGTAATACAGGGCCTGTCCCAGAGCATTCGCTGAGGCAGTGGATACATTAAGGCCAAAGATAAGACCGAGGGCACCGAAGGCAATAAAAACATGAAAAGCGACGATTAAGTAGAACGAAACATGCCAGGGATATAGCACAGACCAGTATTTTCTGTTCCGAGCATAATATTGGATAAAAAACAGGTAGTCCTTTATTATGTAGAAGATGTCTTTAATAGTGTTTTTCTTTCTGGTCTTCTTCCACCACTCCAACTCCTCAAGGTAGGAGCCTCCATATTTACTCCCCTTTTCATGGGGAACCGGATAAATCTCCCATCTTAAGTGTACCGGCATTCTGATATACTTGATCAGCCTGTACGAGTAAGCGCAGACGATGTACAAATAGGACACAATAATGAAAATTTGCAATACCATGACAGCGGGTGTACTCACAGGTATCCTCCGTTTATCTTTATAGCTGACTGCGAGATGGGGGCCTTACCTTAGCGGAGTCTAACCACTCTGCACTTCATCCTTGCCGGGTAGGGGTATAAAACACGCGCTCATCTCCTCTTAAATTATTATAACATGTTTTAAAAGACTTTTTTAGCTTGAACTCCATTATAAAGCATTAACGGCATTGCGCATGGTTTTTCTCGTAAGAAGGGCTATACTCGACGGACAGGCGCCTGCTTGCACAAAGCGGGATGCAGCACACTGATCAGGTTCGAAAATGATACCTTGGAGTAGCTTCCCTTTTTACGACTTTTCTTATTGTATATGTGGCACCTTACGCTGTCAATCTCGTATCGGTCGGGCAGTATAATGTATCGAGTGTAAGAAATCCTATCTGTGAGGTTGTTTAGTCACTGGGGAGCCCAGAGGGGGCTTTGCCCTTCTGGTGAGGGTCTGCGGGTATCCCCCAGCCTCAAGTCCCGCTGACTTTGGGTAACGCAGTTCTGGGCACTGTGGCGGAAAACAATGAGCTCTTCCCGGATAAACCCGTGACAGTGAAGAGGGTTGCTTTAGACCACGGGTTGATAAATATTGTCAGCTTGCTCATGAGAGGGATACCGGTTTGCCATGGCGCCGGAGGTATGGCAGGTCATGTGAGGTTCGGAGCCAGGACCGGTGGGGCATTGGTGATGCTGGGCGTCATTCTCCTGGTGCTCGGGCTGTTCTTCAGCCAGTCGGTAGCCCTACTCTTCAATATGATCCCTGCAGCAGTACTGGGCGTTATCCTGTTCTTTGCCGGCCTGGAGCTCGCTTCCATAGTGTGGGATATCGGAAGGAAGAAGGAAGACATCTATGTGATGCTGGTTACGGCAGGCATTGCCATCATCAATATTGGGATTGCCTTCGTTGCCGGACTGGCTCTCTATTATGCCCTGCGGAGAAGAGTGGTCAATGTCTAGTTCAATTACCCTTCAGCTTTTCCTTAAGGGAATCGAGCTCACGCCGCAATTGTCTTTGTCTGCGGTGAAGCGTAAATATGTAGATGAATATCGCTACCCAGATTATACTGTAAGCTGCTACCAAGTAGCCCCAGTTTTCCATTCTAGTTCCTCTCATCCATATAGTGCTTCAATTTTTTAATCTCATCCGTGTCCCGTCTTAGTGAATTCCTCAGTATCAGTAAGCTGAGATACAACAGGGTGAAGGCGATGATGCAGACTATAAGGGTTAGCAACATAGAGCCTGTTAATCCCCCTTCGAATATGAGCGGGCTTGGGTGCTGAGTTTGCCATAGAACAATAGCTAAGGCAACGATAGGAACGTCCAGGAAACCGATAATGCCTATCACTGCGGCGTATCTGGCCCCCTGAGATTCCTCCATAGCATACGCGCTCACAAACAGATAGGCAAGGTAGATGAACCACAGGATAAGGGTAGCGGTAAGGCGCGGGTCCCATGTCCACCAGGTCCCCCACGCTGGCTTGTCCCAGATTGTCCCTGTTATGAGGACCAGAGAAGTAAAGAGCAAGCCAATTTCTGCTGAGGAGCGAGCCAGCCTATCCCATTTCATATCCCTGCTGCGCAGGTAGAGAATGCTACATACAAAGACAACCGCAAAGGCAAGGAATGCGTTCCAGGCCAGAGGAACATGGAAATAGAATATCCTCTGCACTACGCCCATGGTTCGCTCGGTGGGTACGTAAACGAAGATGAGAAACTGCGCTGCTAGCATGGTTAAGAAAGTGAATCCGAGGAGGCCATTCATAAAACGAGCATTTTGTTTCAAGCTCTTCATTTGTCCTTGAGTCCTCATTCCTCGATTACAAACTCGAATACCAGCGGTGAGACCGCCAGGAAGATTGCGTCGAAAGCTGCCATAATTCCCAGCCACGATGCTATAGCACCCCAGGATTCACCCGACAGCACCAGCCCGGTGGATTTGATGGCTGCAATGATTACCGGCGATGCTACGGGAAGGAAGAGGAGGGGCATCATCACCTCTCGTGCTTTTGTGTTAACTGCCATGGCTGAGAACAATGTCCCCACAGCAGCAAAGCCAATGGTGGCAAGAAGCGCAATGACTGCCAGTTGAGGTGGGAAACCTGACTGGTCGAGAAGAACGATGAATACAGGTAGTATGATTATCTCAACCGCTATCATAAAGACCAGGATACTGAGCATTTTCCCCAGGTAGAGAATACTTCTATCTACTGGACATAACATCAGCCCTTGAAGGCAACCTTTGTCCTTCTCTATGACAAAAGAGCGGCTCAAGCCTAATACCCCGGCAAAGGTAAGGGCGACCCAGAGAATACCCGCAGCAATCGAGCTTGTATTCTGGCCCGGCTCCAGGGTGAAGCTGACCACTACTATTACAAGCAGTGCGAAGGCAACCAGTGAGGTTGCAATCTCCTTTGTTCGCATCTCAGAGGTGATATCCTTCCACACTATGGCTAGAGTTTTACCAGCGGCACTTCTCAATTCTTCACCCCGGTATATTGGTAGTAGACTTCTCGAAGGCTGCTGATGTCCAGTTGCTTTGACTCTTCGTAAGTAATCTTGCCTTCGGCCATAATCATTATACGGTTGCCCAGGGCTGCCCCCTGTTCCAGACTATGGGTGGTCATAATTACGGTGCGTTGCCCGGTGAGTGTGGAAATAATGATGTTGGCAAGCATTGCGTTCGCATGTTGGTCCAGGCCGGTGCCCGGCTCATCGAGAAGCAGGATGGGCGGGTCGTGAATCAATGCACGGGCGATAGCCAGCCGCTGCTGCATTCCACGAGACAGGGTACGTACGGGGTCATGCAGGCGAGATTCAAGTCCAACCTGCGCTACCAGTTGGTTTATCTTATCTTTCAGGTCGGGGACCCCGTACATCTTACCATAGAATCTCAGGTTCTCATAAGCGCTTAAGTCATCATACAACAGCGTCTGGTGGGAGACTACACCGATTCGGTGCCTGACCTTGCCCCCGTCTTCCCTCAAATTGAATCCGGCGACTGACACATCGCCTGATGAGGGTTTGACTATGGTGGCTAACACCTTGAGTAAAGTGGTCTTCCCGGCTCCATTGGGGCCGAAGATGGCTAGGAAATCACCCCATTTGACGCTCAGGTCTATGCCCCTGAGGGCGTAATGCTCACCATAGCTCTTAATCAACCGTTTAGCCTCTATAGCGTACCCTTCGGTCTGTGCAGCCATAACATTCATTATTAACCGGAACTCCTGTTACGCATCCATTTGGTCAGGCAAACCTTTTCCCCTTCCGGGCGTTTTAGGTTTTGCCCTCCCTGGTGTCCAGAGGGCAATGAGACCTCCCAGCATGAGGAATCCGCCGCCAATCCATATCCATTTTACAGCAGGTCTGACCATTATGGTAAATTGGGCAGTGTTATCGTTGCTCCACCCGGCCAGAATGACGTATAAATCTTCGCGCAAAGTAGAGTGGATGGCGACCTTGGTCACCGGTTGCGCATAGCTGAGGTAAAATACCTTCTCGGGCGTGAGTTGACCAATGATGTGCCCGCTATTTTGCACAGACAGGATGGCTCTCACATCATATGTGGAAGGCGTGGAGCGACTCTGCAGGTCATCATAGGTCAGAGTATATTGGTTCAGGGTTGTTGACCCTCCAGGGGAAAGTGAGACATCCTTCTGTGTTGTCAAGGCAGAAGATCCGATAACGCCGACAGCAATAAGGATGATACCCAGGTGGATTAGCATCGCGCCGTACCGCATTCTGCTGCCGCTCAGTGACCCTGCGAGCGCTTTGATAGGGTTCTCACCCCTTGCCTGGCTCCGCGCTTTTATCATGCGGTATGCCTCAATAAAAATAGTGCAGGCTGCGAAGGCACACAAAGCAAAAGAAGATGCAACCCAGCCTGCTATCGATGTGGCAAGCGCCAGTGTTATACCCAGTATGAAGGATATTATCAGTGGAAGGCTTAATCTTCGCAGCAAGGTCAGGGCTGCTTCATGTCGCCATCCTATGAGGGTGCAGATTCCGATGAGCAGGATTATCACCAGGAAGATAGGTCCGACTACTATATTGTAGAAGGAAGGTCCCAGGTTGGCTTTACCCCCTCCTGCCAGTTGGGAGATGAGGGGAAATAGTGTTGCTATTAGAACAATAGCGGAAACCGCAATGAAAATGATGTTGATGGCTTGAAAACCGTTTTCTTTGGAGAGGGTGGGGCCTGGTGTCTGGTCACTCTTGAGAAGGTGGCGTCGGCTATAGAGCAAAACCAAAGGAATAATCAGACACAATCCCAGGAAGCCAAGTAATGCGGGCCCTATACCTGTATTGCTGAAGGCATGTACCGAGGACAGCACATCGGTTCGGGTGATGAAGGTAGCGAGGATGGCCAGGTTGAAAGCAACAATGGCTAGCCCGATAGTCCAAAGTCTATTTTCCCCTTTTGTACGCTGCAGGATTATGGAGTGAAGCAGGGCTGTTGTTACCACCCAGGGTATAAATGACATGTTCTCTACAGGGTCCCAGCCCCAGTATCCACCCCACCCGAGTTCGACGTAAGCCCACCAGGCTCCCAGCACATTGCCTACACTCAGGAATATCCAGGCAATCAATGTCCAACGTCTCAGATCGACCAGCCAGTCACGGTCTTTTCTCTTGGCTATCAGGGCAGCCATAGCAAAAGCGAAGGGAAGCGCCAATGCGGCGAATCCGGCTAATAGAGCCGGGGGATGGAAAATCATTCCCGAGTTTTGCAGCAATGGGTTCAGTCCATTGCCATCAGTCGGTGCCACAGATAGCTTCGCGAACGGGTTGACAATGAAAGTGAGCAGCAGTAGAAAGAAGGCAGCAGTCAGCATCACCACTGATGAAGCGTAAGGGAGCAGCTCTTTAGTAGTCTTTCTTCTCCAGAGCACCATGGCCACTGCAAAGAAGGTGAGTAACCACCCCCACAATAGCAGCGAGCCGGCATTACCGGCCCAGAAGGCACTGAAAAGGTAGGGCCAGGACATATCGCGGCTGGTATAGGAGGCAACATACTCTAGCTGAAAATCGTGGGTTATCAGGGCGTAAATGAGGACTATCGCAGACAAGGTAACCAACCCGAAGACAACAAATACGCCGATTTGAGCGCTGGCTGTCAGCTTCGAGTCTTTCCTCATCTGCCCCCAAAATAAGGCGATTGTTGAGCAGATACAAACAAAAAAGCCTAGAGCTAACGCTATATAACCGATATCAGCCACAGACCAACTCCTGTTTATACTGCATGGACAAAACTAACCCGAAGGCTCGTATTTCGACGGGCACTTGGTGATTAGTTGGCTTGCATGAAACACTCCCTGCTGGTCGCTTTTACCTTCCACCACAATATCAGTGCCCTCCTTGAATGTATCGGGTACAACGCCCTGATAGACGACGGGAAGGCTTACATTACCATCAGCAATGGTGAAACTGAGTATGAAATTCTTGGTATCCTGGTTCACAGAACCAGGAACGACCTGACCGACTACCCGTACCTCTTTGCCGGATAAGGAATCAGCTTTTGCCACGAATTGGCTCACAGTAATGTCGTATGTTGCGAAATGGCTTATACCTATATAGGCCAGAAAGGCTATAGCCATCAACACTATTGCCCCGGCGAAGATAAACCGCTTTCTCTTCAGCAGTGGAATGTTCTTCCTACGGGGCACCTGCTCCGTTTGCGTTTCCTTCATCCTTCATCTTCACCTCCTCCCCGGCCTTTTGCAGGGGAGCTATAAAGTCAGTTCACTGGCACCACTTCTATGCTGCTTTTTAATTGGAGCCAACTGCGGGGCAACGGCTTCGCTCAGGAAAGCTCTGTCTTGGAGGAAGAGGCTTAAAAGCTTCCAAACATGCCTCATGCTCCACAGGCACCAAAAGCTAAAGAAGCTGCAGCGAGCGTTTTATCAATATCTTCCTCGGTATGGGCTAGAGAGACGAAAACTGCTTCAAATTGTGATGGGGGTAGATAGACACCTTGCTCCAGCATGTGATTGAAGAAACGGGCATAGAGAGCTGTGTCTGAAGATAGGGCTGAGTCGTAGTCGGTCACATCGCTGAGGTTGAAGAAAGGGGTTAGCATAGAGCCTGCCCGGGTGACTGACAGTCTAACTCCAGCCTTTGCTGCTGCTCTTTCCAGACTCTGAGCCAGCAGGGTAGTTCGCGCATCTAACTTCTCATAGGTGCCTGGTTCACTCAGAATGCTCAGGGCCTCGATGCCGGCAGCCATAGCTAAAGGATTGCCGGACAGGGTGCCAGCCTGGTATACGGGCCCGAGCGGAGCTACCAGCTCCATGATATCTTTTCGACCGCCATAGGCACCTACGGGTAAGCCTCCCCCGATAATCTTGCCTAGGCAGGTCAGGTCGGGTGTCACCCCATATATGCTCTGGGCTCCCCCATAAGCAATGCGGAAGCCGGTGATAACTTCATCGAAGATAAGCAAGCTACCGTTGTCAGCAGAAATACGGCGCAAGCCCTCTAAGAAACCGGGCTGGGGCAGCACTACCCCCATGTTGGCTGCCACCGGCTCGATGATGATAGCTGCTATCTGTCTGCCATGGCGGTTGAAAATCCTCTTTACCCCTTCCAGGTTATTATAGGCTGCAACTATGGTGTTCCTGGTATAAGCCTTCGTCACGCCGGCGCTGTCGGGCAGACCTAAGGTCGTAATGCCTGACCCTGCTTTAGCCAGAAGGCTGTCGGAGTGTCCGTGGTAACAGCCGGAGAACTTCAGTATCTTATCCCTGTCTGTGAAGGCTCGTGCCAGCCGCAGGGCGCTCATAGTAGCTTCTGTGCCTGAATTGACAAAGCGCACGAGTTGTATAGAAGGCATGGCGCTGGTTATCATTTTGGCGAGGATGGTTTCTCTTTCTGTAGGCGCACCGAAGCTAGTCCCCTTTTCTATGACGTTATTTAGAGCAGCGACTATTCGGGGGTGGGCATGGCCCAGGATAAGCGGTCCCCAGGAGCAGACGTAGTCTATGAAGGCGTTGCCGTCAACATCGTAGATATGAGACCCCTGCCCCTTACTGATGAAGAGCGGTCTGCCGCCCACGGCACGGAAGGCCCTCACCGGGCTGTCGACTCCGCCGGGAATATAGTGCTTTGCCTCGGCGAACAGCTTGTCGGAGCCCCTTCTATTGAGTCTCGCCTCTATATTTGTTTGCCCGATTTCAGCCAACGGGCTGCCTCCTTTGCATGGTAGGTGATGATGAGGTCTGCGCCTGCCCTCTTTATCGCCGTGAGTATCTCCCTGACGCAGGCTTCCTCATCGAGCCAGCCTTTTTGGGCTGCTGCCTTGACCATGGCGAACTCGCCGCTGACATTGTAGGCGGCTACAGGATAGTGGAAACGATATCGCACGTGGGCGATGATATCCAGATAGGCAAGCGCCGGTTTGACCATAATGATATCAGCCCCCTCCTGTATATCCAGCTCCACCTCGTGCAAAGCCTGGCGCATGTTTGGCGGGTCGAGCTGGTAGGAGCGGCGGTCACCGAAGCGCGGAGCACACTCAGCCGCTTCCCGAAAAGGTCCGTAGAAGGCTGAGGCATATTTGGCTGCGTAGGACAGGATAATAGTGTCCTTAAATCCATTGGCATCCAGTTCGCTGCGGATGGCAGCCACCTGTCCATCCATCATGGCGGAAGGTGCTACCATATCAGCCCCTGCTTCGGCATGTGACAGGGCAGTTCGAGCTATAAGCTCCAGCGTTGCGTCATTGTCCACATGCCCATCTACTACGACCCCGCAGTGCCCGTGCTCGGTATACTCGCAAAGACAGACATCGGTGACTATGACCAGTTCCGGCACAGCCCGCTTAATCTCTCTAATTGCCTTCTGGACAACTCCTCGCGCGCTGTAGGCACCGGAGCCTGTCTTATCCTTGGTTTTAGGTAAGCCGAAGAGCAGTATTGCCGGGATGCCCAGCTTTGCTATGCCCTCTGCCTCTTTGGCCAGAATGTCAGCGGAGAAATGGAAATTATCTGGAAGAGAGGGAATCTCCCTCTTGACGCCGCGTCCGGGCACGACGAACAGAGGATAGATAAGATCGGTCAGGTGTACTCTGGTCTCTCGCAGCATTTCTCTGAGTGCATCGGTGCGGCGCAGGCGGCGAAGTCTAAGCTGAGGAAATGAAGCCACTAGGAAACCTCCTTGCCCTTTCGGCAGTCCTCGATTAGGGCTTGAACCAGGCCAGGTATAGTATGCTCTTTCGCTACCACATCTACGCGCACACCCAGCCTGGCAGCAGTTGCCGCTGTGACAGGACCGATACAGGCAACCCTGGTCTGGTTCACAGCTTCCCACTTAGAGCCGAGCAGGGAAACCAGATGTTCAACTGTGGACGAACTGGTAAAGGTGGTGATGTCAATCTCACCCGCAAGCAGCATTTTTTTGCTGCCGTCTGTGTCTGCTTCAGGTAAAACGGCTCGATAGATGGCTATCTCATTCACCTCGGCTCCAAGTTGACCGAGCTTGGTAACCAATTCAGGCGCGGCACCCGCAGCTCGTGGCAGGAGGATACGCTTGCCTGATATGTCTTCGTTCTGAAAGCTCTCTGCTATAGCCTCGCTTACATATTCCTGGGGGATGCGGTCAGATATGAGTCCGAAGCGCTCCAGGGCAGCGGCGGTAGCGGGGCCGATTGCGCATAATTTGGTTTTCCCCAATTCCCTCGCATCACGCCCGAGCGCGCGCAGACGTGCGAAAAAGATTTCGACGCTATTGGCGCTAGTGAAGATAAGCCATGAGTAGTCTGGCAAGTGAGCAATAGCCCGGTCAAGCTCTTTGTTGTCAGGGATAACCTCTATCTCAATGGTGGGCAACTCCACCGTCAGGGCACCGTGACGGGCAAGGAGTTGGCTCAGGACGCTGGCCTGTTTTTTTGTCCTGGTCACCAGCACCCGCTTACCGAAGAGGGGTTGCTTATCGAACCAGCGCAATCGCTCCCTGAGCCTCACTACATCTCCGACCACGATCAGCGCCGGGGACTCAATACCGCTGTTGGCGGCTTTGGCAGCAATATCGGCAATCGTGCCCACCAGAGTCTGCTGGCGAGGGGTGGTGCCCTCTCGAATGACAGCGACCGGGGTTGATGGTGAACGACCGTTCTTTATCAACTCATCGGCTATCTGCGCCAGATTGCTCATCCCCATAAGGAAAACCAGGGTGTCAACACCGGTGGCCAGCTTATCCCAAGCAATGCTGGAGTTACCCTTGGTGGGGTCTTCATGCCCTGTGATTATAGCTAATGACGAAGCAAAACTGCGGTGGGTGACAGGTATGCCAGCGTAAGCGGGCACCGCGGTTGCGGAAGTGACACCGGGGACTACTTCGAAGGGGATATTGTCATCTGCCAGAGCCTCAGCCTCTTCACCACCGCGTCCCAGGAGAAAGGGGTCTCCCCCTTTGAGTCTCACTACGATCTTGCCCTCTTTAGCCTTGTTTACCAGAAGCTGGTTTATTTCGGGCTGTTTAAGGGTGTGGTATCCCGCTTTCTTGCCAACGTATATCAATTCCGCCTTAGCCGGAACCCCTTCGAGCAGACGGTTGTCTACTAACCTGTCGTAGATGACAACATCGGCCTCAGCCAGACACCTGGCAGCCTTGAGTGTGATGAGTTCAGGGTCTCCAGGCCCGGCACCCACCAGATATACTTTGCCTCTCACTGATTCGTAGATAGCAGCGCCTCCTCAATAAGCTTTCCAGCGCCCATATCCAACAGCTTCTGAGCCAGCTTTTTACCAAGTTCCTCGGGCGTCTGCGGTGAGCCCGCTAGTTTTGCTCTGACGGTCTTGCTCGATAGCAATCCCGCTACCATCCCCTCTATGTGCAGAGTATCGCCTTCCACGCGCGCCATAGCGGCTATGGCAGACCGACAGCCGCCACCCAGGGTGCGCAGGAATGCTCGCTCAGCAGCAGTAGTCTGCCAGCTAACTTCATCGTTCACCAAAGCTACTGTTGCCGCTGCTGCTCCGTCTCCCGCTCTCATTTCTACTCCCAGTGCTCCCTGGCATGCTGCGGGCAAAAAAACCTCGATAGGTAAGTATTCGGTCACTTTGTCTCGCCACCCCATACGTTCCAGAGCAGCAGCGGCGACGATAACTCCATCTAACTCCCCAAGGCATACCTTGCTCACCCGGGTATCGATATTACCTCTCAACGGGCATGCCTTGAGGTCGGGACGGAAGGCCTGCAATTCCAGAGCACGTCGCTGGCTGCCGGTACCAATACGGGCCCCAGAAGGTAATTGGGACAGAGTCTTGCCCGAGCCTGAGACCAGGGCGTCCCGCGGGTCATGTCGCACTGGCACCGCTGCCAATTGAAGCCCGGGGTCAAGCTGGCTGGGCATATCCTTAAGACTATGCACCGCCACATCTATCTTGCCCCTGAGCAAGGCGTCTTCCAGTTCCTTTACGAAGACTCCACGTCCACCTATTTGGCTGAGGGGGGATTTGCGGTCTCTATCGCCCTGTGTTCTTATCTTAACGAGGCTGAGTTCAAGCTGGGGCACTGCATTCCTCAGTTGCCCCATGAGCTCCTCTGCTTGTATCACTGCGAGCCTGCTACCCCTGGAACCGACTACCAGCCGCTTTGCTGCTGCCAAACTATTAGACCTCTAGGTCGAAAATTTCCTTAATAGCCTGAATATTATGCCCATTTTGTTTCTTGAGATAGTAGATAGGTTTGTGCAGCAGATTTTTGACTATGGCTCGCGTCATGGCATCCAGACGCCCCCTATCCTCTGCGGATAGGTCAGGGATTTCTCCCAGGGCTCTGGACAGTTGAGTGGTGCGTATCACCTCAGCCTTGTCTACCAGTGCCTTGATAATGGGTGCCATATCCCGCGTGTTGCGCCAGTCCATAAACTTGCTCACTTCAGCCTCAATGATGGCTGTTGCCTTCTCTGTTTCCTGCTCCCTGAGCTGACGGTTCACCTCCGCTACCGAGCTGAGGTCATCTATGTTATACAAAGTGACCCCCTCTATATTCTTCACCTCAGGGTCTATGTCACAGGGGACAGCGATATCGATAGCCATGAGTGGACGCGATGGGCGTGCTCCCATCACCTGGCGAACAATGGGGGGCTTGATGATGTAGTGAGGAGCTGCACTGCAACTGATCAGGATATCGGCCTGGCTCAGCGCCTCACTTAGCTGGTGGAAGGGGATAGCGGCACCTTTCACCTCAGCCGCCAGAGCGGCTGACTTAGAGTAGGAGCGGTTAGCCACTGTAACCTGGCATGCCCCAACCTTGACCAGCGCCTTGGCTACCAGCGTTCCGGCCTCGCCAGCACCAATCAGCAATACCTTACGGTGCTCCAGGTCGCCAAATAATTTTTTCGCCAGCATCACTGCTGCCGAACTAACGGAGGCGGCATTTTTGCTTATATCGGTCTCCTCCCGTACCTTTCTGCCCACTCTAACTGCCTGCTGAAAAAGTTCGAGCACGGGATAAACAACGAGGTCGCTACTCTCGGCCTCCTCCAATGCCCGTCTCACCTGTCCCAGTACCTCGTATTCACCCAGTATCATGGACTCCAGCCCGGCTGCCACACGGAAAAGGTGGTTCACCGCTTCTTCCTCCCCCAGGGTGTAAAGGTGGGGCGTGAGTTCCTCCGCCGGTATTCCGCTGTGAGCACTGAGAAATTCAAGGGCCTTGCCGGGAGAAGATTGTGTACTGCATATGGTATATACTTCTGTGCGGTTACAGGTAGAGAGAATAACACCCTGGCTCATATATTTAGAGAGCGTTTGCAGCGCCTCATTCAGAAGGCCTGGGCTTAAGGCTACTCTCTCCCGAAGGGAAACCGGTGCCGTCTTATGATTCAGTCCTACAACCGTGATTTTTTCATTCATCATGGCTACCGTATTCGACTGTCTGCAGCCAGCAGATCGTCAACAAGTTTTTGGCGCGCCTTTTCAAGCTGACCCTTCTTTATCATATCTACTAGTATATCAATATCGAGGCATCTCTGCCAAACATCGCTATTCACCGGACTCTGTCGTTGAGCTAGCTCCTGGCGTACTTCTGAGACAAGGGTTACCAGGGAAGCGTACTCTGCCGGTAAAGCGGCCTCCAATAGCGAGCGAAGCTTGCGAGCCAACGCCGGACTCTTGCCTGCTGTGGAAATTGCAATAGTGATATCGCCGCGACGCACCATTGCGGGGACGATAAAATCGGAGTGCCTGGGGTCGTCCACTACATTTACCAGCGCCCGCTGTTTTCTGCCTTGCCCTGCTACGGCGGCGTTGAGAGACGGGTCATCGGTAGCAGCGATAACCAGGAAGGCTCCTTTAAGGTCACCTGTCTGGTAATTCCGGGTAATCGCTTGAATAGCACCCTGCTCTGCATGGTGCTGCAATCCTTGGCTCAATGTTGGACTTATCACTGTCACCGATGCCTGGTGTTCAAGAAGCATCCCGACCTTGCGTTCTGCCACCGAACCTCCGCCAACCACTATGCATCTCCTGCCCTTTAAATTCAGGAAGATAGGATAGTAACTTGACATTATGCTGCTCAGTCAATGAAATACCTGACACTGCGCCTGAGGTACTCCTTAATGCTATAAAGAAGGACATAATCTTTGATTCCGGTCTCTTGAGAAATGTGGAGAGCCAGAGAACCGCAATCGTCTTTGGTATGTCCATGGACCATGGCATATATATTATAGTGCCATTCGGGAGCGGTCCGCCTCTCGTAGCAATGACTCACTTGGGGGTAACTTGCTATAGCCTGTCCCACTTGAGCCAGCTTATCCTGCGCCACCCTCCAGCAGGAAAGGGCATTAGATGAAAAGCCTGCCTCACGGTGGTTTAAGCGGGCGGCGAAGCGCCTCATGACACCCCTCTCCCTGAGAGAAACTGCTCTGTACAGAAATTGGTCGATGTCCAGCCCTAAACGGGCTGCCATTTTATCGAAGGGGTATCTTTCGAGAGGTAAGTCCCGCTGCAACTCCCGCACCAGCCCTTTATCGTCTTCACTTAAGTGCCCTGCGGTTCTATTTGGAGGCTGGACTGCCCCTTCCGAGAGCCGCCCATCCCCTTCGTCCAGCATGTTGAAGTATACCATAATTTTAAATACCTGGCGAGTAGGCAGGGACAGGGTGCGCTCGGCGGCGACAGCCTCTCCGAGTTGGGCGGCGACAGCATCAAGAACGGTATCTCTGGGTGCACTCAAGGTGAACCAAAGATTGAAGTAGTGGTTCCGCAGGTAATTGTGGCTTACTCCTGCCTGACGGTTGATAAAAGTGGCTGCTTGTTCCACATGCTGCTCATCCACATGCATAGCCACCAGCGTGCTATGATAGCCCAGACGCGCTGATTCGAAGACAGCGTTGATAGTGCGGATGATTTTCTCCTTCTTGAGTTCTTGCAGCCGCTTGAGCACCTCATCTTCGCTGATATCCAGAATGCTGCCCAATTCGGCGAAGGGTTCGCGGCAAAGCGGGAACTCCATCTGAACCAGGTTCAGTAGTTTTTTATTGGTAATATCCAGTAACATATCAATTATCACCGTGTGGTTGATAGAGACAATACGGTTCAGCCTCCAGGTAGTCCCCTGTCGCCTCATAAGCGCGGGCACGGCAGCCGCCGCAGACTATTTTGTACTTGCAAAGACCACACTTACCTTTAATCAGGGAGTAGTCACGCAACTGGTTAAACAGCGGTGAATCTTGCCATATCCGGTGGAATGGCTGTTCCCGAATATTCCCCGCTTCCACGTCGAGATAGCCACAGCCCTGCACCCGCCCGACATGTGATATGAAACAGAAGCTGATACCTCCAAGACACCCCCTGCTCATCGCATTCATAGAACCGTGGTCGGCATGTCGTACGTTCCTAACGGCTGAGGATTGATTCTGCTCTGAGGAGCATTTCAGCATCTCCTGCTGTTGTACTACTCGCATATAGCTGGGGGCATCGGTAGGTTTGAAGAACAGGCGGTTGCCAAGCTGCTGCTGTTTCTCATATATTTGGATAAGGAGCTGCTCGTAGTCTTGAGCCGAGAGAACATGCTCTTGTAGGCTTTTGCCCCGGCCGGTGGGCACTAACAGGAAGGGATGGAAGGCCACCGCTCCCACATTCAAGGCCAGAGAGATAAGGTCATCGAGATAGTGAGCGTTGAGCCGGGTGATGGTGCTGTTAATCTGGACTTCGATGCCTGCGTTGCGGGCACACTCTATCCCGGCGAGAGCAGCATCGAAGGCTCCAGACGAGCCACGGAACTTGTCTTGAAGCTCTCGATTGGGAAAATCCAGGCTTATACCCACTCGTGAGATAGGGACTGCCTTCATCCTGGTGGCTATTTCCTTTGTTATGAGAGTGCCATTGCTCCCTACCACAACCCGAATTCCCTTGCCTGCTGCATACCCGGCAATGTCAAAGAAGTCTTCCCTCTTCAGGGGCTCGCCGCCGGTGAGGATAAGTATCGGCCGTCCTACTTTAAGAATATCATCAATGAGGGCAAAGCATTCCTCACGCGACAGCTCTCCATGATAAGGGCCGCTATCAGCAGAGCCTCGGCAGTGGGCGCAATGCAGGTTGCAGCTTTTCGTTATCTCCCAGGCTACCAGCCGCAGTTTTGCCTGGTCAGTCTGCCCTGGGGGTGATTCGCTCTTAGTCAAAGTCCGATCTCCTCATCGGTGAGATAACAGGCAGGGTCATCGGCCCAAACATCGCCATATACAGCCTCTGCTCGTACCCGGAGGTTGCCGTTGCACAAATCGAGATACTGACACCGCCCACAGCGCCCTTTGAGCTGGGGCTTACGGTTCCTCAGACCCTGCAGCAGTGGCTCTGAAGTATCAGACCAGATATCACCGAATTTTCGCTGCCGCACATTGCCCAGCGAGTAGTGCCACCAGAACTGGTCGGGGTGAACGTAGCCCAGGTTGTCGACTGCTGCGATGCGGATTCCCGAGTTGTTGCCCCCGTTTCGCCGCAGTAGCTCCAGAACTTTGGATGCTCTGCCTGGATTCTCGCGTTTAACCTTCAGGTACAGGTACACACCGTCAGCATGGTTATCCACAGTTAAGATGTCCTTGTCCAGACCGCGTCGGTGCAGGTCCACCGTTCTGTCAAAGATAAGGTCTACGACATCGCGTGTTTCCTGAGGGGATATGTCTTCAGCTTGCATACTGCTCCCCCGTCCTGCATAGGCCAGGTGATAGAAGCAGATGCGGTCAATTCTCTCACGCTCCACAAGGTCAAATATGGCTGGTATCTCGCGATAGTTGTGCCGGGTGATGGTCAGCCTCAAGGACATCCTTTGTTTAAGGGCCACCAGCCGCCGGAAACCCTGGAGGGCAGCTTCAAAAGCCCCTTCCTGACCTCGAAAATGGTCGTTTACGGCTCCGATACCATCGAGACTTATCCCTACCTCGCCAAATCCTACTTTGATTATTTCCTCAGCCAGTTTGTCAGTGATCAATGTACCATTGGTGGAAAGGACAACCCTGATTCCCAGCCTCTTTGCCCAGCTAGCCAGTTCAATGATATCCTTCCTGAGCGTAGGTTCGCCTCCGGAGAACAGGATGACAGGAACTTTAAAGTCTGCGAGATCCTGAAGGAAAGCTTTACTCTCTTCGGTGGTTAATTCACCCTGGTAAACCTTGTCCTGAGACCGGGCATAGCAATGAAGGCATTTCAGATTGCAGCGTTGAGTGCAGTTCCACACCACTATAGGTGGCTGTGGTGCTCCATAGCGAAGATTGTCGCCGGGCGAACTGATATCGCAGAGTAGTTTTGAAATGGAGATCACGTGTGCTCCTGTGGGCTGACGGATTCAGTCGTTTTTTCATTGATTAAAGGGTGGTGAATACCTTCAAGGTTTTCAATCGTTGTAATCAAGCGTTTCCCTGATCTGCTCTATATCCTCACTGCTTCCTGTATTTGCTTTAGCTTTCCAGAAGCCATTCCCAAATATATTCCCGCAGTTGGTGCTTACCACTGCGGGCCATCATATTGTCTCTGAAGGGGAGGTGCATCGTTTATCCCCAAAACTGACAGTTTTTCTTTCCTTGAAAGCTGATACCGGGATTTCGACAGTTACCATTGTTCCCTTGCCTTCGTCGCTCGTCAGCGTTAGAGTCCCGCCCAGCAATCTGGCACGCTCGTGCATTCCTGCCAATCCCAGCTTTCCCAGGCCAGCCAGGTCTCCTGCCCTTTGCGGTAATCTAAAACCGCTGCCGTCATCTTTGATATTCAGCTTGACCATAGCATCGCTGAACTCTATAACAAGTTCTGCCGTTGAAGCATGAGAATGCCGCCAGATGTTACTCACTGCCTCCTGTGCGATGCGAAATAGCATCACCTCTACCTCAGGCGCAAGCCGCCTCGCCTCGCCGGTCGCCTTGAAGCTAGTAGTAATTCCTTGTTTGTTCAGATCGTCAGCCAGCAGTTCTAGCGCAGGCAGCAGTCCGAGGTCGTCCAGCACCGAGGGTCGCAGGTCGTGGCTAAAACGGCGTATCTCCTGCACTGCAACTTCGATTTGTTTCTTAAAGCTGCGCACAGCTTCGACACTCTCTTCCCATAATGCATCGCTGGAAGTAATCTTCTCCAACTGACGTGAGATAGCGATTAAGTTTTGCAGGGTCTCGTCATGTAATTCCCTGGCGATTCGCTTGCGTTCTTCCTCCTGAGCTCGGGTGACCTGTTGCAGGTAATAGCGAAGGTTCTGCTGCAATTGTCTCTCCTCTGTTATGTCCCGGGCGCAATGCTGAAAACCCACTATTTCGCCATCGTGAGCTATTAAGCTGGTCGTAATCTGGACAATCGCCTTCGCCCCGTCTTTTTTGATCAGTTCCCCTTCACAACGATGTTCAACATACTCGTTCAGAATTAATTTACGCTCTGTCTGCTCGATACTTGACCGGCTGCACTCAGGAATCAGTCGGCAGATATGTACCTTTAAAAGTTCATCTGCGGTATACCCGGTGAGCTTTTCGCATGCCTTATTCGCGGCGAGCATATTGCCGTCTAAATCATGCAACCAGATAGCATCATAGGCGTTCTCGAAAAGGTCGCGATATTTCTCCTCCGATTGTCGCAATAACGTTAGCGCCTGTTCCATCTCCTGGTAGAGTATGGCATTCTCAAGACCAGCCCCGAGGGCATTTCCAATACTGCTCAGCAACGCCACTTCAGCCATCTGGAATTTCCCCGGCCTGTGCCTGGCGACACAGATGGTTCCCACCACTTTCCCTCTAGATCGCAAAGGAACAATAAGCTGTGACCTTATTCCCTCGACAACCACGACCTGCCTGCTTAGCAGAGGATCGGTACTGGCATCATCCACAAATAGGGCTTTCCCCGTTTGCGCTACTGTTCCATTAAAGCCCTCCCCTACCTTCATTTTCCTCACGCCAGCCACGAATTCCTCCGAGACTCCCTCGCTGACTTCCAGTAGAAGCTCCTGAGTTTCTTCATCTACGAGGAAGATAAGAATAGCATCCACGCCCATTACTTCCATGGTCTTATCGGCCACAAGCGTGAGAACCTGTCGGATTTCCAGGGGCTGATTAATAAGATCGGAGATGGCGTTCAAAGCCGCCAGCGATTGTTCGTTTTCCTTAAAAATAGAAACGTGCTGCTGCAGTTCCTCCCAGTTAGCTTGTAGCCTTGACGGTGCTTCCTGGTGCCCACCGTCCTTCCTATTATTCATATCACACCCCCTCCTAAAGAAGAGAAGTTAACCTGTGGTTATGAAGACTATAAATATAATTGTTGTCGGTTTCGGAGTTGTGAGTTAGCCTATTTGAATTTGTTTAAAGTTGATAAAGGGGCATTTAGAATCTCCTCTTAATCATAACGAGCGAATATTTGTGTCATCAGGTAAATGGCGTCACGGAGCCTCTGGCTCGTCCACCGAATCAGTTATGTCCTGCAAGGTAAGCAGTCCGGTCTTTAACGCAGAGATTACCGCCTCGGTACGCGACCCCACCTTGAGCTTGTTAAAGACATTGCTCAGATGAGCCTGAACCGTGCGCACGCTCAGCCCCAGCTTATTGGCTATTTGTCTATTGCTTTGTCCCTTAGCGGCTAACCGCAGCACTTCTGCCTCCCTATCAGTAAGGGGTTGGGCTTGCAGTTCGCCGGTCTTACTAGAATTAGGCACAAAGTGTTTGAGTGCCTTGCGTGCGATAACCGGGTGAAGTGCCGATTCACCGGCGTGCACTGCCCGAACAGCCTCAACCAGCTTTTGACTGGGGACATCCTTTAATAAGTAGCCGGCAGCTCCAGCCTCAAGAAGGGCAAAGACGTACTGGTCGTAATCGTAAGCGGTCAATATAAGCACTGCCGTGCTTGGTAAGATGGCTTTGATCTGCTTAGTTGCTTCAATACCGTTAAGTCCGGGCATGGCGATATCCAGTATAGCAACGTCCGGAATGAGCTCTTTGACGAGCCTCACGGCTTCTTCACCATCACCGGCTTCACCGACAACCTCCAAATCTGGTTCCTTTTGTAGCAGCTCTCGGGTGCCTTCACGCACCACTGCATGGTCGTCGGCAATGATGATTCTGATTTTTTCTATGCTCTTATCCATGCGTACTATTTTACCTCAGATAGCCCGAAGGTTCAACTAAGAGGTAATCCACTGGCTCTACCTCTCAGGTTTCAGCCTGCCCATTATGCTCGAGGCGATTTGCCTACATCCCGAACCACTTCGAACATATGCCTAGAAATTCTTGAACTTTTCTAGGCATTATTGCTTACGTTAGAATAAGCCGATTAGTCGATGTATACTTACAATTGTAAATGTTAACATTTACTAGAATGTATGCGAGGAAAGGGGGACGATATTCGCAAATACTCTCAGCGGAAAGAAGAGGGTTATCCTGAAAGTAGTTGCCTTGAATCTTTGGTGATTTGGAATCATTTGGCGAAGTCTTCAGACAGGTCATTATCTATAGTGTTAAGAGAGAGTTAGTTGTGGTGCAGTTAACAGAAATTTAAGAAATAAGGAGATAGTATGGCAGATAAACTTATAAAACCACATGGTTCAGACACTCTAAATCCACTCTACGTGGCAGATGATGCAGAGCGGGCAAAGCTTCTGAAAGAAGCACAAACCCTGCCCTCTATAGTTATATGTTCGCAGGCGGCAGCAAACGCAGTGATGCTCGGAGCTGGATATTTTAATCCTTTGAAGGGATACATGGGTCTCCAAGAGTCTCTGAAAGTAGCTGAGAAAATGGAGACGAACAACGGTCTCTTCTGGCCTGTTCCCATCGTAAACGTGGTCAAAGATGCCAGTTCAATCAAGGGCGCTAAGCGCATTGCGCTCAAGGACCCCAATGTCGCAGGCAACCCGGTTATCGCCATCCAGAATGTGCAGGCCATTGAGGAGGCAACCGAGGAGCAGATGAAGTTTATGGCTGAGAAGGTCTTCGGTACTCTCGATGAGAAACATCCCGGCGTCGCTAACTGGATGAGCGCGGGAAGAACATTCATCTCCGGTCCGATTCAGGTATTGAACTATTCTTATTTTGCTACCGATTTCCCTGAGACCTTCCGAACAGCTCCGCAAATACGCGAATTGATCCAGAAACATGGCTGGAAGAAGGTAGTGGCGTTCCAGACCCGTAACCCCATGCACCGGGCACACGAAGAGCTTGTCAAGATGGCGATGAAAGAAACAGGCGCCGATGGCGCGGTGATTCACATGCTGCTGGGCAAGTTGAAGAAGGGTGATATTCCTGCCGATGTGCGCGATATGGCAATTAGAAAAATGGTGGAGCATTATTTCCCACCCAACTCAGTCGAGGTCACGGGATATGGATTCGACATGCTGTATGCCGGCCCGCGTGAAGCCTTGCTGCATGCCGTCTTCCGTCAGAATATGGGAGCCACAACCCTGATTACCGGCCGTGACCACGCTGGTGTTGGCAGCTATTATGGGCCTTTTGATGCCCAAACCATATTTGATAAGATTCCCAAGGATGCTCTCAAGATCGGCATCTATCGTGGAGACAACACCGTATGGTGCAACAAATGCAAGGCTATCGTTATGGTTCGCAATTGCTCTCATACCAATGAGGACTACTTGATGTTATCCGGCACTAAGGTTCGCGAAATGCTTTCCCGCGGCGAGGCTCCTCCACCCGAATTCAGCCGCCCCGAAGTGGCCAAGATACTGGCGGATTACTACCAGAGCGATAGAGCTAAGGAGTAGAGTGCTAGTCCTGAGGTAATAAAGGCCTGAAAGGGTGGACGGTCCGGTACTATTCGACCTGGAAGTCGAAAAGGTAAGTCTGAATATAACGGATGCATTTATGCAATCCTGCTAGAGGGGGTGGTAGGAAGAAAAGGAAAAGCTGCATAGTATTTTAAAACACAAACTTGGCTCAATAATAAATTTATGAGAAAGGAGGCAATGAATGCCAAGTTATGTAATCATGGAGAAGTGTGATGGTTGTAAAGGGCAAGATAAGACTGCTTGTCAGTATATTTGTCCCAATGACCTCATGGTTTTAAATCCAGCGACCATGAAGGCTTACAACCGCGACCCGGCGATGTGCTGGGAATGTATGTGCTGTGTCAAGATTTGCCCCCAGCAGGCTATGGCGGTCAGAGGTTATGCTGACTTCATACCTCTAGGCGCAAGCGTGACCCCCCTCCGTGGAACGGAAGACATCATGTGGACTGTCAAGTTCCGAAATAAGAGCCTTAAGAGATTCAGGTTCCCCACCAGAACCACTCCTGAGGGTTCTGCTGTACCTGACGGAGGATTCAAGACTGCTCCGGAAGCAGAAGACCTCAAGAGCCCATTGTTGTTTACCGAGCCCGAGTCGTTGCGTGTTCCGGCGCTTCCGACATTAAAAAAGAAGTAGAATAGAAGTAGAATAGAGGTGATGAAGATGGCAGCATTTGATACTGTTGAAGTAACCACCGATTTATTGATTATCGGTGGCGGTATGGCAGCGTGTGGGGCTGCTGTTGAAGCAGCTTACTGGGCGAAGAAACATAATCTTAAGGTGGCTTTGGTGGACAAGGCAGCCATGGATAGAAGTGGCGCCGTTGCCATGGGACTTTCAGCCCTTAACCAGTATGTGGGTATGAAGGCGAAAGGAAGAACACCTGAGGACTATGTTCACTATGTCAGAAGTGACCTTATGGGTATTACCAGGGATGACCTGGTCTATGACATTGCCCGGCATGTAGATGGTTCAGTCCACCTGTTTGAAAAGTGGGGGCTGCCCATCTGGAAAGACAAAGATGGCAATTACGTATTTGAAGGCCCTTGGCAGCTTATGATCAATGGCGAGTCTTATAAAATCGTGATTTCAGAAGCAGCCAAGAACGCCATGGCCCAATTGGGCGAAAACGGCAAGATTTATGAGAGGGTGTTTATTACGGAACCCTTGATGGATGGAGACCGAATTGCCGGAGCGGTAGGATTTAGTGTCAGGGAAAACAAGTTCTATGTGTTCAAAGCCAAGGCAGTAGTGGATGCGATGGGTGGAGCGGTTCACGTATTCAGACCTCGCTCAGTCGGTGAGGGTTTGGGAAGGTCCTGGTATCCCCCGTTTAACACCGGGTCCAGCGCTTACTTTACGTTGAAGGCTGGCGCCGAAATGACCTGCCAGGAAGTCCGCTTCATTCCTGTTCGGTTTAAGGATGCCTATGGCCCGGTCGGAGCCTGGTTCCTTCTCTTTAAGGCTAAGGCGACCACTGCCTTAGGTGGCGACTATATGGTCGAGCGGAGACCGGAATTGCAGAACTGGGCGCCCTATGGACTAGTAAAACCGGTTCCCGCCAATCTGAGAAACTACCTGATGATGTTGGACCAGAAGGAAGGCAAAGGTCCGGCATACATGAGAACAGAAGATGCTATCGGTGCCATCGTAGGGGCTGTGGCCGATGAGAAGGAGAGGAAGAAGAAGCTGAAGGAAGTAGAGTCTGAGGCCTGGGAAGACTTCCTGGATATGACAATTTCTCAGGCACTGCTCTGGGCAGGCAGCGATATCGCTCCCGAGCAGAAACCTTCAGAAATTCAGGCTTGCGAGCCCTACTTCATTGGTTCACATTCAGGGGCTTCGGGTGCCTGGATAAGCGGACCTGAGGACCTCCAGACTGAAAAGTCCAAGAAGGAATACTTCTGGGGCTACAATGGCATGGCTACTGTTAAGGGACTCTTCTGTGCCGGCGACGCCTCAGGGGCTTCCAGTCACAAGTTTTCTGACGGTTCCCATGCAGAGGGACGGATCCGTGCTAAATCAGCTCTGGCTTACGTCGTTGACAATCCTACACAGCCCAAGGTGGACGCGGCAATGGTCGAGAATCTTAAGAAGCAGATTCTCAAGCCGTTGGACACCTTTGCGCAATTCAAAAGCCAGACAGACAGTCCGGACATCAATGAAAACTACATTCGTCCTAAGCAGTTCATGTTCCGCCTCCAGAAACTCATGGATGAATACGCCGGGGGAGCTTCGACCATGTTTACTACTAATAAGCCCGCCCTGGAAGCAGCCATTGAGCTTCTCAAGTTATTGAGGGAAGATTCCGAGAAGCTGGCTGCCGAGAACCTTCATGAGCTGATGAGATGTTGGGAAAACATACATCGAATGTGGCAGGCGGAGTCCCATGTGAGAACGATCCTGTTCCGCGAGGAGACCAGGTGGCCGGGTTACTACTTCAGGGCGGATAAACCTAAAATGGACAATGAAAATTGGAAGGTCTTCGTCAACTGCAAGTGGGACCCCAAGACAAATAAGTGGGACGTATTCAAGAGGGACATAATCCAGATAGTTGAATAATCTGGTGAGTCCGCAGCCGAGAATCACGAGTTGAGTGATTGTACAGGACTCCAGGTATCGCTAACGGTACCTGGAGTCCTAATGAGGTGAAATGGTTAAAAGTTGGAAAGAAACGATACTAAAGGAATATCCCAGACTCTCTCCAGGGAGCAAGTTCAGGTTCTCCTGTCGCAAAGAGCTTTCATGTTTTACCCAGTGTTGTGGTGACGTAAACATCTTTCTTTCACCCTACGATGTCCTCCGTATGAAAAGGGCATTAAAACTTTCTTCGGGAAAGTTTCTCGAAAAATACACTCTTCCCCCCTTTTTAGCAGACCAAAAACTTCCCATGGTTCTACTGAAAATGAAGGATGATGCCCGCAAGAGTTGCCCTTTTGTAACTCCAGAGGGATGCTCCATTTATGAAGACCGGCCATGGTCTTGTCGCATGTATCCTCTGGGGATGGCATCCTCCAAAACGGCGCAAAGAGCAGATGGTGAGGAGTTCTGTTTCATCGTTGAGGAGGAGTTCTCCTGCCTGGGTCTTAAAGAGGGTCAGGAATGGACAGTAGAGGAGTGGTGGAAGGACCAGGGGATCGATATCTATAACCAAAAAAATGAGCCTTATAAAGAGCTTACCCTGCATAAGCTTTTGGTCGAGGGTAAAGGTTTGGGGCCAGCGAAGAGTCAGATGTTATATCTTACCCTTTACGATCTCGACCGATTTAGGAAGCTCATTTTTGAGAGCAGCTTCCTCAGCCGTTTTGAAATTGAAGACGAGGTTATCAAGAAAATTAAAAAAGATGACGAAGCGTTACTGGATTTTGGGTTTGATTGGTTGAGGTTCAGTCTATTTGCAGAAAATACCTTTAAAATAAAAGGTGAAGTGGCAGAGGAGAAGAAGAAAGAGTTGGGCCTCGATTCTATCGAATGAGGAGAACTACATGGGGAACATAGAAAGTATAAACTCTCCCAACGGCATCCTCGTTGTCGGGGGAGGAATGAGCGGCATGACAGCAGCAATTGAGGCCGCTGAAGTAGGTTACGAGGTCTTTTTAATAGAGGAAAATCCGTACCTGGGTGGACGAGTAGCCAGGGCGAATAAATATTTCCCTAAACTTTGTGCCCCTTATTGTGGGCTCGAGATAAATTTTAGGAGAATCAAGACAAATCCGAGAATCAAAGTTTTTACTCTGGCGCAAGTTGAAGATATTTCAGGCAAAGAGGGTGACTATGAAGTTACTGTCAAGCTGACCCCGCGCCTGGTTAATGATAATTGCACTGCCTGTGGCAAGTGTGCTGAGGTTTGCCCGGTCGAGAGACCCAATGATTTTAACTTCGGATTGGATAAAACTAAAGCCATCTATCTGACCAGTCCCATGGCGTTTCCTCTGAAATATGTGATTGATACCAAGGTCTGCCTGGGTGCTGAGTGTGCTAAATGCGTTTCCGCTTGCCAGTATCAGGCCATTGACCTGGGCATGTCTGCAAAGAGCCTGCACATGAAGGTTGGGTCGATTGTTCTGGCTACCGGCTGGAAACCGTACGATGCTACTAAACTTGATAATCTGGGCTATGGTAAGTATCCGAACGTAATAACTAATGTCATAATGGAGAGACTGGCGGCTACTGACGGGCCAACTCAGGGTAAGATAGTTCGTCCCTCAGACGGGAAAGAGGTGAAAAGTATCGCCTTTGTCCAGTGCGCCGGGTCGCGGGACCAGAATCACTTGCCCTATTGCTCAGGGGTGTGTTGCATGGGTTCCCTGAAACAGTGCACCTACGTCAAGGACCAGAACCCGGAAACCAAGGTTTCAATCTTCTACATTGACGTTCGTGCGTCGGGCATTCTGGAAGATTTCTTCCAGCGTGTTCAGGCAATCGAAGGGGTTACTCTGGTGAGAGGCAAGGTCGCCAAGATCGAAGAAGACCCGGCAACCAAAGATCTGATACTTCATGCCGAAGACACCGCGGCAGGTCAAAAGGTAAAAGAATCATTCGAGATGGTAGTGCTGGCAACAGGCATGGTTCCCATGACTGCGGAGGTGAAGATACCGGGGAACCTGGTATATGACAACTACGGCTTCGTTGCCGCTGACGCTCCCGGGGTTTATGCAGCCGGTTGTATCAGGAGGCCAACCGATGTTTCCACTTCTGTACAGGATGGAACCAGGGCAGCGCTCAAGGCGATTCAGTCCATCGTAAGAAGGGGGACAAATGGCTAAAAAGCTCGGAGTTTATATCTGCGGTGGCTGTGGAATTGCTGATGCTCTCGACATGGACAAGCTCTGCGGGGTAGCCACCAAGGAGTTCAAGGTTGAGAACTGCAAGACACATCCCTTCCTGTGCGGAGCGGAAGGAGCAAAGCTCATAGCACAGGATATTCAGGAGGGCACCAACACCGTAGTCATAGCTGCCTGTTCTCCCAGGGCGAAAATGGATGTGTTCAGCTATGATACTTCCGTATACGTCGAGAGGGTCAATCTTAGAGAGCATGTTATCTGGGTCCACCCGCCCAAAGACGAAGATACTCAGATGCTGGCGGCAGACTATCTCAGGATGGGCCTGGCCAGGGCCCAGAAGGCTGAGGCACCGGAGCCCTTCTCTGAAACGATAGACAAGACCATTCTGGTGGTCGGGGGTGGGATAGCCGGAATGACCTCGGCCCTTGAAGCGGCGGAGGCGGGATATGAGGTCTGCCTCGTGGAGAAGGAGCCCGCTCTGGGTGGCTGGACGGCCAAACTGCACAGGCAATATCCCAAGCATCCTCCATACCGAGAGTTGGAGGACACAGGCGTAAATGCCAGGGTCAAAGAGGTGGAAGAGCACCCCCAAATCAAGGTCTTCACCGGGGCCGAGATCGAGAAGATAGAAGGCGCTCCAGGGATGTACAACGTTTCCCTGAAGCAGAAGGGCGCTTCGACCTCTCTCAAGATCGGCTCTATCGTTCAGGCAACCGGGTTCAAGCCCTACGACCCCAGCAAACTGGAATACCTGGGCTACGGCAAGTATAAAGATGTCATCACAAATGTTCAGATGGAGGAGCTGGCGCAGAAGGGTAAAATCACACGTCCCTCCGATGGCAAAGAAGTCACAAGCGTGGCATTCATTCAATGTGCCGGTCAGAGGGATCCGGCCCACTTGGCCTACTGCTCTGCTTTTTGCTGCATGACTTCGCTGAAGCAGGCGCTCTACGTAACAGGGCAGAATCCCGAAGCCCAGGTCTATATATTCTATAAGGATATTCGAACGCCAGGTCAGTACGAGGACTTCTACAAGAGAGTACAGGAGGAGCCTGGAGTCTTTCTTGCTAAAGGGGACGTTAAAAGCATTTCCGAAGAAGACGGTAAGATCACCGTTGAGGTCTATGATGTGCTGCTCGGAGAGTCGATTGCAGTGAGCGTGGACCTGGTGGTGCTCGCCGCCGGAATAGTCTCCAACTCTACGCCCGAAGTTGCACCTAAAGTGGAGGCAGAAGTTGCGGAAGGCGAGAAGAAGCCTATTGAAATCACCCCGGATTCGGGGCGCTACGCGACTCCTGCGTTGCATCTCCAGTATCGGCAGGGGCCTGAACTTCCTACCTTGAAATACGGATTCCCCGATTCTCACTTCATTTGTTTCCCGTATGAAACGCGGCGAACGGGCATATATGCTGCTGGTTGCGTGCGGCAGCCTGAGGACATTGCCGGATCCATGGATGACGCAGCCGGAGCGGCGCTTAAGGCTATCCAATGCGTAGAGCTGACTTCGAGAGGGCAGGCGGTACATCCCAGAACGTGGGACAGGAGCTATCCGAGCCTGTTCATGCAAAGGTGTACTCAATGCAAGAGATGTACTGAGGAATGCCCCTTCGGTATGTACAACGAAGATGAAAAATTCAATCCCTTACCCAATCCGACCCGATGCCGAAGGTGTGCTATCTGTATGGGTTCGTGTCCTGAAAGAATCATCTCGTTTAAAGATTATTCAGTTGACATAATTAGCTCCATGCTCAAGGCTATAGAGGTGCCTGAAGCGGATGAGGAGAAGCCGAGAGTTGTGGCCTTTCTCTGCGAGAACGATGCCTATCCGGCTCTCGACATGGCTGGCATCAACCGCATCAGCTACAACCCGTGGGTAAGGGTGATTCCGGTGAGATGTCTCGGTTCGGTGAATATAGTCTGGATCGCCGACTCACTCTCCAAGGGTATCGATGGTATCCTCATGATTGGATGCAAGCACGGCGATGATTACACGTGTCACTTCGTAAAAGGCAGTGAGCTAGCAAATACGAGGATGGGTAAGGTCCAGGAGACACTGGAGAGACTTGTGCTTGAGTCTGAGAGGATCAGAGTGGAAGAGCTTTCCATATCAGAATTCAGGAAGCTGCCACAGATATTTGATGAGTTCATGGAGACAATAAAGAGGGTTGGGCCCAACCCCTACAAGGAAATGTAGTAATAGCCTGGACAGGGTTGTTGACCTGCAGACAACGATTTTGGTTGAGTTCGGGCTGGGCGCAGACTAAACAACGCACGAAAGAGGGCCGTGATGAGTCCAGCGATTCCTGATAAGGAAACAGTAGATATTATTCGGGAGATGGGCGGCGACACGCTCAAGATATGCTATCAGTGTGGTACTTGCACGGGGACTTGTCCCTGGAACCTGGTGCGTACTTTTCTCCCTCGCAGGATGATGCATCGGGCCCAGCTTGGTTTGATCGATTTCGGAGATAAAGATATCTGGACCTGCGCCACTTGCGGCGCCTGCAAAGTTCGCTGTCCGCGCGGCGTGGAGATGATTGATGTCATCAGGGCGATACGCAAGGTAGTTGCTGAGATGGGAGTGGCCAAGGTGCCTGATTCCCTGCGCGTGAGTGTGAAGAATATCTCTTATGTCGGCAATCCGCAGGGTGAGCCGGAGAAGGAGCGGGGCAACTGGGCTCAGGATTTGGGCGTGAAAGCTTTCACACCGGGCACTGAGCTGCTCTATTTCACCTGCTGCATCCCGGCGTTTGACGCCAAGGTTAGAAGGATCGCCCGGGCTACCGTGGGGATTCTGAACAAGGTCGGGATAGATTTCGGGGTATTGGGCGCGAAAGAGCGCTGCTGCGGTGAGAGTGTTCGCAAATCTGGCAACGAGACAATATTCCAGGGGCTGGCTAAAAGCAATATTCAGGCGTTCGCCGAGAGCGGTGTGAAAAAAGTAGTGGTCAATTCTCCGCACTGCTATCACACCTTCAAGAATGAATATCCGGAGATTGGAGCTGAGTTCGAAGTTCTTCACCTTTCTCAGTTGCTGGACCAGCTTATTCGTGATGGTAAGCTGAAGTTCTCGAAGGAGATCAAAAAGAAGGTCATTTATCATGACCCCTGCTATCTGGGACGCCACAATCAGATATACGATGAGCCACGCCGTGTGCTTCAGGCAATCCCTGGATTGGAGTTGCTGGAATTCCCAGATTCGAGGCAGTCCTCAATTTGCTGCGGGGGCGGCGGCGGAAGGGTTTGGATGGAGACGCCCAAAGAGGAAAGGTTCTGCGATCTGAGGCTGCAGCAGGCTATTGATGCCGGCGCAGACGTGCTTGCGGTAGCCTGCCCTTATTGCATGTTGATGTTTGATGATAGCCTTCTTACTATGGGGAAAGAAGGCACAATCGAGATAAAGGATATCTCGGAACTGGTCATGGAAGCGTTGTAGAATAGGTCACATGGAGAAGCGAAACATCATTAAACCTGACGGTGAATTCGTCAGGGAAGTGATTGGCCTTGGCGGTGAGTCGCTGAAGAAGTGTTTTCAGTGCGGCACCTGCTCGGTTGTCTGTTCTCTGTCTCCTGGCGATAGACCTTTCCCGAGGAAAGAGATGATGTGGGCTCAGCGGGGGTTGAAGGATCGACTGCTGAAGGACCCCGATGTGTGGCTATGCCATCGGTGTAATGACTGCACCGCATACTGTCCCCGGGATGCCAAACCGGGAGATGTCCTGGCTGCCGTCAGAAGTTACGCAATTATGAGTTATGCGCTTCCCGGCTTTTTGAGAAAAGCCTTTTCATCGCCTAAGTACCTGCTGCCTTTGCTTGCCCTCCCTGCGCTACTTCTATTTGCCTTTCTCGGGGTGGCGAAGGATCTCACCCTTCCCAAAGGTGAGATTGTCCTCAATCATCTCATTCCAAACAACGACGCCTACATCGGTATGGCTGTAATAGTTGCCTTCGTTGCAGTTGTGGCTGCTATGGGGGGCTTTAGATTCTGGAAGGGTATCAGTGAGTTCGAAACAAATCCTGCGCCGGCATCCGGTACCCGGAGTGGCTTGCTCAAGAGTTTCGGCTTTGCCATAGTAGATATATTTAAGCATGGCGATTTCGGAAAGTGTCAGGCGAACAAAACCAACCGTTATACACATTTAGCAATCTTCTACGGGTTTATCCTGCTTCTACTCGCTGCCTTTCTGGGCGCAGTCTATCATTTAGCGGGGATAGAGTCGCCATATCCCTTGACCAGTCCTATCAAGATAGCAGGGAATCTGGGCTCTCTTCTGCTTCTTGCTGGCTGCGTGCTGGCAATCTACAGGAGGTTTTTCACAGGCAGTAGTAACAGAAGCGAGACGACCTATTTCGACTGGTTTCTTATCCTGCTGCTTTCATTCGTTGCTATCAGCGGAGTTGCTACTGAAGTGGTTAGGCTGGCTAAACTGGCGACAGCGACCTACTCGGTCTACCTAGTTCACCTCTGGCTCATGTTTAGCCTGCTCATATATGCTCCATTCTCCAAAGGCGCTCACCTCATTTACAGGACGCTGGCTATGGCCTATGCCAAACAAGTTGGGAGAGTAGTTAGGTAACCCGAGATTCATTGTAAAAAATGATGAGGCTATCAAAGCTTTCCACTGCTAGTGCCATTGTACTCGCTATACTGTTATTTCTATTTTGCAGTGGCATAGGCTATGCTGCGGACTCAGCGGACCAATCGATGGGTTTAAGTCCGGTAGAGTTCTTCTTCGTGTTTGTGGCTATATGCACAGTAATAGGTGTTGTTGCTGTGCTGGGTGGTGTGGGCGGTGGGGTTGTGTTCACACCTCTGATGATGGGTTTTACACCCATAGATTCGTTCATTATCAGGGCAACCGGCTTGGTCGTAGCTATGGCTGGGTCGCTGATTGCCGCCCGTCCATTCCTGCGGAGGGGGCTGGCAAACATAAGGTTGCTCTTCTTTGCAGCGGTCCCTTACACCGTCTTTGCTGTAGTAGGTGCTCTATTAGCCGGTTATGTTGCAGCTTCAGCGGGCGATTTGGGAGAAGCCTTGATAAGGCTGATTCTAGGTATCCTCGTAATATTTATTGCTTTTCTGATACTCTTTGGGGGAAAGAAAGTCGAGTATCCCGAAGTAAAGAAGGTTGACGGTTTTACGCAGAGGTTGGGCCTGGCAATGTCTTACTGGGAAGAATCAATGGGTAAAGTTGTGAACTATAAGGTTACAAGGTCACCCGTTGGAATCCTTCTGTTTTGCGGATGCGGAATAATCTCGGGTATGTTTGGCTTGGGAGCCGGCTGGGCTATGGTCCCTGTATTCAACCTGGTTATGCTTGCTCCACTTAAGGTCGCGGCTGCTTCCAGTAAGGTCTTGATAGGCATAGGCGACACTGCCGCTGTCTGGCCCTACATCATGCGCGGAGGTATCTTTCCGCTGTTTGTAGTAGCGTGCATAATTGGAGTAGTGATTGGAACGAGCATAGGGGCGAGGTTAATGTTCAGAGTGAAGGCACAATTTATCCGATGGATTATTATATTAGTAATGATCGGTGCAGGGGTCAAACTGGTCATCGATGGGATTAACAAATTGTAATGCAGGTGTTGTGCTATGGAAAAGGAAAAGTCTCCGGAAGTACCAGTCACGGGAGTCATTTACGGAGAAATTGCCTACCGGGTTGCCCTTCTCGGTATATTAATTTCAATAGTCGGTATAGTGATTTACATGATATCGAATGGCTACCTCGACAAGACGTGTTTGCTTAACCAACTCTGGAGTGGTGCTAGTGTGGACGCCATCTGGAAGGGGTGTGCCGGTATCAAAACCCCTGAAGGGCATTGGTATCTGGGTATGCTGTCTCATGGTGATGCAATAGCAATGCTGGGTATATCTGTTACTTGCTCTGCCGCAGTGCTTGGAATGTGGGGAGGGCTCGTAGGAATGGTGCGAAGCAAAGGGGGCATGTACATTGCATTTGCCCTTATAGTAGCAATAATTCTGACTCTGGCTGCGGCCGGGCTTATAGTTATCAAAGAATGACGCTGTCTTCAATACCAGACATCCCGCAATATTGAAAGTTATTGCCTCTTTCCTGAAACCGCTAAAAGATGACCCTAAAGACTTCTGGCTGGTATTTATTGTCACCGACCTATTTAATGTCTTATAATCAGGGCGTGGAGAACAGGAGGATGTGATGGCAATTATTACCATATCGAGGGGTACATTCAGCGGTGGGCAGACTCTGGCTGAATGCCTGGCCGAAAAACTTGGCTATCGTTGTATATCCAGGGAAGTAATAGTAAGAGCAGCCGGGCAATATGGTGCGCCATTGGAGAAGCTGTCTGATGCTCTTGCCGAACCACCGGGATTTCTGGAACGTTTAACTACGGAAAGGGTCCACTATCTCGCCTACATTCGAGCAGCCATATATAAAGAGGTCAGGAATGATAAGGTCGTGTATCATGGACATGCAGGCCATTTGCTGCTCAAGGAAATTCCTCTGGTCTTGAGGGTCAGAGTCATTGCAGATATGGAATTCCGGATAAAAGCAGCTATGGAGCGCAACAATTTAAGCCGGGAAAAAGCGATAAAATTCATTAAGGATATCGATGAGAAAAGGGTCAAGTGGACGAGATTCCTTTATCATGCAGATTGGTATGATCCGGCGCTATACGATATTGTTATTAATCTTGAGCATATAAGCATTGACGATGCCTGTGGGCTTGTATCTTACGTCGCAAGCCTGGATAAATTCAAGCCTACTCCGGAGTCGCAAAAGATTATGGATGATATGGTGCTGGGCACCGAGGTTAGAGCCGCAGTTGCAAGGGAGGCAGGCAACGCAGATGGTGGAATTGAAATTGAGGCAGATGGAGGTGTTATCACTATTAGTGGATCTGTGGGGTCATTAGTGGAAGCTGATAAGATAAGAGAGATAGCCAGGAAGGTGCCGGGCGTAAAGGAGATCAATTCTAAGATGCGGATATCTACCCATTGGTGATTAGAAGGGGCAGGTGAGCCGCTTATCGAGTTCTTTCTCCGGAACGCAGGCATAAAGCGGTAGACCTTAGTGAAGAGACTAAAAAGAAGCAGTATTGCAGTTGTAATGAAGAACGCTTTTGCTTGCTATGAGGATAATATAAAAGCTAGAGCGTGAGGAAAGCGTAATTATTACCCATAATGACACGGGCCTCCTTACGCTTCCCTCTGCTGTTGCCTTTTCTCAAATTCGCCGGTTATAACTTCCCGCTTGTCCCCTCCAGCCGGTATGTCCGAATCGAGGGAAGCTACGCTTACACACAACCGGTCGGTTTGGGCAATCCGGCTACCTTACAAGCTCCCGCCGCTGGCCCCTTGGGGAACATTTCGTAAAGATATTTCAGTTCAAATTTATTCTGTTTGCACAGCATCCGCACCGGGGGAGCAACCCCAAATTTGAGGTAGTAATCCCTGATATAGTTCACTAGCCTCCAGTGATCCTCGGTCATGGGCTGAATGCTGCTCTCCTCTTTGCCCAGGTCCTCGGCCACCTCTTTGGACCACTTCTCTGGTTCCTGGATGAAACCGTCCTCATCGATCTCGATTTCGATTCCAGCAAGTTTAGCCTTCGGCATGTTTACCTCCTAGATTGATTTTGCCGCTATCTTATTAATTTCTTAGTGCTGGGGTCGAAGGGCATTTCCGTTCCTGCGATGCCAGGGATACGAAAGCCTCAGCCCACTCGGGTATACTCAAAGCATGTAGATGGGTATAAGCTGCAAATACATTCTTGTATATGATACCATCTACCTCGCCATCTATCCCGTGTCCTTGCCTTATACGATAGGCAAACTTAACGCCATCCAGTTTTGATAGCTTCGAATGATGAAATTCATGACCCCGCAGGGTTAAGCCGATGGGGAAGTAGGGATTTTCCTCGATTACTTCAGCCTTCACATAGCCATGACCTTTAGGCCGCATAGACATCTCTACCTCAGCAGGTATTATGCCGACCATTTCATGCCACTGCCCTTGCCAGCGGATACCCCGGCATAGATACATCAACCCGGCACATTCCGCATATACTGGCAGGCCATCCTCAATGGCGTTAGCTATATCTAAACGAAGTAAGCGATTGGCTTCCAGTTCTTTCAAAAAAAGCTCAGGAAAGCCACCCCCAATATAAAGCCCATCAACTTCAGGTAATCGGTCTTGCAGCGAGTCGATGAAGACCAGGTCAGCGCCAGCCCGGCTCAATGCTTCGAGGTTCTCCAGGTAGTAGAAGTTGAACACCCGGTCTCGCATCACCCCAATCTTAGCCAGACTGGTCTTATTTCTGATGCCAGTCAAAGGAATTCTCGGTGCAACCTCAAAGCTGCGGGCAATAGTCAAAATGCTGTCTATATTGAGGTGTGGCTCAAGCTTACGGCAAATCCGTTCTACAGTGGACTCGGGACTTTCAGCTTCCGGGAAAGGGATGAGACCCAGGTGACGTTCCCCCACGCATAGGTCTGTGTCCCGAGGTATGCTCCCCACCACGGGTATGTGGCAATATTCCTCTACTGCAGTTGTCAGCTTACGCTCATGCCGGCTGCCTGAAACATTGTTGAGAATGACGCCAGCAATCTTGACGTCTGGCTGGAAACGCTGGTATCCCATCACCATGGCAGCTATGCTGCCAGTCATCCGGGCTGCATTGACCACCAGGATAACGGGAACGTTCAAGAGACGAGCTACATGCGCTGTGCTTCCCCATCCCGCCGAGTCTAAACCATCATAGAGCCCCATGGCACCCTCAATAAGAGCCACGTCCGCCCCCTGGCAAGCCTGCTGGAAGGAAGCTAACAGCGTCTGCTCCGGCATGAAGAAAAGGTCAAGGTTGCGGCAGCTTCTACCGGCAGCACCGGAAAGCCACGAAGGGTCAATATAGTCGGGCCCCTTCTTGAACGGCTGAACTGAGAGGCCCCGCCTTCTGAGCAGAGCACACAAGGCTAAGCTCACAACAGTCTTGCCGGAACGGCCCTGCGGTGCGGATATTAATACACTGGAGCACATTCTCTTAGTACTTTTCATGAATACAATCACATGAGCTTGTTAGCTGAAACTTCTGCGAGGAGGCAGCTTCGTTCTCAACCCGTTCTTCTCTAGCGAACACAGACAGCCAAGCGCTTATAGTGAGTTTTCGCAGAATTGCGATGACTGTCCGTACCCCTAGAAATTCTCTGGTAAGCAGAACATCGTCGAGCTACCCGTGGACCAGTACTGAAGCGTTCCATCGACCGTACAGTCGTTGAGCGCTTTCTGAATTGCACGCTTATCGTATTCGCCGCAGAGGTCCTTCACGACATCCTTCATATAGAACTTCGTGTGGCCTTCCTTGGAGTGTGTCTGGAACCACTCTATGACCTTCTGCTTCAGTTCCTCATCATTGCTCATTCCCCCCTCCTCCTATGTCCATTTGAACTGCGTTGTGCTCCTGAATGTGTCTCGGGCTAGCTCGAAGTCGTCAATAAGCTGCATAGGGAAAGGAAGGTCCGTAAGCTTGAAGAACCTCTCCCAGCCTACTCGCTGTATCCACTCACCCATGCGCTCTCCCCACCGCGCATTTTCTGCGTATACTTCGATGATGTGCTTTACAGTATTCACCACCTCCGGCCAGCGGGGCGGATTATTAGGCAGGTGAGGAACGACTACCCGAGAGAACATAGGTGGCTTGCGAGCGTTGGAGACCTTGCCGCCCACAAAAATAGCGACCCCGTCCCCTTCAGCGCTGGCCAGCGGCATCGCCGGGCAGACAGTGAAGCAGTTGCCGCAGTACATGCACTTCGTCTCATCGACGACCACGCTCTTTATATTGGGATCAGGGTGCCGACGGATAGCCCTTGTGGGGCAAGATGCCGCAACTGTGGGGATTTCGCACATTACATGCATCTTCTCATGGTCTATCTTTGGCACCTGTGTATGCATTCCTACCACGGCCACGTCGCTGGCATGAATGGCGCCACACATGTTGAGGCAGCAGGCAAGGGAAAGTCTCGTTTTGGCAGGGAGTGTCTTCTTGCCCACGAAATAGTCATAGAGCTCGTCCATCATGGCTTTGACAATCCCTGAGGCATCCGAGGCTGCACCATGGCAGTGTATCCAGCCCTGGGTGTGAATGACGTTAGACAGGCAGGCCCCCGGGCCGCTTCCGGTGCCGCCCACAGGTAATCCGAGCTTATTTAGCTCCTTGATTATGGGTTCGACATTCTCCTTTTTGGGAGTCAGCAACTCCGGGTTATAGCGACTGGTGAACCTGAGGTGTCCGTCACAGTAGGTGTCGGCTATGTTACAGAGGTCGCGAATAAAGTCTGTGCTCACCAGCTTGGGTGACCCCGCCCTTACCGTATAAAGCGCGTCTCCGGACTCGGCTACATGCTTCATAACTCCGGGCTTTAATATCTCGTGATACTTCCATTTACCATAATTCTTCTTAATCACATCGGGGAGCATTGTCTTGAAATCGGGGGGTCCTACATCCGTCGGGCACATTAATAGCTTCCTCCTCTAAATTCTCTGGTTTCGTAACTTAAAAACAGAATTGTGTTGCTGTATTGTTTCTATACACCACTTCTGAAATCGATTAAACCTTACTTCTTAGCTTCTGCTGCTTCCCAGAAAAAGTACGGATTTGCTCTGGGCGTGTATATCATCTGGGGACAAGGCTCTACATCTATAGCTTTCAGGAAGGTGGGCATTCCCATCCTGTCGATAAGCTCGGCCAACCTCTCCCTGGTCTTGCCGTTTTCATCCCACCATTCTATGATCTTCTCCCAAAGCTGCTTTATCTCAGTGTAGGGGGGTTGTACCTTGATAAAAGGAATAAGCACCGTAGAGAGGACAGCCCCGTGGATTATTGGTGCTTTGGCGCCGACCAGTATAGTTGCGCCAGTATCAACACCTGGCCTGATTGCCTTTGGCATCAGGTTTATGCAGTGCATGCATCTGACACAGTCCTCAGGATGTGTCAGTTCGAGTTTGCCGTTAACCAGCTCTATTGCCTCGGTGGGGCACTTGGCGACAACCAGGCGCTGGATATCGAATCCCCTATCTGCGTACTCCTTGACCGCATTCTGATCGATCCTCAAATGGTCTCTCCAGGTACCGATTAAGCTGAAATCAGACCTGGCTATGGCGGCCACGCAGTCGTTAGGGCAGCCAGAGGCCTTGATCTTGGTCTTGTAGGGGTACGGGGGTCGGTGAAGCTCCATTTGATAAGTC